>JAZOQZ010000131.1:0-17694 GCA_045656345.1 Clostridia bacterium
AATCAAATCTTTGAAAAAAACCAAAAAAAATAAAAAAATCAAAAAAATTTGAAAAACTTTGAAAAATCACTTGACATTTTAGAGTTTATTCGTTATAATATTGAATGCTAAAATTGATAAATAGTGTTTGCTGGTATCAAACGTTAGCAGTTCTTCCCGCAGGGAAGCATCAAATAGTTAAAGTAATCAATGATATATTTGGAGGTGCAAAAACATGAAAAGAACTTATCAGCCCAAGAAAAGACAGAGAAAAAGAGAACACGGTTTCTTCAAAAGAATGAGAACCAGAAACGGTAGAAAAATCTTAGCTAGAAGAAGAGCAAGAGGCAGAGTTAGTCTTAGCGCATAATTCATAAGATAAGAAATGTCGTCAGATGCTTACGCTTACGGCATTTTTTCTTTATTAGCGTATTTTTATTTTACCCAGTAAAAAGATTGCAACATTCGTTGGATTTTTCTTAGCATGTGAGGGAGACGGTTTGATTCACGCTACTTCTTTAACAGAAAACTACGAATTTCAGAGAGTTTATAAAAAAGGCCAGTCTTATCCCGGAAGATATGTGGTGCTTTATTACCGTAACAATAATCACAAAGATTTGCGTTACGGCGTTACTGCTACCAAAAAAATCGGGAAAGCTTGTAAAAGAAACCGTGCAAGACGGTTGATTTTTGAAAATATGCGGCTCTTATTTCCCACAATGAAACCGGGTTATGACCTTGTGATTGTGGCACGTCCTGCTATTTTGGGTGCCGATTTTTTTGCTTTGGGAAAAGAGCTTTTAAAACTGTTACATAAAGCAGGTGCATTTGATGCTCAGTAAACTGTTTATATTATTGGTCCGGGGTTACCAGAAGTGGATTTCTCCGCTTTTGGGTGCCCGTTGTCGATTTTATCCCACATGCTCTCAGTATGCTATTTTGGCAGTAAAAAAATACGGGTTTTTCAGAGGCTTTTTGAAAGCTTGTTGGCGTATTCTTCGTTGCAATCCATGGAATCCGGGCGGAGTGGACTATCCGTAAATTCCCGGTGATAGAAAGGATTTAAAAATGTTCGAATTTATTTACGTGATTTTAGGATCTGTGATGAGATTCATCTATGATCTGGTGCAGAATTTTGGTTGGGCCATCATTCTGTTTACGGTTTTGGTGCGTGTTTGTATGCTGCCTCTGGTAATCAAACAGCAGAAATCCATGGCACATATGGCAAAAATTCAGCCTGCTTTGCAGGAACTTCAGAAAAAATATCAGTACGACAAAGAAAAACTGAATGAAGAAACCGTAAAACTGTATCAGCAGCATAAAATCAATCCGATGAGCAGTTGTTTACCGCTTCTGATTCAGATGCCTATTTTATTTGCAGTTTATGGGATTATTCAGAATCCCGCTACTTATATCCTGTTGCCCGGTCAGCAGGGAATTTCCGCTGCGATGGCAGCTTTGGCAGGTGAAAACCTCGCCAGAATGACTCAGCTTGACGTGGTTGCCTGGGTTAGTAACAATATGGCTGAAGCGGCTACCAGATTAGCAGATGTTGCTGCTCAGTTTAATCTGACTGCAGAAAGTTTCTTTATGAATTTTAATTTCCTGGGTGTAAACTTAGGACACGTTCCCGGCAATGTTGTTATGACTCAGCCCCTTTATTGGCTGTTCCCCGTTTTAGCAGCATTATCCACTTTCTTAACCAGCTTCATTTCTCAGAAAATGAACGCAAAAACTCAGACTGCAGAACAGGCTTCCCAGATGAAAACCATGCAGTATGTTTTCCCCTTGATGACAGGTTACTTCTGTTACATTCTGCCTGCTGCAATGGGTCTTTACTGGATTGTTGGTAACATTCTGCAGGTAATTCAGAGCTTCACTTTAGACCGTTATGTGGTACATAAAGAAAGCAACGAAATTGAAGTGAAAGCAGAGCAGAAACGCTTGGAAAAGAAAGAACTCAAAAAGAAGAAAAAGAAATAGAAAGGTTGGACAATACCTGTGAAAGAAATTATCACCACTGCAAAAACAGTTGATGAAGCGATTGAAAAAGCAGTCCTGGAATTGGCTGTTGACAGAGATTTGATTGAATTTGAAATTTTAGATACACCTACCTCCGGATTTTTGGGAATCGGTGCAAAACCTGCAAGAATCCTGGCCAGATATGATGTGAAAAAACCTGAAGAAACCTTGGAAACTCCTAAAAAAGAAGTGAAAGCTCCCAGAGCAAAGGTTGAAAAAAAGGTTGTAAAAGAAGAAGTAAAAGCGGAACCTAAAAAACAGAGTATCAACTATGAAGATGATACTGACTTTGTTCCCACTGAAAACGGCGTTGCCTTCGTGGAAGAACACGTAAAAGAATTATTCCGTCTGATGGACATTTCTGTATCTGCGGAAGTAACCCAGAAAGGCAGAATCATTTCTGTAAACTTAGTTGGCGACGAAGCGGGTAACATCATCGGCAAACACGGTGATACCTTAGATGCTATCCAGCATATGCTTCAGTTAGCATTCAATAAAAAGGTGAAAGGCGGCGAAAAAATCCGCTTAGATACCGAAGATTACCGTATGAAACGTGAAAAAACTTTAACCGGTCTGGCAAAAAGCATTGCAAACCGTGTAATTAAATCTCACGGTAAATACGAATTGGAACCCATGAAAGCTTACGAAAGAAGAATCATCCATTCTGCATTGCAGAGCTATCCGATGATTACCACTTATTCCGTAGGTGTGGAACCTCAGAGAAGACTGATTGTGGCGTTCAAACACAGAAATCAGCAGAATCAGGATGTTATGGAAACTACCGAAGAATAAGGTGTTGTTTCGATCTCATACCGAGATAAGAAGATGGAAAAACAGAGGGCTGTCTGAAACATAGACAGCCCTTGACATATGCTGGTGTGGCTCAAAGGCAGAGCAGCGGTATCGTAAACCGCAGGTTGCAAGTTCGATTCTTGTCACCAGCTCCAGAACAGGGAGATATCCAAAGGGTACCTCCCTTTTTTGTGTGATAGTAAAAGTATTTGTTCCCCTGAAAACAGGGGGTGACCTTTCGTGTGTGGCTTGTTTTTTCTGCAAAAAACGATGAAACAGACCAAGAAATATCAGGAGGGTTAACCAGATGTTAAATCATAATCAAGCCAAAGGAATATAACAAAACAGATTCCTTTTTGGATAAGGAATCTGTTTTTTGCGAAAAGACCAATTATTTTACATAGGAAGATGGCAGGTCACCGTATTCCCGTTTGAAAGCGTTGGTGAAATATCCTTGACTACTGAATCCCAGTTTCTCGGCTACCGAGGTGACAGTGACACCGGTACCCAGCATTTCAATAGCAGTTTTTAATTTTAATTTCAGAAAATACTTATGCACGCCGAGACCGGCATATTTTTTGAAAATACGTTTCAGGGCAGACACGCTGATATGAAGTGCTTCTGCAATTTCCAAAACTGAAAGGTTCTCGGTGATATGTTCATTCATATATTGAACCGTTTTGGTAAACAGTACGGAAGCTTCATCTTCAGGAGAAGGAGCGATGTTGCTGTCTTCCGCTAAGGAAAGCAATAATTGCTGAATGAAAAGGCTCACCTGTTGGGAATATAAACGATCATTCAAAAAGGCGGAAAGATACCGAAAGTAAGTGGCAGAATCCTGATCGGCGTGAGCTTCTGCATAAGAAATCAGGTCTTTTAAAATTCGTTTTTGATAATTATCTAAAAGGAACACTTTTTCCCTAAAAAAGTCTCTGAGTTTTCCTTCTGCGTCATACGACATTACCAGAATTTTTGCACCTTCCGGGGAGGTGACGTGGAATTTATGAAGCTCTAAGGGTTGATGAAAGATGATTTGTCCTTCCGACAGATGATACACCTTTTCGTCTGCGGAAACACAGATGCTACCTTTTATCACATACATCAACTCCCAAAAAGTATGGCTTTCTCCTAAAAATTCGTAGGTGTTACTGCAGGGAAGAGTAAAAAATGAATTGATGCGGGTCAATCTGATGCGTTCTTTGATGGGATAAGTGGTTCCGTGCATAAAAAACTCCTTTTTGAGCCAAAATTACATAATGATTGTCTTTTTTTGTATTTACATATAATTTAAGTCGTGTTATACTGATAATAGCATATCCAGAGAAAAAAGTAAAGGGGATATTAAAAATTATGGAAAAATTAAAAGTGATTTTAATCGGTGCCGGCGACAGAGGCAGAATTTACATCAGCAGAATGGATCCTGAAAAATTTCAGGTAGTTGGTGTGGCAGACCCGGTTCCCGCATTAAGACAGTTTGTAAAAGAAACCTACGGTTTAACCGATGATCAGTGCTACGAAAGCTATGAAGACATTTTAGCTGTTCCCAAATTTGCAGATATCGCTATCATCGCAACCATGGATCAGCTTCATTATGCTCCCTGCATGAAAGCAATCGAATTAGGTTATGATATTCTGTTGGAAAAACCCGTTTCCGCAGATTATCAGGAATGTGTGGATATGGCAAACGCTGCCAAAGAAAAAGGCACCAAAGTGCTGGTTTGTCACGTTTTGCGTTATGCGCCCTTCTTTATGAAGATAAAAGAACTGATCAACAACGGCACAGTTGGGAAGGTGCTTTCCGTTCATCATTCCGAATGTGTTGGTAACGTGCATCAGAGCCATAGCTTTGTGAGAGGAAACTGGGGCAACTCTGAAAGAAGCTCCTGCATGATTCTGCAGAAATGCTGCCACGATATGGATATTATCCAATGGCTGATTGGTTCTCCCTGTAAAAACGTTCATTCCTTTGGATCTTTAGGATATTTCACCCGTGAAAATGCACC
The DNA here is from genome assembly GCA_045656345.1 of Clostridia bacterium. Taxonomy (GTDB): domain Bacteria; phylum Bacillota; class Clostridia; order UMGS1840; family UMGS1840; genus SIG452. Next base: position 4,797 of record JAZOQZ010000131.1, read on the forward strand.
GGAAGGTTCTCCCGAACGTTGCGACAAAACCTGCCCTGTGTATGACACCTGTTATTACAATGCGGTAAAACTGTACTTAGAAGACGAAAAGAACACCTGGTTCCGTAATGCTGCCACCAAGATAGAAACTCCCACCAATGAACAAGTGGCAGAAGCGTTAAAAACCACTCAGTACGGCAAATGTGTTTACAAATGCGATAATGACGTGGTAGACCGTCAGGTTGTAAACTTAGAATTTGAAAACGGTGCAGTGGCATCCTTCAATATGAGTGCTTTCAACGAAGGCGGCCGTTACATCCGTGTAATGGGTACCGATGGTGAATTAAGCGGTTCTATCGGCGATATGCTCTTAGAATTCTTTGATTTCAGAACCCGTCAGAAAACTAAAATTGACCTGGAAAATGCAACCGCTTCCAACTCCATTGTTGGTGGTCATGGCGGCGGCGACCAGGGATTGATGGATTCTTTATATGATTACATCACCGGAAACTGTGATGAAAAGGAACTCAGTGCAATTGCAATTTCTGTGGAAAACCACTTGATTTCCTTCGCAGCAGAAAAATCCAGAGTGGAAGGTTCCATTGTAAACTTAGCAGAATTCAAAAAAGAATTAGGCTATAAATAATTTGTACATAAAAAAGGAAGTATCAATTGATACTTCCTTTTTTGATGCCAAAAAACAAAAGAATTATTCTTTTACCTTGGTGTATTCTTTCACCATCAGTGCACGTTTGTAGCCACGGTCTTCGGAGATGGAATCAATATAGAATTTTCTGCCGTAGTAGAACCGAACCAAATCAAAATATTTGGCAGCGGTGTGCAGCTCTAAGCGTTTCACGCCTTTTTCCATCATCACTGTGTCCACAACGCTCATTAAGCTTTTTCCAACCCCATGGTTCTGAAATTCGGGACTTACGCCGAAACGGCTTAAGTATGCGGTGCCGTCTTCTTTCACTTTAATACGCACACTGCCTGCGGGCACTTCGTTGATAAATGCCACAAACACCAGCTTGGTATCCAGATCTTTTAAAATATCATCATAGGTTTCGTTTAACGCTTCGGTATCCTCCAGCCCTGCATTTTTCACATATTTCTGAAAGGAAATCTTGGTGATTGCCTGAATTTCAGGGATTTCCGCTTCGGTTGCCAGACGGATATGAAAGCCGTAATAATCTTTTTCCTGTGCCATTTTCAATCTCCTTATTTTTTGTAGGAATCTGCCATCAGCATAGTCATAATTGCTTTTTGTGCGTGCAGACGGTTTTCTGCTTCCTGAAAAATTCTGGAATGAGGACCGTCAATAACATCTTCGGTCACTTCAAAGCCTCTGTATGCAGGTAAGCAATGTAAGAAGATAGAGTTTTCATCGGTTAAAGAGAACAGTTTTTTGTTCACCTGGTAATCCCCAAATTCTTTTACCTTGGTTGCTTTTTCTGCTTCCTGACCCATACTTACCCAAGTGTCGGTATATACGATATTGGCACCCTTCATTGCTTCTTCGGGGTCGCATGTTTCCACGATTTTGCAGTTTTTTGCCAGTGCTTTTGCTTTTTCAATCTGGTCGGGTACACATTTGTATTTTTCGGGAGTTGCAATATAGCAGTCAATTCCTGCCATTGCACAAGCGTGCGCTAAGGAGTGCGCCATATTGTTGCCGTCACCCACATAGGCAAATTTTAAGCCTTCCAGCTTGCCGAATTCTTCGTAGATGGTCTGCATATCAGCCATCGCCTGACAGGGGTGTTCCAAGTCGGTTAAAGCGTTGATTACGGGGATAGAACCGTATTTTGCCAAGTCATACACATCATCCTGAGAGAAGGTACGAATCATAATACCGTCCAGCATGCCTGATAACACATTTGCGGTGTCGTAAATGGTTTCGCCTCTGCCCAACTGAATGTCATTGGAGCTTAAAAACAGGGGATGACCACCCAGCTGATACATTCCCACTTCAAAGGAAACACGGGTTCTGGTGGAAGATTTTGCAAAAATCATCCCTAAGCTTTTGCCTGCTAAGTAGGGGTGGGGAGTGCCTGCTTTCTGCATCTTTTTCAGTTTGTGTGCCAAGGTTAAAATATCGTCAAATTCCTGTTTTGTAATATCGGTAATACTGATAAAATGTTTCATATTTTTTGATCCTCGTTTCTATAAGTTTTTCAGTAACTCGGTGAGTTTATCGGTAAGTAAGTTGATTTCTTTTTCGGTAATAATTAAGGGCGGAACTAAACGGAACACGGTTTCACCCACGGTGCCAACCAAGAATCCTGCTTCAAATAACTTTTTGGATAAGGCTTTTGCAATGGGTTCGGCAAATTCCACGCCAATCATCAGCCCTTTTCCGCGTACTTCTTTAATAATGGGGAAATGATTTTGCAAAGCGGTTAATTTTCCTTGGAACAGTTTGCCCATTGTTTTGGCATTTTCTAAAACACCGTTGTTCAGCAATTCGTTCACCACACAAAGACCTGCCGCTGTTGCCAAAGGATTTCCGCCAAAGGTGGTTCCGTGGTCACCGGGCGCAAAGGCAGAGAATTTTTCCTTGCAAAGAATTGCTCCGATGGGAACACCACCTGCCAATGCTTTTGCCAGAGTGAAAATATCGGGTTCTACACCAATAGTTTCGTAGGCAAACAGGGTGCCGCATCTGCCCATACCGGTTTGCACTTCGTCAAAAATCAGCACAATATCACGTTCGGTGCAAATTTTTCGGATTTCTTCTAAGTAAGCTTTGTCTAAGGGACGAACACCGCTTTCTCCCTGAATCACTTCCAGCAGAACTGCACCGGTTTTTTCGGTGACTGCAGCTTTGAAAGCATCAATGTCGTTTGCGGGAACGTGAATAAATTTTTCCACTAAGGGAGCGTAAGGCTTCTGATATTTTTCCTGCCCTGTAGCGGAAAGGGTTGCTAAGGTTCTTCCGTGGAAGGAATTTTTCAAGGTAATTACCTCAGGTTTTTCCTGCCCTTTATTATAAAAATATTTACGGGCAAGCTTTAGGGCACCTTCGTTTGCTTCTGCACCGGAATTGGCAAAAAATGCTTTGTCTGCACAGGAGTTTTCGCAAAGGGCTTTTGCTAAATTTGCCTGAGATTCAATATAGTATAAACTGGAAGTGTGAATCAGCTTTTTTGCCTGATTGCAGATGGTTTCCACCAGTTTAGGATGATTGTGACCTAAGCAGTTGACGGCAATTCCTGCCATAAAATCATAGTAGATTTTACCGTCTGTTGCGGTCATGGTCATACCATTTCCTTCGGTGAAACAAACGGGAAGCCGTTCTCCGAAGGTGTTCATATAATACGTTTTGTCGGTTTGTTTGATTTGTTCTAACATTTTCCTCACCTTTGTTGCATAATTATGCAAGCGTAATCAATAATAAACCTATTATAATACATAATTATGCATTTGTCAATAAGTTTTACAATATTTTTCTTTTTTTCAAAAAAGTTATTTACAAACAAGGAGTATTATGTTATAATACTATATTGAAATAATATTGAAAATTACTGTCGGTTCTTCTGCCTAAAGGGGAACCAACAGGAAAATCCGATTGATAATTTATGCAAAAAATTATACATTCCCGAATGAAAGCCCAATGGAAAGGAACACGGCAGATTTCATATCGCCTTTTGGTAATTTTATGAGCGACAGATTAAATCATATCAGAAACTTTTCGATTATAGCACATATTGACCACGGAAAATCCACTCTGGCAGACCGTCTGCTTGAGAAAACCGGGGTTGTTTCTGCCAGAGAAATGGAAGAGCAGCTTTTGGATAATATGGAACTGGAAAGAGAACGTGGTATCACCATCAAGGCAAGAGCCGTTCGTCTGGTGTATCGTGCCAAAAACGGAGAAGAATATATTTACAACTTGATTGACACCCCCGGTCATGTGGACTTCAACTATGAAGTGTCCCGAAGCTTAAAAGCTTGTGAAGGTGCTATCCTGATTGTGGATGCAGCTCAGGGAATTGAGGCACAGACTCTGGCAAATGCCTACTTAGCGGTAGACAGTGATCTGGAAATTCTGCCTGTCATCAATAAAATTGACCTGCCCAGTGCCAGACCGGATGAAGTGAAAAGGGAAATTGAAGATATCATCGGAATTCCTGCTGACGAAGCACCGCTGATTTCCGCGAAAAACGGCACCAACATTGAAGACGTTTTGGAAGCCATTGCCAACACCATTCCTGCTCCCAAAGGCGATGAGAATGCTCCGTTAAAAGCACTGATTTTTGACTCCTACTACGATGCTTATAAAGGCGTTATTATCTATATCCGTGTGATGGACGGAAAAATTACCAAAGATACCACGATGAAAATGATGTCCAACGGCAAAGAATTTGAAGTGGTGGAAGTGGGGTATTTAAATGCCCTGGGTATGACTCCCTGTCAGGAAATCTGTGCCGGGGAAGTTGGTTATGTAACCGCTTCTATCAAAACCTTGCGTGACACTGCAGTGGGCGATACCGTTACCGACAAATTCAATCCTGCAAGTGAGCCTCTGCCGGGGTATAAAGCAGTGCAGCCTATGGTGTTCTGCGGATTGTATCCTGTGGACGGTGCAAGATATGATGATTTAAAAGATGCACTTTTAAAATTGCAGTTAAACGATGCAGCGCTGATTTTTGAACCGGAAACTTCCATTGCACTTGGTTTCGGGTTTCGTTGCGGATTCTTAGGTCTTCTGCATTTAGAAATCATTCAGGAACGTTTAGAGCGTGAATTCAATTTAGATTTAATCACCACCGCACCCAGCGTAATTTATAAAATTACTAAAACAGACGGCACCAAGATGGACTTGGATAACCCCACCAACTTGCCCAATCCGTCGGAAATTGCTTCTATGGAAGAACCCTTTGTTTCTGCAACCATTATGACCCCCACTGATTACGTGGGTAACATTATGGAACTTTGTCAGGAACGCCGTGGGGTGTTCATTGATATGAAATATCTGGATGAAACCCGTGTTTCCATTCATTACGATATGCCCTTAAACGAAATTATTTACGATTTCTTTGACGATTTAAAATCCCGTACCAAAGGATACGCATCCTTGGATTATGAGCTGTCGGAATACAGAGAATCCAAACTGGTAAAATTAGACATCCTCTTAAACGGCGAAATTGTGGATGCACTTTCCTTCATTGTGCATACCGATAAAGCCTATGCAAGAGGCAGAAGAATTGCCGAAAAATTAAAAGAAGTAATTCCGAGACAGTTATTTGAAATTCCCATTCAGGCGGCAATCGGCACCAAGGTTATCGCCCGTGAAACCGTAAAAGCAATGCGTAAAGACGTGTTGGCAAAATGTTATGGCGGTGACATCACCCGTAAGAAAAAGCTTCTGGAAAAACAGAAGGAAGGGAAAAAACGTATGCGTCAGTTCGGTACCGTGGAGGTGCCCCAGGAGGCGTTTATGTCTGTCTTGAAGCTGTGATGAGGGCAGGGCTGTATTTTCACATTCCTTTTTGTGTGAGAAAATGTGCTTATTGCGATTTTTATTCCGTTTCAGACACATCTTCCCAAACAGCGTATTTTGAAGCGGTGCACAGGGAAATGGAAGCATACCGAGGCAAACAGATTGCCGTGGATTCGGTGTTTATCGGAGGAGGAACCCCTTCGGTGGCAGACGAAGCTGAAATTGCAAAGCTCTTGGAAAAAGCGAGGGACATTTTTGATTTTGCAACCGACACGGAAATTACCATTGAACTAAATCCTAAAACCTTTGATGCCAAAAAACTTTTGGTGTATCGGGATGCAGGGATTAACCGTATTAGTATGGGATTGCAGTCTGCCAACAATGACGAGCTTAAAAAACTTGGCAGAATTCACACGGCAGAAGAATTTTTGGCATCTTATCATCTGCTTCGGGAAACAGGATTTACCAACATCAATGCAGATATTATGTATGGTCTTCCTGATTCTTCTGTAAAAACTCTGGAGAGAACACTGACCTTTTTAAAAAATTTGGATTGCGAACACATTTCCGCTTATGCTTTGACGCTGGACGAGGATTCACCCTTATACCAACAGGGATATATATTCCCCGATGATGACGGCGTGTATGAACAATACCGTTTGGTCTGCGAAATACTTTCCGACTACCGTCACTATGAAATCTCCAATTTTGTGAAAAACGGTAAAAGTCCTTGCCGTCATAACTTAAAATACTGGACCCGTGCTCCATATATCGGTATGGGTGCGGCAGCGCACAGCTTTTTTGAAAATAAACGTTTTTCTAATCCCTCGAGCATTTTTGAATATACCAATGGAAATTTTTGCAGACAGGAAGAAATTATTTCTGAAGATGAGGCGCAATTTGAGGAACTGATGCTTTCTTTACGCACCGATTTGGGTGTGAGAGTCAATCAGTTGCCGTCATCCTTTTGGGAAGCCAACAAAACGTTGATAGAGCAGTATCAAAAAAACGGACTTCTCATTGTCACAAAAGAGGGGATCCGCCTGAGTGAACAGGGATTTTTCGTATCCAATTCAGTGATTTCTTCTTTTTGGTCAGACTAGTGTATGATAGAAAAGTAATGAGAGAAATAACATTGTTCCAAACAAAACAATGGAGATTGAGATTATGAGTACAAAACAGAAAAACAATCTATCCAATCAAAAACAGAAAAAAGAGAACCTGCAGGTATTTAGGAAGCTGTATTCTATGCCCAAAGTGTTTGTTGGCTTTATATTCCTTTTGGTTTTTTCTCTTTCGGTGTATCCCTATAACTCCACCCTGGCCTGGATTCAGATGGGTCTCACGTTGGTTTTATTTCTGATATTTATTCTGACCGGCAACAACTCCAGCAAAAAATTCCGGGATTATATCGAAAGCTTGTCCTTTGATGTGGGTTCTGCCAGCCACAACTCGGTTTTAAAATCACCATTTCCCATGGCGGTTATGAGAGCCAACGGCGAAATTGTGTGGTGTAATGACTCTTTTGGCGCATTATTGCCGACGGAAGATTATATCGGACGTTCATTGGTGGACATTTTTCCGGAGTTTGTGATGAACCATTCCGGCGGTGTTTCCGAGTTTCCGGCAGGAGATAAAAGCTTCACCGTGTATTCTGTGGTGACTGATGATACCAAGACACCGGAAGAACGGATTTATGTTTGCTATTTCGTGGAAACCACTGAACTGACAGCGCTAAAACAAAAATATCAGGATGATATGATTGTGAAAGGTCATATCTACATTGATAACTTAGATGAAATCACCAAGCATATTTCCGATGCGGAACGCACGATGATTGCTTCTCAGGCAGAGCGTATTATTACCGAATTTGTGGGTTCTCATCAGGGGATTATCAGCAAAATGGACCGTGACCGTTTTACCTTTGTGATGGAAAGAAAGCATTACAGTGATTTATTGGCAACCAAGATGTCTGTATTAAAGGACGTGAAAAATATTGAAACCTTCGGCGGACTTCCTGTTACCTTAAGTATCGGGATCGGCGTGGGTGACAGTTTGGGCGAAACCGAAAACTTCTCCCGTGTGGCACTGGATATGGCGTTAGGCCGTGGCGGTGACCAGGCTGTTATCAAAGTTGGTAATGACTTCACCTATTTCGGAGGTCAGAACCGTGAAATTGAAAAACGCACCAAAGTGCGTTCCCGTATCATTGCTCTTTCCTTAAGGGAAATGGTGGAACACGCCGATAAGGTCATTGTGATGGGGCATAAAAATGCGGATATGGACTCTTTAGGGTCTGCGTTAGCTTTGGCAAGAGTTGCCTGTTCCTTCGATAAACCGGCACACATTATTTTAGAAGATACCAATGTGAATACCGAAGCGGTGCTTTCCAGAACCCGTTTGGATAAGGATTTTGAAAACACCTTTATCTCTGCGAGTCAGGCAGAAATGATGATCACTTCCAACACCTTGGTTGCGGTTGTGGATACCCACAGACCCAATCTGGTTGCGGCACCCGAACTGTTGCAGGAGGATGTGAAGATATTCCTGATTGACCATCACAGAAAAGGTGCTGACTTTATCTATGATGCCAATCTGACCTTCCACGAACCCTATGCATCTTCCACCTGTGAATTGGTGGTGGAAATGCTTCAGTATCTGGATGATAAGGTGAAGCTGAAACGAATTGAATCCGAGGCCCTTTATGCGGGGATTCTTTTGGATACTCAGAATTTTGCAATGAAAACAGGTGCCAGAACCTTTGAGGCGGCGTCTTATTTAAGAAAGCTGGGGATGGATCCTGTTGCTGCAAGAGACCTGATAAAATCAGATTTCAATAATTATGTGAAAGTTTCCGATATCGTAAAATCTGCGGAAATCTATAAAAGTTCAATTGCCATCGCCAAATATTACGGTGATGAAGAAAACAGTATTTTTATTGCCCAGGCGGCTGACGACCTGATTAATATTAAAGAAATTCAGGCAGCATTTGTTATTTTCCGCCGTGGGGACGACACGATTATCAGTGCCCGTTCTAACGGACAGATCAATGTGCAGGTGATTATGGAAAAATTAGGTGGCGGCGGTCACCAGACAGTGGCCGGTTGCCAGAGCAAAGAGCTCACTGTGGATAAATCGATTCTGCTCATCAAAGAAGCTCTGGATGAAATAGAAGAAGCTTAAATCAGAAAGGAAAATCAGATTATGAAAGTTATTTTATTACAAGATGTAAAAGGAAGCGGCAAAAAAGGAGATATTATCAACAGCTCCGACGGATATGCAAGAAACTTTCTGTTTCCCAAAAAATTAGCGGTGGAAGCAAACGAAGCAAATTTAACCACCTTAAAAAATCAGAAAGATTCTGTGGCACACAAACGTGCAGTCAATCACGATAATTCCGAAAAATTAAAGGAACGTCTGGAAAATGCCACCTTTACCGTTACCGCCAAATCCGGAGACAACGGCAAACTGTTTGGTGCTGTGACCTCCATTGATATTGTAAAAGCAATCAAAGACCAATCCGGCATTGAAGTGGAAAAGAAAAAAGTGGTATTAAAAGATGCCATCAAAATGCTGGGTACCTATGATGTCACTGTGAAATTATTTGAAGATGTCAGTGCAAAAGTAAAAGTTGAAATTAAAGGACTGTAAGTTTTATGGATATGGTAAGAGATTTACCCTATAGCCTGGAAGCAGAAGCCGCGGTTTTAGGGTCTGTCATTATTGATAAAGAGTGTTTGCTTGAGGTTATGGAATTAATCTCGGCAGACGATTTTTACCTGGAAAAAAATAAAGCGATTTACGAAGCAATTTCCAACTTATTCAATCTGAATATCCCCGTGGATGCAGTCACCTTATATGATGAACTGACCCGACAGGGAATTTTTGAACAGGTGGGCGGAAAAGAGTATATCTTAGATATGGTGAATTCCGTGCCCACCACAGAAAATGTGCGTCATTATGCAAAAATTGTGGCAGATCAGGCACACCTTCGGAAACTGATTGCCTTATGTCAGGATATTGAAACTGCAGGATATGATTCCAAAGGTGCACAGGAAGTGACGGAACTTGCCGTTCAGAAAATTTTTGATTTGGTTTCCGAACGGGATGTGGGCGGAGCAGTTCACATCAAACAGGTATTGTATCAGAACTATAATAAACTTGCGGAAATGCTGGAGCATCACGGAGAGGTGTCCGGATTACCCACAGGATTTACCGAGTTAGACCGTAGACTTTCCGGTCTTCAACCCGCCACCCTGGTGTTGATTGCAGCCCGTCCTGCAATGGGGAAAACCTCCTTTGCCATTAATATTGCGCAAAATGTTGCTATTTCTCAGAATGTTCCCGTACTGATTTTTTCTTTGGAAATGTCTAAGGAAGAATTGGTTAACCGTATCATTTCTTCCGAAGCAAGAATTGAATCCGAAAAAATCCGCTCAGGTGAAATCACTCCCGAGGATATGAATAAATTTTTAGACGTGATGGAACCCTTATCCAAGGCACCCATCTATATTGATGATACCGCATCCATCACCGTAACCGAGCTTCGTGCCAAAGCAAAACGTTTGAAGCTGGAAAAAGGCTTAGGTCTGATTGTGATTGACTATCTTCAGCTGATGAACGGACGCCGTTCTGAAAGCCGTCAGGTGGAAATTGCGGAAATCAGCCGCAGCTTAAAAATTCTGGCAAAAGAGCTGGAAGTGCCCGTGATTGCTGTTTCTCAGCTGTCCCGTGGACCGGAAAATCGTGCAGATAACCGTCCTATGCTTTCCGACTTAAGAGAATCCGGTGCCATCGAGCAGGATGCTGATATTGTTATGTTCTTATTCCGTGAGGAATATTATAAACCAGAAACCACCGAAAAACATAACATCGGGGAATGTATTATTGCCAAGCACAGAGCAGGGGAAACCGGTTCCTTTGAAATGACCTGGCTTGGTAAGTACACCAGTTTCTACGATTTGGAGACCCGTCATGAGCCGTACTGATTTTGTGAACCGTGTGCGAGCATTTCTGAAAAAAGAGCAGATGCTTTCTTGCGGTGATTCGGTATTAATCGGATTGTCGGGTGGCGCCGATTCTGTGGCATTGTTGCGAGTGCTTTTAGAACTTCGCCAGGAATATGATCTTCAAATCATCTGTGCACATATCAATCACGGACTTCGGGGCGAAAACGCTCAGCGTGATATGAATTTTGCAGAGGACTTGTGCAAACAGTTGGAGGTTCCCATTATTGTTTTACAGTCGGATGTGGAAGCTTATGCCAAAGAGCATCATCTTTCGTTGGAGGATGCAGGAAGACAGGTTCGATATGCGTTTTTTAAAGAACACAAATCGGACAAAATTGCAGTGGCACACACAAAAAATGACAATGCCGAAACAGTGTTGATGAACTTGCTAAAGGGCAATCTTCCCTTAGGAATTGCACCTTGTCGGGACAACATAATCCGTCCGCTCCTTGGGGTTACCAAGGAAGAAATTTATGCGTATTTGCATGATTTGAATCAGGAATTTATGACTGATGAAACCAATTTTACCACCGATTTTACCCGAAACAAAGTACGCCTGGAATTAATTCCTTATTTAGAGGAAAATTTTAACACAAATTTCACAAACACAGTGTATCATAGTGCTGATGTGCTTTATCGGGAACAACTTTTTTTGGAAGTAGCAGCCGACATGGTTTATCGTGGAGCAGTCCGGGAAGACAAAGACAGCATCAAACTGTTGTTGAGTGAACTTTCTTATGCGGATGAAATCATTGCAAAACGGGTCATTCGCCGTGCGTACTATGAAATTTGTCCCAAAGGGGAACGGATTTCCTATGAGCAGATTGACCGTGTGTACCGTTTGATTTCGGAGGAGAAAAAGGGAAAGCAAATTAGTTTGCCCGGTGGCATAATCGGGCTGTATTCCGGAGAGTTTCTCCTGTTGAAACCAAGCGGGCAGGAGAGATTGAATCCCTTCTTCTTAAAAGAGGACCATTTTGTTTCCGATCCGGTACTTTCGTATCAGATTGGATTATTCAAAAACGAAATTGCAGATGCCAAGTTTTGTTATCCCATTCGTGTAAAAGAAGGGGAACAGGTAACTGTTCGTTCAAGAAACGATGGAGACAAGCTTTATTTTCACAATCTGAATATTCACAAAAAATTATCCGATTTTTTGATTGATAAAAAAATCCCGCTTCACGAGAGAGAAACAATTCCGTTGATTTGCGTGAATGACTCTGTGAGAGTGGTTGTGGGGCATTTTTACGAGGATGTAACCGATTGCCCCGAAGAAGAGCTGTACTACATAATATTAAAATAAAAAAGGAATCAAAGAAAATGAAATGTCAGCAAAAAGATATTAAAAAAGTTTTGTTTTCAGAAGAGGAAATCAAGGCAAGAATCAAAGAACTGGGAAAACAGATTACCGAGGACTATAAAGATGCCAAAAGCCTGATTGTGGTAGGCATTTTAAAAGGTTCCTGTTTGTTTTATGCAGACTTGATTCGTGCAATTGATCTTCCCATCGAAATTGACTTTATGTCAGTTTCCAGTTATCAGGACAGCACGATGACTTCCGGTGAAGTAAAACTTGTGAAAGACGTAAGTACTTCCGTTTCGTTAAAACACGTGCTGTTTGTGGAAGATATTATTGATACCGGATTCACAATGTCCAAGGTGATGGAAATGTTTGAAGAGAGGGGAGCAGCATCCGTAAAGCTTTGTTCGTTGCTCAGCAAACCTGACCGTCGCAAAGTGGAAATTGATATTGATTATTTAGGATTTACCATTCCCGATGAATTTGTAATCGGTTACGGTCTGGATTTTGCAGAACGTTACCGCAATCTGCCCTTTGTGGGAGTGTTGGATGAATCCGTTTATCTCTAAGCGTCCGACAAAAAAGATACAGGAGGTTTTCTATGAAGAAACAGTTTAAGAACATAGGATTTTATGCCTTGTTGTTTGCGGTTTTTATGATTGTGTTGTCTGTGCTGACAGCAGGCCCCACCGTGGACACAATGGATTATTCTGCGTTTGTAAATTCCTTTAAAGCAGGGGAAATTCACACTGTGAATTATCATTTGGGGGAAAACAGAATCGAAGGGATTCGCAGTGTCAAAGGTCACGAAAAACGTTTTGAAGTGATTATTCCCAGCCTGGAGACTTTGGAGAAAGATATTGGCACCGAAATCTCCAGATTTATGACTGCAACCGAAGGAAATCGGCTGACCTATAAGGTAAGTCCGCCTCAGGAAGCACCTTGGTGGTTTGCTTTGATTTCTCCTTTGGGACTGATTATTATCGCAGTTCTGTTTTGGGTATTCTTCCTTCGTCAGGCAAATGGTGGCGGAGGTGCAATGTCCTTTGGCAAGAGTAAGGCAAAAATGACAGACCCCTCCAAAACCACAGTTACCTTTATGGATGTGGCAGGTGCCGATGAGGAAAAGGAAGAATTAAAAGAAGTGGTGGATTTCTTGAAAAA
>JAZOQZ010000132.1:0-7727 GCA_045656345.1 Clostridia bacterium
GTGAAAATTTTGGGAAGACCGGTCAGCAGGTTTCTGCCTTTTACTTCAGTTACCCGTTCTTCTTCAGGTAAGGTGACACAACCAACGTTGTATTTAATCTGTTCTGCAGTTCGTTCCCCGATTAACACATTGTGTTCTTTACGAATATATTTGATAATCGCATCGTCAAACTTGTCACCGGCCACTTTGATGGAAGTGGAAACAACCACACCACCCAAAGAAATTACCGCAATGTCGGTAGTGCCGCCGCCGATATCCACAATCATGGTGCCGTTAGGCTGGGAAATATCAATCCCGGTACCGATAGCTGCGGCGATGGGTTCTTCAATGATGAAGGATTTTTTTGCACCTGCCTGAATGGCAGCATCTTTTACAGCACGTTCTTCCACGTCGGTAACACCGGAGGGAACGCAAATCATAATATTGGGCTTAAAGATTCTGGAAATGTTGATTTTGCTTAAGAAATGCTTGAGCATCTTTTCGGTTACATCGTAATCGGAAATCACACCGTCACGAAGAGGACGAACCGCCACAATATTTCCGGGGGTTTTCCCAATCATACGCTGAGCTTCATAACCCACTGCAAACAATCTTCCGGTCAGCTTGTCCACTGCTGCCACGGAAGGCTCTTTTAACACAATTCCTTTTCCTTTCACATAAATGAGAACAGTAGCTGTTCCCAAATCCACACCCACGTCCTGGCCAAATCCAAACATCGGGCACCATCCTTTCCTATCATAAACACCGTTTCCGGTTCAATTTCCGAGAGTATTTCCGGTGGCTTTTTTAATGGTTTTTCCATAGAAAATCGCCATTTTCTCATACATAATAATTATAGTACGAAACCGGCAGTTTGTCAACCATATTTCGCTATAATTTCCCTATTATTTTGCTATTATTTTATAATTTCTCCGTTTTCTTCCTAAAACATACATCCCTGTTTTTTCAAAGCTCTTCTCTCCTGCCTCTTCCAATTTTTGAAATCTTTTTGAATTCACTTGCAAAATCGTTTTTTTTATGTTAGAATGAGAATAGAATTTTGTTGTTTTTGATAGATTTTTGTGACAAAACGGAGGTATCCAATGAAACGCTTTCGCTTAACTTCTCTGTGTCTGGTCATCCTTTTGCTGTTTAGTAACCTGACAGCTTTTGCAAAGGATATCAGCATCGGACTAAAATTTGCATCTTCTTCCCCGAAAGAAACCACCGTGCAAAACGACAGCGGTTTCACCGTGTATGTGGATGATGTTCTGGTTGCAGAATTGCCCGATACCAAAGTGTTGGTTCAATGGACGGAAGAAGGCGCCATTCTGTTGGCAAATCCTCTGGACGGCACACTGCTTTATACTCACGAAAACGGAACCATTCCCATCACATTAACTCCTGCCGATCACGGCACTTTGTTTATCGGAAACACCGAGTATCGGGGCTGTGCAAAATTCATTCGCACCGATCTTGGACTCACTGTTATCAATCATCTGGATATTGAAGATTATCTGAAAGGAGTTGTCTCCGGAGAAATGCCAAGTTCCTGGCCGACCGAAGCACTGAAAGCGCAAGCGGTATGTGCCAGAAATTACGCCATTTGCAACTGGAATAAATTTGCAACCTATGGTTTCAATTTAGACGATTCCACCCAGTCCCAGGTTTACGGAGGGGTGAAAGCAGAAACACCTCAAACCAATCAGGCAGTGGAAGAAACTCAAGGGATTTATTTAAAATACAATGATCAGTATGCCAACACCTTTTTTTACTCCTCCTCGGGAGGCCACACAGAAAACAGTGAAAATGTGTGGAGTGCTGCATTGCCCTATCTGGTAGGTGTGGAAGATCCCTACGACACCTCCAGAGAATGGACCGTTCCCTACACCCCTGATGAAATTGAAGAAAAACTGCAAGGCATCGGCGTCAACATTGGAGATGTGATTGACTTAGAAGTGATAGAACGCTCTGCATCCGGCAGAATTATCGATTTGAAAATTACAGGTACCGACGGAACCTACAACCTGAAAAAGGAAAAATCCAGAAGCCTTTTCAACCTGCGCAGCAACCTGTTTACCATCACTAAAAAAGCAGAGGAGCCAACTCCTGTGTTGGTTGTAACTTCTAAAGGGTTGGAAGAAAGAAGTATCTCTCAACCGATTCTTACCGCAACCGAACTGATTCCCGTGGATGTGGGTGTTCCCACAGAATACATTATGACGGGTACCGGTTATGGTCACGGTGTTGGTATGAGTCAGTACGGTGCTAAAGGCATGGCAGAAGCAGGCTATAATTACGAACAGATTTTAAAACACTATTTCACAGGAACCAGTCTGGTGGAAGAAACAGACTCTTTACAAAGCGAATTTTAAGAAACAAAAAAGAGAGCAAATCAATTTGCTCTCTTTTTTTGAATCATTTTTTTAACGGTCGATATCAACCCGAAAATCAGTGATATCAAAATAACCCCCAAAACAACTCCCTGCATATCATGGACCACATCTGACCACTGTGCAGTTCGTCCGGGAACAAAACTTTGGTGAAATTCATCCCCTATGGCACATAAAAATCCGAAGAAAACGGTGCACAACACAGAAAGATACCATTGCATCGGAAATGTGAAACAAAATAACAAAAACAACACACTTAAGGTGAAAAACAACAACAAATGTGCTCCTTGTCGTAAGCTTTTTTGTGTGCGAACATGAAGCGAATTTTTTTCTCCCTGATTTCGCTCTTCATAATCCGGAGTGCGAATCTCCAATTGGCGGGAAACTGCACTACTCACCGCCGTAGATGTGACAGCATCCTGATGAGAAAAAAAGAAAATGGTACCCAAATTCAAAAAAATCAAAATGAGCAAAATGATTCTTTTTCTCATAACAAATCCAGCTCCTTCAAAAGCTCCATACGGGGCTTGAGCTGAGCACCCACCACAGTTTTCTTTCCAAATATCTTTTTAAAAATTCTGCAAATCCAGATAAAAGGAAGCAAACTGCCGTGTTTTAACAAAACAGGATAATCCTGATAGAGTGCGGTTTTTGGCGGAAACAAACGCCCCAGAGCCTCCCGGCGGGTTAAATTTGACTTATATTCTCCGTAATTTTTGTTATGATAGGCTTCGTAACGAATTTTAGAATAAACTCCGTAAGCGGAAAGTTCTTCTTCCTGATATCCGTTTTCCGCACAAAAAGCCATATCCTCCAGAAGCTTTTCTGAAAGATGCTCATATTCTTCGGAAGAAGTCAGGTTGGTAAAGCCAAAATAGGAAACGCCGATTCGTTTCATGGTTTCATACACCACAGTATATCCCAGCTGCTTCATCACAGCATCCACACGGTGAAAGTCGATTTGTTTTGCATAATGAGAAAGATATAAAACAGCATCTCCCAACATTTTCAAATGAGCAATTCCGCCAATTAAATGCTTCAAAACGTGAAGCACCATATTGATAGCACCGTCGGTGATGCCAAGGGCGGTCACAGTGTGACCGTTTCGTAAGGTAACCGAACGTTTTTCTTCTGCTCCAAAATCCAGATTATCATACCAAACCTCTGTTACCTCTTTGGTATCTAAAGAAATATGAATTTCAAATTTTCCTGCCTTTGGATGCACACAAACAGACTGATTGTTGTTTTCGCCACGGGGCTTATATTCCCCTCCTTCTTCCACAAAAGCATCCAGCACAGCCTGCTCATCCTTGGGATCAATCAAAAGGTCGGTATCTCCCGACATCCGAAGTGCCGGTTCTGCATATAAATCAGAAATCAAATCCCCTTTTAGCGTAATCGGATTGGAAAAGGCAAGCTTTTCTTCCACAAAACGATACATTGCTTCCTGCCGAAGAGTATATTCCATCACCTTCAGGTGAATTTCCATCTGCCACTTGGGAAGCTCGGTAATATCACTTGCCAATCTGCCTGCATCATGCAGTTTTTTCAGCACCGCAAACACAACCGTCCAGACGCCTTGCATCCGTGCGGTTTTTTCAATACTTTGCACTTCTTCTTTCGAATAAACACGGTCTCCCGCGGGGAGAATCCCTTTCATTCCCGAAGCATATAATTCAATTGTGTCATAATATGCCTTCTCTAACATTGCAAGCTCCTTTTTATTCTTTCGTTTGCGGGATGGATTTGCTCTTTCCGATTTTTTTGAATACCGAGCCAAACATGGATAAAAACAAATTCTTTTCGTATTTGTTCCAACCGATCAGCCACATAATGATGCCGTATGAAATTACCAAACAAATTACCTGAACGATAAAAGTAATCCAACCGGATGCAACAAGCACGTAGTTTGAAATCAAAAAACCAAGCGCCAACGTCAGCAGTAATCCGGGTGCCATTTTCAGATGACACTCCTGAAAGAATTTCAACACATCAATATTCAACTGCCGATGAAAGACCACATTCATCAGCACCGTTCTGACAAAATAAGCCACACAGATCGATAACGAGCACCCAATCGCACCCCAGAAATAGCCAAAAATAAACGACAGCACCACATTGATTACTGCCATAATGACAAACACAATGCCCTGACTTTTTACCTTATTCAACACCACAACTGCAGTATTGCCAATCTGTTGCGGAATATAAAAGATGCCGGGAATAATCAACAACACGGTGCAATAATACACAACAAAATAATCAGGCCCCAGCCAGAGTCCGATAAAACGGTATCCCAAAGTGATAAAACCAACCACAATCATCCCGATGACAGTCAGCACAATTCTGCCCACCTTTATCATCAAGGGAAGCACTGCTTCTCCCGACTGCTGCCCCAGTGTTGCGCGGGAAATTTTCGGCATAAACATCCCGTTAATCGCTTCGGAAAACTTATAAACATAGCCCTCCAGCGTGCTGGCAAAGCTAAATAATGCAATACTTGCAGAACCACTGACTATCCCTAAAACCGTTGGCATGGCAGTAAAGATAAAACGTTGTGCAATACTTTTTACGGTGGTCCAGACAGAAAAGCCGGTAATTTCCTTCAACAACGGTTTGCTAAAATAAGAAAAGTTCACTTTTACGGCAGTACTTCGTTTCACAATAAGAAACTTTATCCCCACCGTTACCAAATTCATCACAGCGTGCACCGCTACCAGAGAAAACAGCCCCATACCCAAACAAAGAGCGACCACAATCAACAGTACCGAGGCAACCTTGTTGAATAAATCTGCCAGCCGAAGTGCCATAAAACGTTCGTGAGCGACTAAAATTCCATTCAAAGTGATAAACGGAAAACAAAGCACAGTGGATAAGCCGGAAATCACAAACACAATCCGCAAGGAATCCAACTCCCCGGGAGTGAGCTTCACATAAATCTGACCAATATTAAAGTATATGACAATCAGTATCACAGAAATGACGGCGGAAATCAAAATATAAATTTTATAGATTAAGCCTAAAAAATTATTGATACTCTCCTGATCACCTTTTGCACGGTAATTGGACGTAAAACGGGATACCGCTGCACTCATTCCGAAATCCAACATAAACATGCTGATTAACGTGACACATAAAGTATAAAGTCCGTAATTGGCGTCTCCGATTTGTCGCAACATCCACGGAGTGTATACCAATCCCGTCACAAAATCAAATGCTAAGGTCAGGTAAGAAATGATGGCGCCTAATTTAATTTGTTTGGCACTGTGTGCCTCTAAAGATTTGCTCAAAGGAGCACCTCCAGACTCATTTTTGAAACAAAGCAGACCCAAATGCCTATTGTTCATTCAATTTTGCAATAGCAGCCTGCAATTTGGTGGAGGAGGTGTTTTGGGTATATTCAAAATACTCAATACTCACGCCAACACTGCGGAATTTTTCCTCAATTTCATTATAAAGGCTGGAGTTTTTCCAGTCGTTGCCGTGAAACATCACATCAAACTTCAGTTCCTCCCAAGCCTTAAATTTATCCATAGAGATTTGGGGAACCACCTTGTCCACATATTTGATGGCTTCCACAATCGCCACACGTTCCGAAAACGGAATCATAGGTGTTTTATTCTTATATTCCTGCACCAATTCGTCTGTGGATACCCCAACAATCAGATAATCGCACAGCTCCTTGGATTTTTTCAGGATGTTTAAGTGACCGATATGAAACAGGTCAAACACCCCCGTGGTATAACCGATTTTATATTTTTTTTCCATATTTTTCACCTTATTCTACAATCATTTTCACCGCATCGGAGAGCACCTCGTATGTCACTCCCCGATAAACGGCTTTCTTTTTCAAATATATATGGCATACGCCTTTTTTTATTGCACGAATCTGACCTTTGGATACCGAAATCACTGCTTCGTTTTCCAAAATTCCAATTTCATCCGCCACGGTATCTTGGGAGATTGCACAACCTTCCAGCACAGCAGAAGGAGCGATGCACTCACCAAGCCTTAAATGAATTTCTCTGTCAGCTTTCAGGCTATATGCAAACTCCTTGGCAAGATTCACATCTGTGACCAAAAGTTCAATTCCTGAAAACAAATCGTTTTTCACTTTTTCTGCGGTGTTTTGCATCAACTTAATAATAATGTGGCCACGAATCTGAAGCTGCTTTAAAAGACCGCTATGAAATTTTCTGTATTTTGCGCACCAGGGAATATTTCTCTGATGCAATGCAGTATTTAACGAAAGCAGGGTTTCTTTTTTGGCATTTTCCGGTGCAATCACATCGTTTAAATAGTTTCTGACAGGAAGATACGGAAGCTGTTTTTTTAGTTCTGCATATCCGAACCTTCCGTTTTTGCATTTGATCATCAGCTTGTCCTGCATCACGGGATAAGCATCCAGAATTTCCTTTAATTTCCCAACTGATTCCACAATGTCACCACCGATTTCGCAGGTGAACATCAGCTTCTTTTCGGGGAATGCTTCCAGCATCCTCTTAAAAAATTCCTCCAACGGAAGCACCTTTTCTTCCGGATTTAATCCATATCGGAATTTCATCTGCTGAAGCTCTTGCAAGGTGTAGGAACGAACCTCTCCGGTTCCCTCCAAAATGCGGTCGATAACCCAACCGTGAAAAGCAATCAGTCTGCCGTCTTTGGTCAGGCGGGTATCGATATCAATCACGTTGGTACCCAGCTTCACGCTTTCCATCGCAGTGGTCAGCGTGTTTTCCATATATTTTTGATTGGAGGAAATACCACGATGCCCGATGATAACAGGCGGTGCAATCACCGCAGGGAGCTCTTTGTGCCTGCTCAATAATTCTGCTAGCAGTTTCGGCTGCCCGGTAACAATACCGCGACACCCACTGATTAGCAAATGATGGAGTAAAACAGCACTGTTCTCTTCGGCAAATTGCCAAACCGAAATCAAGCGCTGCTTCAGATAAAATACCTGCTCACTGCTCCATTTTTCCCGGGTGCAAACCAAATTCACCTGATAAGAATGAGCAGTTTTCACAACGGCATCCGGTTCTGTATTCTCCGGCACGCACCAAACTCTTCCCACCTGAGGATATTCCTGATAGCAGGCAGTGATAATCTCCAAATCGTCAGATGCAATAAAGCAATCCGTTACTTGCTCTGTTTTCAGGCGAAACAAAAGTTCCACAGCAGTGGGATAGTGCTTTGTGTAAAACACGGGCACAGCATTCCCTATTTTTTTGATAAAAGGCAGCAATCTGCTGTTCTCGTTATAATAGGAAGATAAAATATCAGAATGTTTGTCCAAATCAATCCAGATAAGCTGACCTTCTTTTCCATCGGGGTAAATGCCGATAACAGCAGGGG
>JAZOQZ010000133.1:0-24155 GCA_045656345.1 Clostridia bacterium
GTATTTACTTTGGACGTCCCTCTGATGGTGAAACCATCGGTAGCTACGTATCTTCCAAAGACGATTCTGTAACTGTTGCAGCAAACAATTCCGCAGTTACCATTCCTGCAGAAGCAAGCGTAACTCTGAAGCTGCCTGTAAACCAGAAAGGTATCTGGACTTTCGGTATTGATTTAACCAGCAACAATAACTCTCTCATCTATATTGAAACCGATACCGGCTTCTATGGTGAAATTCAGCAGACAATCGTTGGTACCAACGAAACCCACACAGGAACCACATCCGATGCTCAGGTAGACGTGGAACAGGTATACTTAAGAGAAGGCGATAACTACGTTACCATTACCAACAAAGGTGCCGGTGACGCTGTGATGGACTTCTTCCGTGTATATCACACCTCACACCTGACTGCTTACACTCAGTACAACTGGGCATTATCCTACGAACACTTCAAAGTAGTTGTTGCTGAAACCAGCGAACCTGAAGATACTCCTACTGTCGGAGTTACTAACTATACTGCTGATTTAGCAGGTGTTTATGAAGTAACTGCAGATAAAGCTGTTACCATTACTTCTGAAATTGGTTCTGTTGCAGAATTAGAAGCTGATGAAACCGGCTATATCTATCTGTTAAAAGGCGCTAACATTTTAAATGTTAGCGACATTTCCGCAAATATTACCATCACCGCTTTGGAAAATAATGGTCTGGATTACTTAGATCAGGTAACTGCTGAAATTCCGCTGGCTCCTTCCAGCATTTCTGAACTGGATTTATCCGGTAATTTCACCAATGCTCAGGGCTCTTACGACGATTACGGTGCAGCTACCGGTGTTGCATTAGATGTTGATGCATCTGTAGATGTAACTTTAAACGCTCCTGCAGCAGGCTTATATGTTGTACAGATTCAATTTGTTCATGATACACAGGCTCAGATGACTGTTGAAACCGATACCGGCTTCTATGGTGTAATCAATCAGGAACCCGGCCGTGAAGGTTGGAACGAATTACATCAGGGTGCTCACGGTGTTGGCAATCAGGATATGGAAATCTTGTTCTTAAGAGCAGGTGCAAATACCATCACCTTTAAAAATACCGGTTCTGATGTGACCTTGATTCAAAAAATTAAACTGGCAAAAACCGGTCAGTTACCCGCTTATGATACATACAACTGGCAGTTAAATGTTGAAAACTTAAAACCTGTAGCTCCTGTTGTTGATTCCTTTATCAATGATAATGCAGCTGTAGTGGCTGGTAACACTATCACTATGAGCGGTAGAATCGGTGCTGAATGGATGGACGAATTATACGGCGTAGAATTCGCTTCCAACAAAACCGGCACCAGAGCACAGAAATACTATGGTGCTAAATCCGGTGATGAAGTTGCTGCTGACGAAACTGCTACATCTACCACCACCTTCACCTTTGGCGAATGGGATGGTACCTTTGAAATCGTTCTGCAGGGCGTTTCCGCAGGCGTAAAAGAATACAGATTCTTCGTTGGCGATAACTACACCGAAACAGCAACTGTAACTGTTGAATAATTTTAAAGGAGGAACTGAAGATATGAAAAAATATACTTGCCCTTCTTTAGAATTTATTTCTATCGAAGCTAATGAAGCAATCGCTTACGAAAATCCGTTAGAAACTGCAGTGGTAACCACTGCTGGTGGCAAAATCACCACTACTTATAACATGGCTCTGTTAGCTGAAGGCTCTCAGATCTAAGAATTGTTAAAAAAAGGCACAGAATTTCAATTCTGTGCCTTTTTTATATGCCGATATTCTGAAAATCAAAAATTCCTTGTGGGGAAAGAACTTATGTGATTCAGAAATTATTGGTCTTTTTCGCAGGAAATAATTGCACCGGTATCAGCGTTGATTTCGTATTCATATTCCCATAAATCCCGGTGAAACTCAATATCATAGTGGGGAATATGGTCGTTAATATCAAATTCGGTGTGCAGTCTTGTTACTTCTTCGCTGGTAAAACCGGCGTGATTTAAAGCAATGGTTTCCGCTTCCTGGACCGTGATACGAGGGTTATCTGTCGTAGGGGGATTTATATCGGACGAATTTTCGATGACAGGTTCATTTTTTTTCGGCTGTTTAGCAGAATAGTTTATTGCATCATTTGTTTGTTCGGTTATTTTTGGTGCACATCCAACCAGCAGGAAAGCGGCAATCAATAAAACGAAAAACAGCACAAGTTTTTTATTTTCGTCAATATCTCCACTTTGGATAAAAAAAACAGGCGGGGAAGTCCACCTGTTTTTTGTGATATGGTTATTACGGAGTCATAATCTGAGAGATTGCGTCCAATACTTTCTGATAACAACCGCCACAACCTGTTGAGCAGTGGGTAACTTTCTGAACGCTTTCAAAAGCTTCCAGAACGTCGTTGAATTTGTTGTTTTTTTCTAATGCATCCATAATGTCGAAGTAGGATACTTGTTTACAGTTACAAATGGTATAATTCTCAGTCATTGGAAACACCTCTTTCTATGTATTTGGCCGGGGATTCGGATGTGTTTCCAAATCCCCGTTGGATTATTGGTTCTTATTTAAAATATCTTTTTAACAGACCCTCTAAGCCTTTCCCGTGGCGAGCTTCGTCTCTGGCCATTTCGTGAACGGTATCGTGGATTGCATCCAAGCCGTTTTTCTTAGCGCAGGATGCCAGGTCAAATTTACCTTTGGTTGCGCCGTATTCGCAGTCAACTCTCCATTTTAAGTTGTCTTTGGTGGTAGCTTTCATATTGGGTTCTAAGTCTTCACCTAAAAGCTCAGCGAATTTTGCAGCATGTTCTGCTTCTTCGTAAGCTGCTTTTTCCCAGTACAAACCAACTTCGGGATAGCCTTCACGGTGTGCAATTCTTGCCATGCACAGATACATACCAACTTCTGCACATTCGCCGTTGAAGTTTGCCATCAGCTGTTCAAAGATATATTTTTTGTCTTCTTCGGAAATGTCGGGATTATTTTTTACGGTTTTTGCATATACGCCGTATTCGTGCTCAGCTGCCAGGGGAGCGTCTGCTTCCATGATATTGAATTTTTCAGCCGGAACTTTGCAAACGGGGCAGTTAGCGGGAGCCTGATCGCCTTCGTGAACATAACCGCAAACAGAACATACAAATTTTTTCATAATTTTTTCCTCCTATTAGCCTTTTTGGCTTTTTTCTTATATTGGGTGTTTTTTTACTGATAACAAAGAGTGCTATGCTTCTTTTTCGCACTCGTGGCACACACCGTAAAAATAAACGGTGAAGGTTTCAATGGTGCCCACTTCTTCCACCTGATCGGTGGAGATTTCTTCTTTGCCACAATCAAAGATTTTTCCGCATTTTTTGCAGATGAAATGATTGTGAGGGGAGCGGTTGCCGTCATAATGGTCGGCTTCTGTTTGTAATCCCATTTTTTCAATCACGTTATCTTCAGATAACTGGGCAAGATTCCGATATACCGTGCTTCGGCTTAATTCGGGTTGCTGCTTCTTAAGTTCCTGATATACACATTCTGCATCGGGATGATGTGTGGAGTGTTTCAGGTAATCTAAGATGGCAGCTTTTTGTTTGGTCATTCTTCTCGGGGGAGTTGCCATTTGGATCACCTCGTTAATTTCTTATTCGGAATTGTTACTAATAAGATAACATGTTTTTTTCATTTTGTCAATACTTTTTCGCGAAAAAATTTTAAAAAATATAAATAAAATTAAAAATAATAAAAAAATCCAAAAATTTGCATTTTAACTTGACCAATACCATTATAATATTGTATAATAAAAATAATGTATCAGAACCCGATATTCGGAAAGGATGACAAACTTGAATAAAAAGAATAAAAACTTTGTAATTGGTGCGTTTATCATTGCAATTTCCCATATTCTGGTAAAAGTGATTGGTGCTCTTTACAAAATTCCGTTGGATACGTATATTTTACAAACTGAAGGGATGGGGATTTATAACTCTTCCTATACCATTTATAACTGGCTCTTTGTGGTATCCACTGCAGGACTTCCTGTTGCCATTTCCAAAATGGTGGCTGAGTCAACCGCCCGGGGGAATTACGGGGAAGCACGAAAAATTTTCCGTATTTCAAAAATGTTGCTTCTTTGCGTTGGTGTGGTTGCGGCAGGTGCAATGTTCTTCTGTGCTCACCAGTTTTCGGGAATGATCAGTGCTCCCAGTGCTTATCTTACCATGCAGTGTATGGCACCCAGTTTGTTTTTTGTGTCGCTGGCAAGTAGTTACCGCGGTTTTTATCAGGGACAGCAAAATATGCTTCCCACGGCGATTTCTGAAGTCATCGAAGCCTTTTCTAAATTAGCATTAGGATTATCTTTAGCGTATATGGCGATGCAGACCTATGGCGAATACTATATCGGTTCTGCCGGTGCAATTTCCGGTGTTACTATCGGTACTGCAATCAGTTGCCTATACCTTTTGGTTTACAATGCTGTCAATATCAGAAAATTCCCCAAAGAAAACGCTTCCAAACAGCTTCCGTCTTCAAAAACAGTGCTTGGTAAGTTAATTAGAATTGCCATTCCCGTTACCATCGGAGTATCTGTGTTTACATTAACTTCTGTGATCGATACTGCAATGGTTATGAATCAGCTTCAGGGCCTTGGCTATATTGAAGAACAGCGTCTTTCTATGTTTGGATATTTAAATCGTGCCATTGCACTGTTTAATCTGCCGCCTACCATTATTGCGGCGATTGCTATTTCCATTGTGCCTACCATTGCGGCGGCATTGGCACTGAAAAATAATAACACTGCTATCAGAAATGCAAAATCAGCACTTCGTATCACCATCTTATTTGCAGTGCCTTGTGCGGCAGGAATTTCTGCTTTGGCACAACCGATTCTGCAGCTTTTATTCCACGATGGAAACTATTCCTTCTTATTGAATATTATGGGGATTGCAGTTGTTTTTGTAACGATGGTGCAAGTATGTAATGCAATTTTGCAGGCGTGGGGACACGTGTGGTTACCGGTTAAGAATATGTTTATCGGTGGGGCAGTGAAGGTGATTGTGAATCTTTTGTTGGTATCCCGTCCTGAAATCAACATCAACGGAGCACCTATTGGCACTCTGCTTTGCTATATGACGGTTATGAGCTTAAATATTTACGATTTAAAACGCATCACCGGTATGAAATTTGAATTTACCAGCTTCATCTTAAAACCTGTGATTACAGCCATTGTCACAGCGGCAGGTGCTATTTTGTGCCACAGTTTCTTATCCAATTACATCGGAAGCAATGTGGTACTGGTAGCGGCTTCCATCTGTGTGGGCGGACTATGTTACCTGATCAGCTTATTTGCAATCAAAGGTTTGCAGGAAGATGATGTTGCTTTGCTTCCCAAAGGCGAAAAAATCGGAAAAATTTTAAAGAAATTACACTTGATTTAATTTAATAAAAAAAGAGTGTTGCAGTCGCAACACTCTTTTTTTTATAGATTTTTATAATTTATTGATATCGGCTTCTGTGATTAAATGGAATCCTGCATCAGTTAATGCCTGTTCCGCTTTTTCGTTGTCTGCCACTCTTAATACCACATAAGCGTGTTTTTCGGTACGAGCCATAAACGCATACAGATATTCCACGTTGATATTTGCCTGGTCAAGCACATCCAACGCAGCAGTCAGCTTTCCGGGTTCATCCCCGATTTTTACACCAACAACATCCACGGTTTTAAAAAGATGGTCCTGTGCTTTCAACACGTTTTCTGCGGTGGTAACATCGCTCACAATCAAACGGAGTATTCCGAAGGATTCAGTTTCCGCAATGGAGAGGGCACGGAGGTTTACACTGTTTTTTGCGAGAATATTGGTGATGGAAGCCAGACTTCCTTTCTGATTCTGTAAGAATACGGTTAACTGTTTAATAGCCATAATAAACTCTCCTCTCTTAGATCAATTTACGTTTGTCAATCACTCGAACAGCTTTGCCTTCGCTTCTGGCAATGCTTTTCGGCGGTACCAGATGAACTGTGGGATTGATGCCCAGCATAATCTTCATTGCGCCAGAAAGAGCTTTTTCCATCTTCAGCACTTCACCCACTTTATCGGTAAACTGTTCTGCAGACATTTCCACGTGTACGTCGAAGGTATCGTTATTATTCTGTCTGTCAACCACAATCTGATAATTCGGTTCATAACCTTCTTTTAAGAGCACGGTTTCAATCTGAGAGGGGAACACATTTACGCCACGGATAATGAGCATATCGTCGGTTCTGCCCATGGGTTTTGCCATTTTTACCAGTGTTCTTCCGCAGGAACACTGGTTTCTGGTCAGCACACAGATATCTCTGGTTCTGTAACGGAGCAGGGGAAAAGCTTCTTTATCCAAAGAGGTGAACACCAGCTCACCTTTGGAGCCTTCAGGAAGCACTTCTCCTGTATCAGGATTGATAATTTCTGCATAGAAATGGTCTTCGTTGACATGCATACCACTCTGTTCACTGCATTCAAATGCAACACCGGGGCCTGTGGATTCGGTGAGACCGTAAATATCATAAGCTTTGATGCCTAAGGTTGCTTCAATGCCTTTTCTCATTTCTTCGGTCCAGGGTTCTGCTCCGAAGATACCTGCTTTTAACGGAATATCTTCAGGTTTATAGCCTTGTTCCTTTAAGTTTTCGCCGATGTATGCAGCATAAGAAGGTGTGCAGCAAAGAATTGTGGCGTTTAAATCTGTCATAAACTGAATCTGTCTTTCTGTGTTACCGGAAGACATGGGCAGAGTTAAGCAACCCACTTTGTGGGAGCCTCCGTGAAGCCCCATACCACCTGTAAAGAGTCCATAGCCGTATGCCACCTGGCACACATCCTTTTTGCTGCCGCCTGCCGCAACAATTGCACGGGCACAGCAATCATCCCAAAGGTCAACGTCTTTTTGTGTGTAGAATGCAACCACTCGTTTTCCAGTTGTTCCTGAAGTGGAATGAATACGCACACAGTCTTCTAAGGGTTTTGCCAGTAAGCCGTAGGGATAAGCTTCTCTTAAATCAGCTTTGGTTAAGAAGGGGAGTTTATGTAAATCGTCAATCCCTTTAATATCATCGGGTGTTACACCCTTTTCGTCCATCAGTTTTTTGTAGTAAGGCACATTTTCATAAACGTGCTTTACTTGTTTTACCAGTTTTTCAGACTGAAGTTTTTTCATATCCTCACGGGACATGGTTTCAATTTCTTGCTGAAAGTAGTTCTGAGCCATTTTCTTTGTTCATCCTTTCTGATACTTTGTTTTGGTTGTGCAGGATGCAGGGAGCAAAGAAATAAAAAAATCCTCTGCGATCCATTTTTAGGATACAGAGGACGAAAATTTCATTTCCGTGGTACCACCTCAGTTCGTCGCTATCTCACGGTAGCGACCTTATCAGGTACAACCATACCTTAGTTCTGTGACGGGAACACCCGTTGCCTCCTACTAAAGATTTCTCTTATTCAGTGCACTGCTAACAGAAGGAATTCGAGAAGGACATCCCCATTGTCTCGCACCAACCGACAACTCTCTCCAGGTTCGTTCCAACCTACTGGTTTCTGCTCATCGCATTTGTATGGATTTATTTTAGCACTGCGAACCTAAAATGTCAATACTTTTTTTTAATTTTTCAAAACAAAAAAGAGTATCGCAAATGCGACACTCTTTTTTTTAACATCTTAATATGCTTTACCCCAATATAACATTTTTTTCGCAGGTTTTCCGCAACATACGCATTTGTCGGAGATTTCTTCCTGCTCAAAGGGGATACAACGGCTGGTAACGGTGGTTTCTTCTTTGATTTTCAGTTCACATTCTTCATCGCCGCACCACATTGCTTTGATAAAGCCGGGTTTATTCTGAGCGATGTCTTTTAATTCATCAAAATCTTTTGCCACAGAAGTGGTTTCTTCTCTGTGCGCCAGCGCTTTCTGAAATAGTGCATCCTGAATGGTATCAAGCATTTCTTTTACTTCTTGGGCAATGTTGTCCAAGGATACCACTTTCTTTTCACGGGTATCACGACGAACCAGTACTGCCTGATTATTTTCGATATCCTTAGGACCGAGTTCGATTCTTAAGGGTACACCTTTCATTTCGTATTCTGCAAATTTCCATCCGGGAGATTTGTCGCTATCATCCACTTTTACAGTGAATTCAGAAAGCATTTCTTTCACTTCACGACATTTATCCAACACGCCTTCTTTATGCTGAGCGATGGGAATTAAAGCAACCTGAATGGGAGCAATGTTAGGAGGCAGAACCAGACCGGAATCGTCACCGTGCACCATAATGATTGCACCGATTAAACGGGTGGAAACACCCCAGGAAGTCTGATGAACGTTGGTTAATTTATTGTCTTTACCGGTAAATTCAATACCGAATGCTTTTGCAAAACCATCACCAAAGTTATGGGAGGTACCGCTCTGCAGTGCCTTACCGTCATGCATTAAGCTTTCGATGGTGTAGGTTGCAACGGCACCTGCAAATTTTTCTTTATCGGTTTTCTGACCTTTTACCACAGGGATAGCTAAGTATTTTTCGCAGAAATCAGCGTACACATTCAGCATACGGATGGTTTCTTCCTGAGCTTCTTCTGCAGTAGCGTGAGCGGTGTGACCTTCCTGCCATAAAAATTCGCAGGAACGAAGGAAAGGACGGGTGGTTTTTTCCCATCTTACCACGGAGCACCACTGATTGTATAATTTGGGTAAATCTCTGTATGATTCAATAATATTAGCATAGTGGTCACAGAATAAGGTTTCGCTGGTGGGACGCACGCAAAGGCGTTCAGAGAGTTTTTCGTTACCGCCGTGAGTTACCCAGGCAACTTCGGGAGCAAAACCTTCCACGTGGTCTTTTTCTTTGTTTAACAGACCTTCGGGAATAAACATGGGCATATACACGTTTTCGTGGCCTGTGTCTTTAAATTTCTGATTCAATACTTTCTGAATGTTTTCCCAGATAGCGTAGCCGTAGGGACGGATAATCATACAACCTCTTACGGAGGAGTAATCCACTAAGTCCGCTTTTTTTACAATATCGGTGTACCATTTTGCAAAATCCACATCCATAGATGTGATTTCTGTTACTAATTTTTTGTCTTGCATCGTTTTATATTCCTTTCTTATTTTTCTTCAATCATTGCACGGTTTAACACGGTGTCGGTTTCTGCTAATTGCTTTGTCATCATATTGTTGAATGAATTGCTCAGATATTCCAATTGAATTTCTTCTTTTACTTCGTCTAAGGGAAGTCCGTTTTCGTAATCCGCAACCTTTAAGATAATGTGATAACCGTATTGAGATTCCACAATATCGGATATTTCACCAACCTGCAAGGGAAGGGTGCCTTCATAAAATTCGGTCACCATATCGCCTTCCTTGAATAAATATCCGTCGGGCTGAGTGATGGAGCCGGGGTCCTGGGAGTAGGTTGCCATCATACTGTCGAACTTTTCGGGATTTTCCTTTACGAATGCCAATACTTCCTTTGCCTGCCCAAGTCCGCTTCCGTCTTCGGTTTTATTGATTAAAATGTGTTTTGCTTTCAGCCATCTGCCTGTTCCGTAAGATGAATTGGGGAGAAAGGCTTCCAGATCCGCATCCGTAGGATTCAGATAGCTACCAAAGGTTTCTTCGTTGATGCTCTGACTGTAATACATAGGCCAGATTACATTTTGGATGAATGCCTCTTTGTTTTGAACATTATTTGCGGCAATTAAGCTGTCGTAATTGTTGGCAGTGTAATATTCTGAGAATCCTTCGGCAGGAACAATTTGTTCTCCCAAGGTTTTCACTGCTTGTGCATTTAAGAGAAATTCTTCCACATAAGCATAGTCTTGTAATATAGAGGGGGTTGAATTTCCTGCAATGGCACCGGAGACATCGCTGATTTCTGTTTTTGTATAAGGAGTATCGTTTACATAAAGCACTTCGTTTTCCTCGAAGATTATGTAATCCGGTTCGTAAATTCTTACCGACATTGTTGCCTGATGCTGCATCACGTGGCAACCGAAATGGTCGTAGAACACAGACACGGGAACATAAGTGGTTCCGTTATGGAGAAAGTGGGGGATCAGCAGTTCTTTCCCGTCAACAGCAAGCTTCACATAGTTGATATAAACTTCTAAAGAAAGGTCTTCTCCGTTGTTTAAAGAGAAGGCTCTCGGCTCTGCTTTTGGTTCAGTGGCATTGGTGGTGATGGTGATTCCTTTGGTTTCACCGTTCCATAAAACCTCTGCTCCCATTGCCTCTGAAACGGCACGAAGTGGGACATAGACATTGTTATTGTATAAGTAGCTTGGTGCGTTGATGTAACTTCCGTTGACACGAACGGAAACTAAGTCGTAAGCCGCAGTGATGTTCATTGTTTCTGCTGCAACCGTGATGGAAAACAGCATCATCAAGATAAGCAATAATGTGCAAATTCGTTTTGTTTTGGTCATCATATTGCGAAAGTACCTCCTTACGGATTTTATAACTTATATATTATAGCAAACTTTTTTTATTTTGTCTATACCAATTTTCATTTTTTCTCACGAAAAAGCAAAAGAAAAAGCCAAATCCGAAGATTTGGCTTTTGAAATTCAGAAAAACTTAAGCTTTGCCACTGGAACCAAAGAGAATCATTTTTTCTCTAACGATTTCCTGAACAGATTTTTTAGCAACCTGCAGCGCAATTTCAAAGTTGGTGTTTTCGTTAAATGCGAAGGTGTAAGCTCTGTGTGCTGCCATACACATTTCGGTGCAGATGTTTACTTTTCTGATACCATTTTTGATGGTGTTTCTGAAGTCATCGTCACTTAAGCCGGAACCGCCGTGTAATACCAACGGTTTATCAGCGATATCATAGATTTCTTTTAATCTGCCGATATCCAGCTTCGGTTTGGTTTTATACTGACCGTGAGCAGTACCGATTGCAACAGCCAATGCATCAATGTCTGCACGGCGGATAAAATCGTTTACCTGGTCCACATTGGTGTACATTGCTTCGTGACCGTCATCTGCGCCACCTTCAGCACCGCCAACGTGACCGAGTTCTGCTTCCACGCTAACGCCTAATGCATGAGCAATTTTGGAAATTTCTTTGGTGTTTGCAATGTTTTCTTCATAGGGAAGAGCACTACCGTCATACATTACGGAAGTGAAACCGCCTTTCATAGCGGTTAAGATTTTTTTGTAGTTGGTGCCGTGGTCAAAATGTAAGCACACGGGAACAGTTGCTTCTTTTGCGATTTTATTCATGATATGGCAAGCATAATCAAAGGGAATCACAGGTAGATGAACTTCTGCAACACCCAGGATAATGGGGGAGCGTTCTTCTTCTGCAGCATCAATGATACCTCTTGCCATTTCTAAGTTCAACATGTTGAACAAACCAACGCCATATTTTTTTTGCTCAGCGTCTTTTAAGATTTCTTCTAAGGTTACCAGCATTTTTTAGTATCTCCTATCTATATAATATGAAAATAATAAACCATAGGATGTCCGACCTTGTTCGCCAAAATATGCCTATTTATCATAAAGCATTTTTATTATAGCACACCACTTTTCAAAATGCAATAGGAAAACCAAAAAAAATCAAAAAAATCAAAAGAAAACAAAAAAAATCAAAAATAAGCAAACAATCGAACGATAAGAAGGAACCAACAATTCATAACCTGAATTTTGAAAAATAGAATCAATCAAAACCACTGTGATTTTTTTCGTTCACCACATGCCGTAATTTGTCGAATGATTGTATTGACAAAAACGGATATTGATGATAGAATAAGAAAAAAGATTTATATATTTATTGTATATGAACGGAGGGATCAATTATGTATTGCGGATATTGCGGAAAACAGATTACAGATAACCACAATTATTGTCCGTATTGCGGTTGTGCAACAGCAACCTCTGCATTTCATCAGAACACATCCTTCAACAACGGATACTATGAAAATCATCAGCCATCCAGTTATACGCCGGGACCGATTAAAGACTATAATTTATTTTCTGCATACAAAGAGATGTTTAAAAAGTATGCACAGTTTAACGGCAGAAGCAGAAGAAGTGAATATTGGTATGCTGTTCTTATGAACGGAATCATTATGATGGCAGCGTATTTTATCCTGATGGTTACAATATTAGGTGCTGTTATAAGTAGTAGAGAACCATCGGTTGCATCGATTGGTATCGTTATTTTGCTATGTTTGGTATTACTGCTTTATTGTTTTGCGGTTATGGTTCCTTGTATCGCACTTGGCGTCCGTAGGCTACACGATACCGGCAAAAGCGGTTTGTATATGCTATTTTCCCTGATTCCGTATGCTGGCTCTATCGTTTTGATTGTGTTTATGGCTGCAGACAGTCAACCCGGACCCAATCAGTATGGACCGAATCCGAAGGGCATGTAAAGACAAATCTTATTGTAATTAAGAAAAAGGAGTTGATTTTTTAATCAACTCCTTTTTTGTGTTGTATTATTGATTCAACAAATCTTCGTAAGTCTGTTTATAAATCTTCGCAGAATTTTCCCAACTGAAGTCGGTATTCATTGCATTCTTACGAAGCTGACGCCAATGAGTTTTATCGTGATATAATTCCAAACCTCTCATAATGGCATCATACATATCCCAGGCATTGTAGGATTGGAAGGTGAGACCGTTTCCTTCTTTGGTTTCAGGATTGTAAGGTGTTACACTGTCTTTTAAGCCGCCAACGGTATGCACAATCGGAATGGTGCCGTAGCGCATGGAAATCATTTGAGCCAATCCGCAGGGTTCAGCGTGAGAGGGCATTAAGAATAAGTCTGCTGCTGAATAAATTTTGGAAGCGAGTTCTCCTGAGAATTTGATGATGGCACGAACTTTGTTGTGGCAAACATTATCCCAGTATTGGAAACATTCTTCATATTCGGGATATCCTGTTCCCAACACTACAATCTGAACATCGTGTTTGGTCAGTTCGCTCATTGCTTCACGCACTAAATCCAAACCTTTTTGCGGAGTGAGACGGGTTACCATACCGATCAGCGGTTTTTTCGCATCCACTTCTAAGCCAAGTTCTTTCTGCAATGCAGTTTTGTTCATGGATTTCATACGGATGGAAGAATAGTCGTAATGGTAGGGAAGTGCCTTATCGGTTTTGGGGTTAAACACTTCGGTGTCGATACCGTTGATAATTCCCTTCAGCTTATACTGACGGGGGATTAAAATGTTGTGCAGATTATGGGAGAAATAGGGATCCAGAATCTCTTTGGCATAAGTTTCGGAAACGGTGGTTACCAAGTTTGCAGATTCAATCCCTGCCTTTAACACGTTTAAGCAATCGTCATACATCATAATGTCACGGTAAGACACATCCAATCCGAATACATTGCCCATAATCAGCGGGTCATATTTCCCCTGAAACTCGATATTATGGATGGATAACACGGTTTTGATGAACATATATTCGGAAATGTTTCTGTAAAACGCATTCAGATACAAGGGTACCATGGCGGTATGCCAATCGTTGGCATTAATCACGTCAGGATAGAAATCCACATGGGGCAATGCTTCCAGTACTGCTTTGGAGAAAAATGCAAACCGTTCCGCATCGTCAAATTCTCCGTACACGTTATCACGTTTGAAGAACTGTTCGTTATCAATAAAATAGTATGTCACTTTGCCGATTTTGGCTTTAAAAATTCCGCAATAGCACATTCTCCAGCCCAGCGGGATTCCGATGTCGGCGATAAATTCCAGCTGGTCGATATATTTGTCTTTGATTTTGGAATAAAGAGGCAAAATCACTCTGGCGTCTACACCAAGCTCACAAAGAGCTTTGGGTAAACCACCCATTACGTCTCCTAAACCGCCAACCTTAATAAAAGGAGTGGCTTCTGCTGCTGCATATAAAACTTTCATAGATGTTAGCTACCTTTCAGGGGATTAAATTTTGGTGTTCTTTGCAATAATGAAGGGGAAGGACTCGGAACCGGTTAATACCACGCCTTCGTTTAATACCATACCTTTATCGGCGATTACGTTGGTAATCTGGCAGTTTTCGGAAATTTCTGCACCCTGCATAATGATGGAGTTTTTCACAACTGCACCTTTCTTAATGTGAACACCACGGAAAATCACGCAGTTTTCCACGGTACCGTCAATTTTGCAACCGTCTGCAATCAGACTGTTTTTCACTTTGGAATTGGAACCGTACATGGTGGGAACACTGTCTTTGATTTTAGTTAAGATATTGGTGCCGGACTGGAAAATTTCACGGCGTATTTCGGGATTTAATAAATCCATACTTGCCTGATAGTAATCATTGATGTTGCGGAGCACCTTGCAATAGCCTTTTTGTTCCATTGCAAAAATACGGTAATTGGAGAAGTGTTTGGTGATAAAGTCACGGTTGAATTCTTCCCATCCGTAGGTGATACCGGTGTCAATCAAGTTTAAGAGGAAGTCTTTTTTCATCACGTAAACTTTCAACACGAAGTTATCCTGTTTTCCGTTTGCAATTCCGTGATATAAAGAACCGGTTACCTGACCGTTTTCGTTCACGGCAATGCTGGTGCTCCCTTCATACACATCTCTTTTCTTATATAGGCATACCACATCTGCATTGGTATCTTTATGGTATTGAACCATTGCTTTAAAATCAATATTACATACAATATTGGTATCCGCTAAAATTGCATAGTCCGGCAGATTATGGCGGATGTAGGTTTTGATGCTGTTTAATGCTTCAAATTTGTTTTTGGAGGAACCGTTCCCCATATTGTTGGCAAAAGGAGTTAAAATTTTTAAACCGCCGTTTTTACGGTCTAAATCCCAATCCTTACCACTGCCTAAATGGTCCACTAAGGAACTGTAATTATTTCGGGTAATTACGCCAACATTTGGCACGTGCGCTTTTACTAAAGAGGAGAGCACAAAATCTACCAAACGGTATCTTCCGCCAAAGGGAACAGAGGCCAGATTACGGTTTTTGGTCAGCTCGCCGATTCTGTCGTAGTAAAAGGTATCTGAAAATAATATGCTGAATGCATTCATTGCTTAATCCTTCTTTCTTGTGTTTGTTTTTTAAAAACTATACAATCTGTTTGGGCAATACTACCTGACCGGATTTGATTACTGCGCCCTGACCGATCACTGCGATGCCCCATTCACCTTCTTTGCAGTCTCTGGGGTCAGCTCCGATGATGGCACCATCTTCAATCACTGCATCGTCTGCAATAATGGCATACTGGATTTTGGCATTTTTGCCGATTGTTACGTTGGGCATAATCACAGAGTATTCCAAATTTGTGCCTTCACCCACAGTGGTGTTGGCGAAAATCACGCTCTGAGAAACGTTGCCGTAGATTTCACAAGCAGAAGAAATAATGGAGTCTGCCACAGTTGCTTTTTCATCAATGTAATGAGGAGTGGTAGCGTTGTGACGGCTGTAAATTCTCCATAAGGGATCGCTTAAATTTAAAGGAAGTTTGGGATTTAATAAATCCATATTTGCTTCCCACAGAGAATCAATAGTTCCCACATCTTTCCAGTAACCTTCAAAGGGGAAGGCGAACAGTTTGCAGTTATCATTTAACATTGCGGGAATCACGTCTTTCCCGAAGTCGTTGGAAGATGCAGGGTTTTCTTCGTCTTTGATTAAATATTCCTTTAATTTTTTGTAATTGAAAATGTAAATCCCCATAGAAGCGTTGGTGGATTTGGGTTTTGCCGGTTTTTCTTCGAACTCATATACCGACAGATCAGGATTGGTATTTAAGATACCGAATCTGGTTGCTTCTTCCATGGTAACATTTAACACTGCGATGGTAAGATCAGCTTCTTTTTCTTTGTGGAACTGAAGCATTTTTGCGTAGTCCATTTTGTAAATATGGTCTCCGGATAAAATGAGCACATATTCCGGGTCGAACTGATCCATAAAATGCATATTCTGGTAAATGGCATTCGCGGTTCCTTTATACCAGTCTCCGGTTGCTCCCGCAAGGTAGGGAGGGAGAATGTGCACACCGCCATACATTCTGTCTAAATCCCAAGGTTGCCCGTTTCCGATGTAGGTGTTTAATTCCAACGGCTGATACTGGGTTAACACACCCACGGTATCCACGCCCGAATTCACACAGTTGGAGATGGGGAAGTCAATAATTTTATATTTTCCTCCGAAAGGAACTGCCGGTTTTGCACGTTCTTTTGTCAGGACGTACAAACGGTTGCCGGCACCGCCTGCAAGTAACATTGCGACCATTTCTTTTTTTGCAATCATAAGAATTATCCTTTCTTGTTCTGTTGCATTTTATATGCTAAAATTCAAATACTTTTTTGTGGGGAAGCAAAATTTCCTCCCTGATATTTATGCTTTTGTGATTTTGTTTATGCTTTTTTTGATTTTTTTGGCGTTGCTTTTTTATAGAAACATAATGCCGAGAACGGGGGAATGGTCAGTTCGATATATTGTTTCTGACCGTGCATTGCACCCGGTTTTGACGTAAGCTTCTGGGCAGGTGTTCCGTTTCCGCCGAATTCTTCTTTGTCGGTGGAGAAAATCTCGGTATAGTTTCCACGATTCGGAACCCCTAACTTGTAATTTTCGTAGCGGTTGGAAGAAAAGTTGAACACACTTAACAGTTTGTTTGATTTTTTGTCCATTCGCCAGAAGGCATACACATTGTTATCACAGTCGTCGGCGCTGGTCCATTGGAATCCTTCCCAGCTGTCGTCGCGTTCCCAAAGAGTGGGTTCGTTTTTATAAAAATGATTCAACGCTTTCACAAAATCCTGATGTTTTTTGTGTTCCGGATACTCAAGCAATTCCCAGGAAAGCTGGGTTTCTTCATTCCATTCGTTTTGCTGAGCTATGTCGGCTCCCATAAAGGTCAGTTTTTTGCCGGGATGGGTAAACATATAGGTAAGATATGCCCGAAGATTTGCCAGTTTATCGTGAAAGTAACCGGGCATCTTGTTTAGCAGGGAACATTTTAAGTGCACTACCTCATCATGCGATAAGGGAAGCACGAAATTTTCTGAAAATGCGTAGGTTAAGGAGAAGGTCATGTTGTTGTGAACGCCTTTTCTGAAAAACGGATCGGTTGCCATATAGCGGAGAGAATCGTTCATCCAACCCATATTCCATTTGTAGTTGAATCCCAACCCTCCGTCTTCCACAGGATAGGTAATCATGGGCCAGGCGGTGGATTCTTCGGCAATCATCATAATGCCGGGGAAATCGGAGAACACACGGGTGTTTAATTTCTTTAAAAATTCCACGGCTTCTAAATTGCCGTTTCCGCCATATTGATTCTGCTCCCATTCACCATCTTTTCTGCCGTAATCCAGATATAACATTGAGGCAACTGCATCCACTCTGAGACCGTCAATATGATATTTGTCCAGCCAGAAACAGGCATTGGAAATGAGAAACGAAATTACTTCGTTTTTACCGTAGTCAAAAATACGGGTGCCCCAATCCTTATGCTCTCTTTTATATAAACTTTCGTATTCGTAGCAAAAGCTTCCGTCAAATTCATATAACCCTTGAGCATCTTTGGGGAAATGGGCAGGCACCCAATCTAAAATAACGCCCAGATCGTTTTTGTGACACTCATCCACAAAATACATAAAATCTTTTGGCTCTCCGTAACGGGAGGTGGGAGCATAGTAACCGGTTACCTGATAACCCCAGGATTTATCGTAAGGATATTCACTCATCGGCATCAGTTCGATATGGGTATATCCCATTTGCTTTACATAAGGAATCAATTCCTCCGCCATTTTTTTGTAGGAGAAATTATTGCCGTCGGCATATCGTTTCCAGGAGCCGAAATGTACCTCGTAAATGTTCATAGCCTTTTGATAAGGTGCTTCCCGTTTGGACAACCATTTTGCGTCGTGCCAACGGTATCCTGATAAATCATATACCTTGGATGCATCTCCCGGTCTGGTTTCGGAGTGATAGCCGTAGGGGTCTGCTTTCAGGATGGTTTTTTCTGATTCTGTGATAATCACAAATTTATAAGTATCGAATTCTTTGATGTTGTCAATGACACATTCGTATATACCGCCGTCTGTAATTCGTTTGGCTTGATGTGCAGTGTAATCCCAATTACAAAAAGAACCTGTCACATAGACCGCCTTTGCTTTGGGTGCCCAGGTACGGAATACACACTTGTTACCTTGAAGGTGTGCTCCTAAAAATTCGTAGGCACGGCTGTTGGTCCCTTGGTGAAACAGGTATTCTGCCATATGGTTATTGGGTTTTTGCATGATGTTGTTGCCTCCTGATGTATGCTTCAAAAACACGACAAAATCGGCGGTTTTGCTCCGCCGTTTTTATTCTTCGGTTATTCGGGGATTGCCGAAAATAAAAAAGATTACTGTCGAATTGTATAACTTTGTTATATTATAACATAAACGTATTGAAAAATAAAGTGTTTTTTGTAAAAAATATATAAAAAAATGAAAGTCTGTGTTTCTTTACAAAAAAAAGAAAGTTTCCTTGGTAAATATTCATAAAAATATAGCCTAAACAAGGCAAAATACTAACTGTTCTGTCAGTTGACAAACGGGTAGAAAAAGGGTATAATGTATTGGGTGTTTTTATACCTTATATTCTGAAGGAGAAAAAGCAGTTGAACATTTACTTTAATTCCCGCGATATTCTCTGTAAAAATCCTTTCGGTGCCGTTCAGGTAAACCGTGAGGTTTTGTTTTGTGTTTTTGTATTTAACGATATTTTTGTGGAAAAAGTTTCCATGGTAACATCCAAAGGAAATCAGTTTGATTTTTCTTATGCGGGTTGCCGTGACAATTATAGTCAGTATGAACTGAAGATTTCGTTTTCGGATGCAGAAGCAGTGTTTTACGAATTTCGGATTCAAACGGAGCACGGCACCTTTATCGGCAGAAATCAGAACGGAAGACTGGTTTTAGATGAAACACTTCCTATGTTTCAGCAAACGGTGTATAAGGAAGAATTTACCACGCCTGATTGGGCAAAAGGGAAGATTATGTATCAGATTTTTCCCGACCGCTTCAAAAGAAGCGACAAGGTGAAATTGCCTGCCACCAAAAACGAACGGATTTTTCACGAAAACTGGGATGACTCTCCCATTTTTTTACCCCAGCAAAATCCCTATCTTGCCAACGATTATTTTGGCGGAAACTTAAAAGGGATTACCGAGCGTCTGGACTATCTTAAAGAGCTCGGCGTTGGGATTATTTATTTGAATCCGGTGTTTGAAAGCGGGGAAAATCACCGTTACAGCACGGCAGACTACAAAAAAATTGACCCTTATTTAGGAACAGAAAAAGATTTTACCGATTTTACAAAAGCGTGTAAAAAACGTGGTATCCGCGTGATTTTGGACGGAGTGTTCAGTCACACGGGAGCCGACAGCGTTTATTTTAATAAATTCGGTCATTATGACTCAGTGGGAGCATACCAAAGCAAAGATTCCATTTATTATCCTTGGTATTCTTTCCAAAAACATCCCGATACCTATGAAAGTTGGTGGGGATTTTGTAATCTTCCCAACGTCCGTGAAGATAATGAATGTTATCTTGATTTTATCACCAATCCTGAACACGGTGTGCTGAAATTCTGGAGTGACCGTGGGGTAGATGGTTGGCGTCTGGATGTGGCAGACGAATTGCCCGATGTGTTTATTGATCGTCTTAGACAAACCGTGAAAGAAATCAATCCCGAAGGATTTGTGATCGGGGAAGTATGGGAGGATGCTTCCAACAAGGAAAGTTACGGGGTGAAACGCCGTTATTTGCTTGGAGACCAGTTGGACAGCGTGATGAATTATCCCTTCCGTACTGCTATTATCGATTACGTAAAGCATCACGATGGAGAACAGTTTGTAAATAGCGTGATGCCGATTTTAGAAAACTATCCTGAAGAAGTGTTACTGGTTCTGATGAATTCACTGGGGACACACGATACCAAAAGAATTCTGACGGAGCTTGGTGTGTCGGAAGAAGTTTTGATGCACGATCAGGAAGCTTACCGTATGTGCGAAGAAACCTACGAAGAAGCAAAAAAACTTTTGAAAGTTGCTACAGTACTGCAGTTTACCTTGCCAGGCATTCCCTGTATTTATTATGGGGACGAAGTTGGTATGCAAGGTTTTGCAGATCCCTATTGCAGAAGCACCTATCCTTACGGCAAAGAAGACGCTGAACTTTTAGAGTTTTATAAAGCTATCACAAAATTTCACACCGACCATGAAGACGAGTTTCAAACATCGTCCACCCAAATCACTCACAGTGAGGACATTCTCTGCTTAAAACGCGGGAACCTTACGGTACTCGTCAATGCCAATGATGAAACTGCACTCTGGAAAGAGGAAATTGCGGGAGAATCGGTATTTTCACACCATGGGGTGTTGTATAACGAATACGGCGTTTTAATGCCACCAAAATCTTATATAATCTTCAAACATCTGAAGGAGGAGCAATAGATATGAGCACCAAAAAAGAAGAGACCAAAGTGACTGCAGTGAAAGAAACTGCAAAAAAAACAACTACCAAAGTAGCTTCCAAGGCAGCTAGTGAAAAGAAAGCGCCTGCAAAAAAAGCAGCATCTAAAAAAGAAACCGTAACAACCGCCGCTTCCAAAAAAATGACCAAAGCAGAATTGAAAGAAGCGTTAATCAATAAGTTGGAAGGTGTAAGAAACGTGTCCGTGGAAGATGCAACCGAACGTGATATGTATTTTGCACTGGGCACCTTAGTAAGGGAGTTAATCGGAAAAGAATGGGTAAAAACCAAAAAACATTATAAAGAAAATAATGTAAAGCAGATTTACTATTTCTCCCTGGAATTTTTAATGGGAAAAGCTCTGCGCAAAGACTTAAGAAGATTAAATATCTTAGATGATATGACCGCAATCTTAAAAGAAATGGGCTTTGATATCACCAGAGTTACCCATATTGAACCCGATGCAGGATTAGGAAACGGTGGCTTAGGAAGACTGGCTGCTTGTTTTTTGGATTCTCTGGCAGCTTGCGGCTATGCAGGTCACGGGAACGGTATCCGATACAGACACGGTTTATTCAAACAGAAAATTGTTGACGGTTATCAGGTGGAAGAATCCGATAACTGGCTGAACACCGAAAACTTATACGAAGCACGCCGCTCTTCCAAATCCGTGGAAGTAAAATTCTACGGTGATGTGGTATGCGAAGAAAGAAACGGCAAATGTTACTATTCTCAGGTGAACTACGATCCTGTTATGGCAGTACCTTATGATACTCCTATGATTGGCTACGAAAATAATATCGTGAACACTCTGCGTCTTTGGAGTGCAGAACCCAAGGAAGATGAATTTGATTTCTCCAAATTCTCCCGTGGGGAATACTCCAGCGCAGTGGAATACCGTCAGTCTGTTCGTGCGATTTCTGACGTGTTATACCCCGACGATTCCAACTATTCCAATAAGTTGCTGCGTTTAAAACAGCAGTATTTCTTTGTGTCTGCAGGTTTAACCTCTATTTTAAGAGACTATGTGGCATTAGGAAACGACATCTGGAAGTTAGACCAGTATGTTGGTGTGCATATCAACGACACTCATCCTGCACTTTGCGTGCCCGAGCTGATGAGATTGTTGGTGGATGAATACGAAGTGCCGTGGGAAGATGCCTGGGGTATCACCACCAGAACCCTGTCCTACACCAACCACACCATTATGCCTGAAGCTTTGGAAAAATGGCCTATCCATATGTATCGTGAGCTTTTGCCCAGAATCTTTATGATTACTGAGGAAATCAACCGTCGTCTGTGTGAAGAACTTTATCAGATTTATCCCGGTGACACCGGTAAGGTTTCCTATATGGCGATCATTCAGAATGACGTGGTAAATATGGCGAATATGTGTATCGCAGGTAGCCATAGTGTTAACGGTGTTGCAGCAGTTCACAGCCAGATTTTAAAAGACGAACTGTTCCACGATTACTATATGACCACTCCTGAAAAATTCAATAATAAAACAAACGGTATTACTCACAGAAGATGGTTGGTGGATTCTAACCCTGAATTAACCGAATTGATTACCAAAAACATCGGAAAAGAGTTTATCAAAAAACCGCTTCAGTTATCCAAAATCGTGGAAAAAGGATTGCATCAGGATTCCGCTTTCTTAGAAGAACTTGGTAAAATCAAATATCGCAACAAAATTAAACTGGCAAACTTCATTAAAGATAAACAGGGCTTCTTATTAAATCCCGATACACTTTTTGACGTGCAGGTAAAACGTATTCACGCTTATAAACGTCAGCTGTTAAAAGCATTCCAGATTCTGGATATGTATTTTGACATCAAAGATAATCCCACCAAAGTTCGTCAGCCCATGACCTTCTTATTTGGCGGAAAAGCGGCTCCCGGTTATGCTTATGCAAAACTGGTTATCAAGTTTATCAACTCTGTGGCAAACTTGGTAAATAACGATCCCGATACCAAGGATATTATCACTGTTCTGTTTTTAGAAAACTACAATGTTTCCTTTGCACAGCACATTTTCCCTGCATCTGACTTATCTGAACAGATTTCCACCGCATCCAAAGAAGCCAGCGGTACCGGTAATATGAAATTTATGTTAAACGGTGCTTTGACTATGGGTACTATGGATGGTGCCAACATCGAAATTGCAGAAGCAGTAGGGGATGCAAACATCTTTACCTTCGGTATGTCTGTAAGCGAAGTGTTAAATCACTACAGAGATGGTGACTATCACAGCAGAAACATCTATGAATCTGACTACAAAATTCGCCGTATCTTGGATACCTTAAAAGGTGATTTCTTCAAAGATGCACATCCCGGTGAATTTATGCCCATCTTTGATTCTTTAATTCATCAGAACGACGAGTATTTTGTATTGGCAGACTTCGCTTCTTACAAAGAAACTATGGAATGTGCAATGGATTTATACCGCACAAACCAGCAAAAATGGCTGTCTATGTCTGCATATAATATCGCAATGGCAGGTCGTTTCTCTTCCGATGAAACGATCCGTAACTATGCAAACGAAATCTGGTTCTTAAAAGAAAACAAAATTAAATAATCTTATCAAAAAAATAACCGCACAATCTGTGCGGTTATTTTTGTATCATCATTATTTTTCAGAAGTGCGAATTTTAAATACCGTCATATTGCAAATCAGAGCAGTTACAGCGGTGGTGATAATAATTTCAGGAATCATATAGGTACCGTTATAAATGAGAGAATAGGAGAGTACGCTTTGTCCTTCTTCTGCATACACGCCCCAGATGAGAATGCCCGAAAGAATATGGCACACATAGCGAAGGGTAGTGACAATGGCTGCGGACAAAGGAATAGCCCATCCTTTTTTTCCGAACAGTTTGTAAAAAAATCCGGAAAGTCCCAGCACACCAAATGCAATGACGTAATCCAATAATACCACCAGCACAAAGTATCCAAAAGTTTGTGTCGGTGGGGGATAGAATCCGAAAAGCATTTGAATGATGGCATAGGTGATGGAAGCCAAGAGTCCCCATTTGGTTCCGAATAAAATCCCTGCAATCACAATGGGTACCATGGATGCTATGGTGATGCTTCCGCCCTGAAGCCAGGGAGCTGGAATCAGTTTGGATACCCACATTAAGACTGTTGCCAGTGCTATCAGCAAAGCACAGGTGGTTAGCTTTTTCGTTGTTGACATGTTTTTTATTACTCCTTTCAATTTGTGAAAAGAATAATACCAATAAAAAATCCGAATCAAAGTATGATTCGGATAAAAAGAAAACACGTTATTTTCCCTACGTTGGCATTATCCAAATCAGGTTACGGGTCAAAGTGCAACACACTTACTCTCAGCCGACTTACGGTCAGCCCCCCAAAGTTTTAATTGTATGTATTTCGAAATACAAGCACATTTTACAACGAAAAAATCCGTTTGTCAAGTGTTTTATATGAAAAAAATTCGTCTTGCTTTTTTGATTGGGATGTGTTACAATAAAAAAGCATACTATTGTTAATTTAGCGAGGAAAATATTTATGGAAATGAATCATTTTAAAAAATCATTGAAAATGGGCGTTTTGTCCGGCGTGTGCACCTTTTTGTTATATGTTATATTTGTAGTGGTAATCGGAATGATGACCGGCTGGAAGGCGTTTTGGGTATTTGATGAAGCAATGGGGACTTATATC
The DNA here is from genome assembly GCA_045656345.1 of Clostridia bacterium. GTDB lineage: Bacteria > Bacillota > Clostridia > UMGS1840 > UMGS1840 > SIG452. The sequence goes on from JAZOQZ010000133.1 coordinate 24,146, forward strand.
CGTCAGACAA
>JAZOQZ010000134.1:0-6902 GCA_045656345.1 Clostridia bacterium
GATGGTATTATGCTTTCCTTAACCGGAGACAATGCAAAATTCCCCAAAGGCTTAGACCAGCAGACCGAAGTTCAGGCTTCCAGAATGCAGATTGTATTCAGTCTGCAGTGGGCAAATCACCGTTTCCCCTTAGACAGAATCGAATACAGTGCTAGCAATGCATACATTTATACCACTTATCCGTACTACAATGCATTCTGTATCGAAGGCTTGCACACTTCTACCATCACTCCTGATCAAGGTGCACCATTCTATATCGAAAACTCTCTCCTGCTGTTGGATCAGCCCGGTGAGTTCTACTTCGATAAAGAAGCTCGCAAAATGTACTACTATCCCTACGCTCAGGAAAATATGGCTACCATCGAAACCTGGTGTGCAGTAACCGACGGTATGATGAATATCACCGGTGTTGGCAGCAACAACAAAGTTACCAACTTAGAATTTGACGGTATCTCCTTCCTTTACGGCGGTTATGATGACTTCACCGTAAAAGGTGCAGCATTTAACCAGACCGACGAATGGAGATTAGGCGGCGAAACCTACTATGGTCAGCATTTGTTCCCCGCACAGATCGTGGCAAAATATGCAGATTCTTTAGTATTTAAAAACTGTGAATTCGGTTCTATGGGTTCCAGTGCCGTAATCTTTGAAGAAGGCGTTTCCAACTCTCAGATTACCGGCAGCTATTTCCACGATATCGCAGGTACCGGCGTTGTACTCGGTGACTACAGAGACGGTAACTCCGCAGCTTCCGGTACGGAACGTTGTAAAAACATTGAAATTGACAACAACATTTTCCGCCGTACAGCTCAGGAATTCCAGGGCTTAACTGCAATTTCCGTATATTATGTGGGCAATGCAAACATTCATCACAACGATATTAAAGATACCTCTTACTCCGGTATCGTAATCGGTTGGGGTTGGGGATATGATGATCCTGTAGATTGCGGTAATCACACTATCTCCTACAACAAGATTGAAAATGTAATGCAGACCATGGGCGACGGTGCACATATCTACACCTTAGGTAATCTCCGCGGTACTCAGATTAACGATAACTATGTCATCGACCCGGGTCAGATCAAAGCTCCCGGTATCTACTTCGACCAGGGTACCGGTTACACCAACGTCAGCGATAACGTTGTAACCGGAGCTTATGACAATAGCAACGAATACTGGTTCTTTGCAAGACAGCTTGTAAATATCAATAACTCTTTTGCAGGTTACAATCACACTGACGGTCGTGACCCCGCTAAAATTTTTGGCACCAACGGAACCAGCACCAAGGATGTTGCTTTGAAAGGAAATTCCTACAGAGTATCCACCTGGTCCACTACTGCACAGAGAATTATGGCAGAAGCAGGACTGGAAGACAAAACCAGATTAAACGAAATCGACGCTTATCCCTCTTGGAGAACCATGCGTATGATGGATATCCCTGCAAACTAAGGGATTCACGCAAAGAACTGATCGGACTGCTTTTTTTGCAGGTACCAATGATTCTTAGTGTTGATGTTTTAAAAACTGTTTCTCGGGCAGAGGAGCAATGACCTCTGCCCGGGGAACCCCGGATTTCGAATAAAAAAATTATTTTATACATCAAATTACAGCAAAAAATTAAGGAGGATTGCTTATGAACCGTAATTTGAAACGAGTGCTTTCATTAGCACTTACGCTGATTGTTATGGCAGTGAATTTTGTAATTCCCGCTATGGCTTCAGCCACCATCTCCGTGAACTACACGGATTTATTATCTTACACCTTAGCAGGTGGTCAGGGAACCTTGTTCTATGATACTTCTGGTACTAGTGTGGATAACCCTCAAAACAACTACAACAGAGACTATGCTCCCTTAGAAGTATGGTCCGCAACTGCCCGTGCTTCTTTAAACATAAAGGGTACTGAATGGGCAAGATTTGAAGCAGAAGCTACCACTGCAGGTTACTATTCTGTTGACCTGACCTATGGCTGTGGGACAACAACAGGGGCAGATTTCACGATCCGTACCGAAAGCACCATCGTTGAAACCCATCTGGCAAAAAGTGGTCAGAATGCTTATTCGTTCACCACTGCAGAGGATTTAGGTTATGTTTATCTGGAAGCAGGCACCAACTACATTTATGTGGATAACAAATCTGCTGCAGCTCAGGTAAACTTCAAAGGTTTGGAACTGTATCTGGACGATACTGCAGATGCAACCATGGTAGACTGGATTGCTCCTGTAGAAAGTGCAAACGAAATCGCTGATTTGACCGTGGTATCTGACGACGGTTACAATCAGGCAGCTGTTACCGATGCAGTTACCTTTGATGTGAACATTCCCACCGACGGTAAATACAAAGTATCCGTAATGGGTAAAGCAACCGGTTCCAACAGTGTATCTGCTGATTTTGGGGCTGATGCAAACACTGCAACCGTTTCCAACGATGCATACGGTTATACCGAAATTGGTGTATTCACCTTAACCGAAAATGCATACACCTTAACCTTAGATGGCTTCACCGATTATAGCTTAGCTTGGGTAAAGGTAGAATATGTATCTCCTTACTTAACCTCCGTGGAAAACGAATCCTTCCTGGATGGAGATACCGTAACCAGAGGTACTGACAATTTAACCATTACCTTCAACGACAATATGATGGATACCGCTGCTGCAACCTTAGACGGCACTGAAATCCCCGTTGCAGTTGATGTGGAAGGTGCAAACGTTATCGTTTCTTTCTTAGAAACCTTAGCTTATGAAACCACTTACACTTTATCCGTTACCGGTTTACAGGGTGTGAACGATACAGAAGCATTGGCAGACAGAACCTACACCTTCACTACCTCTGATGAAGCTTCTGATGCAGGCACTGATGACGTTACCGTTACCAATGTAACCTCTTCCCGTGAAGATGTAACCATCGAAGGTACCGTTATGGGCTCCACCGGTCATGGTATCAAAGGCAGAACCGTAACCGTTACTTCTCCCGAAGGTGCAGAAGTTGCTTCTGTTACTTCCGGTGATGACGGTGCATTTACTGCTGAATTTACCATCGCAGACGGAACCGATGCAGGTGTTTACACCTACACTGTTACCGCAGAATACGGTGCAACCGACGCTGCTCTGGTAAGCTATGTATCCGAAGCAGAAGAATTAAGAATTATCGGCTTATTTGAAAGTGCAACCACTCCCGAAGCTGTGTATTCCATTTTTGAAGACCACAGCGACATTTTGCAGGTTGAAAATTATGTAGCAGATTGTGCAAGCTTACCTGATGAAGACCTGTTCTTGGCACACTTCTATGGTAAAGAATTTGCTGCTGTAAGCGAAGTTGCTTCATTCTACAACAAAATGCTGAAAGTGGAAGGTATGAACCAGGAAACCCGTGGCGGTTCTTACATCACCAGCAACTACTTAAACAACGAAGCTACTTTAGAATTAATGGGTATTAACTTTGATGAGTTAAAAGTAATCCCCGCTAACAAACTCAGCGACCTGGGAACCAAAATTAATCAGGATAATCAGGTAGGTGTAAGCACCTCTTATGAGGCATTCGTTACCAGAATGTATAACATCGTAAAAGCTTTTGTAATGGAAGCAAATGAAATCACTGCTGCAACTTTAGATTTATCCAATGCAACAGCAACCTGTAACTATGCAGCTGAAATCGCAATTCCTCTGGATTTTGTAGATCCGCAGACCAAAGTAAAAACCATTATTGTGACTGTAACCGCCTCCAACGCAGCGTTACTGAACAATGCAGAAGTAGTTGCATCAGGTGCAACCACCAGCACTGTGATTTCCGGTAACACCGCAACCTTTACCCTTGATTTTGAATACTATGCAGATAAAGAGTATGACGATTTCGGTAAAGTTTCTCTGGAAGCATCTCTGATCGGCAATCATACCTTCACTGTGGGAGCAGATGTTACTTATCGTGTAGTCAATGACACTTTTATGTCTGATATGTCGATTCCTGCAACCGGCGGCACTGTAACTGTTACAGTAAATTCCACTCCTTCTGATTCTATCAGACCTACCGGCGGTGGTGGCTATGTTGCTCCTCCGAAGGAAAAAGTGGAAGATGAAGAAGACACCAATAAATCACAGTATTTCTTCGATGATATGGGTGAAGCTCTCTGGGCGCAGGATATGGTTCACACCTTAGTTGGTAAAGGAATCATTTCCAAAAACACCGAAAGAGCATTCCGTCCTATGGACAATATCTCCCGTGAAGAAGTTGTAAAAATGCTGGTAACCGTTGTAGGTTCCCACAATGCTGACGCAAAATCCACTCTGACTGACGTTTCCGCAAGCCACTGGGCAACTTCCTACATTGCAACCGCTCAGGAACTGGGTATCGTTCAGGGTAATGCAGACGGCACCTTTGGTTTAGGTCAGCAGATCTCCCGTCAGGATATGGCAGTGATGATCTTCAGAACCTTTAAACTGTTAGGTATTGATTTAGCATCCGGTAACACTGAATTTTCCGATGCTGCAAACATCGCAGGCTACGCTCAGGAAGCTGTTAGCGCACTGGAAAAACAGGGTATCTTAAACGGTATGGGTGATGGTACCTTTGCTCCTGCAAATAACGCTACCAGAGCTCAGGCTGCAAAAGTAATTTATGTTATGATGGAGGTGTTAGGCGTATGATGAAAAAGAGTTTTTCCTTACTGCTTGTTCTGACTTTGATTTTGTCTTCCTTTGGTCTTGTTGTATCTGCAGCAACCGGAGCAAATCAGGTTATTTCCGATTTCAACATTATGCCCCAGAGCTGCTCTGCAGACTCCGATGATTTAGTAACCCGTAAAGATTTCGCATTCACCATTGCCAATATTTTGGGCGGTGGTGCTGCGGAACCCCGCGAAACCGGCTTTGTTGACGTTACCGCGGAAGACGAAAATTCCGGTTACATCTACTATGCAACCGTAAACGGCTTCTTAGTACCCTCCGGCAATATGTTCTGCCCCAACGATCCCATTAGCTTACATGATTTCAACGAAGCAGTTATCAAACTGCTTGCTTATGAAACCATTGCTCAGGCAAATGGCGGCGGCGTTGACGGTGCAATGAGAACCGTTAGAGATTTAAAAATCTATGATGGCGTTACCATCGTAAATTATGACACTGTAACTGTAAAACAGTATCGTCAGCTTGTTTATAACCTGATGACCGCAAACGTTAGCAACTTTAACTATAGCTACGACCAGAACGGTAATATGAACCTGTACACAACCGGTACCACCAAAACTGTTTTATCTCAGTACTTTGGTATTTCCCGTTACTATGGTTCCATTGTGGAAGTAAACAACGACAAACCCAGCGTAAAATTCAACGTGACCAAAAATGCGTCCGCATCCAACCCTGTTTACCTGACTGTTGGTGCTGATTACGATTTCTTATCCAACGGAAAAGTGGACTTAAACTTCTATCAGAACATTCCTGTGGAACTCTGGACCAATAAAGACGGTATGATCGTTTATATTGCTCCCCAGGCAAACGTGGAAGTGTTCTACGATGTGATTTACAGCGTAAACAATGACACCCGCTCCACCGCTTCCTACGCCTTGAATCTGGTGGATGAAATCGAATTAAGCCGTGATACCAAAGAATATAAAGTTGCACCCGGCGCACAGCTGAGATTCAACGGTAATATGGTAAACAGTGCACCTTTAGCAGGTCACTATGCAAAAATCGTTATAATCGACAACAAAATCACCTTCATTGAAACCTGGGATCTTTCCGAAGGTGGCTTAATCACTGAAGTTAACAACAGCTACATTTCCTTTATCAAAGGTGGCGCAAATACCAGATTAAAAGGTATCAGTGATTACAGCAATATTATGGTTATTATCGACGGCAGAAGCACTGACCGTGACCAGATTAAACCCGGTAGCTTATTCAACTACTTTATGACTGAAGACCAGCTGGTAATCGTGGTTTCTGAAAAAACCATCGTTGGCGAATTGGAAGCTTTTGGCGTGGATGAACTGGAAATCGGTAGAAACTTCTATCCGGTTAAATCCAACATTTATGTTTCTGAAGACGGTGTTGAATACGTAGAAAATGACTTCGAGAGAGTATTCGGCGTACAGGTTCTCTGCTATGTGGACATCTTTGGTGATATCTGCTACATCAAAGCTGATGGACGTTTAAATCCCGACAACACCTTCACCGGTTATGTTCTGGGTTATTCTCAGAAAGCATTCCAGGATACCAAAGTAAGAATTCAGAAAATGCATCCTGTTGTGGAAGAAGTTGAAATTACCATTCCCGCTGATTTTAACAAATACGAAACCCGCGGAGCTGTTTACGCTACTGCAGAGACTGTAAAGAGTAAGTTTAACTTCAGCAATCCCGACAACGCAGTTATGACCACAACTGACGTTACCTCTGCATACAAAAAGTTCTTCAAATTCAAAGTGGATGAAAATAACGTTGCAACCCTGATTTCTGAAGCAGATTATTTCAGATTCTTTGGTGATGCTCACACCATTACCCGTCATTGGTTTGATGCAAACGGTGAATTTACCGGAGAAGTAACCACCGCAGACATTACCTCAGGTTATGCATTTGGTATTGAAACCACCGGTTTTGACGGCTCTACTGCCAGAACTTATTTCAATAATGCAACCCTTAGCGACGGTTTGGTTTCCAATGTTGGTACCGGTAGCACCCAGATGGGTGAATTCAGAATTTACAATGACAGATTCATTTGTATTTATCTGGATGCAAACGATAAAGTTGTTTGTGAGGAAGTTCCTTATGAGAGCTTAAAAGGTCTGGGTACCTACAACAGCACCAACGGCACCGGCGTAAGCGATGCTAATATGAGATGGGCGTTGTTCGGAAGCGAAAAATCTTCCTTACCGGAATTCACCCTGCTGTATGGTAATATGAACGGAACCATTGGATA
>JAZOQZ010000135.1:0-9040 GCA_045656345.1 Clostridia bacterium
CCCAGCGAAGATACATTCTGTATAACATCTGTACCCAGTCCTGAGCTTCGGTACCACCGGCACCGGAATGAAGAGAAATAATAGCATTATTTCCATCATATTCCTCAGATAAAAGAGTTTCCAGAAGCATTGTTTCCAGCTTTTGTGTGTACTCTTTTTCCATGGTCAGTGCTTCTTCCAGCAAATCAGAGGCATCATCTTCTTCGCCCGCTAATTCAATAAGGGCTAAAATATCTTCATACAAAGATTCCAGATTGGAAAAACTTTGCAATTTATCTTTTAGTCCTTTAAGCCGTTGCAACACTTTCTGAGAATTTTCCAGATCTTCCCAGAAGCCTTGCTCAGCAGACTGACGGTCAAGCTCCTTTATTTCGCTTTCTAATTTAGCGACATTAAAGTGAATCCCTCAATTCGTTCATTTGTTCTTTGGAGTTCGTTAAACGAAGTTTTAATTCTTCAAATTCCAACAAACTAATCACATCCTTTTATGTCAAGATTTTGAGAAATTCCTTACGGGCGGCAACACTTTTTGTATTTTTTTCCGCTTCCGCAAGGACAGGGATCATTGGGTCCCACTTTATTGTGAGAACGGGCAGGAGCTTTCTTTAAGCTGCCGTCACCGGGAGTTTCATTGGGAACAGCTACCTGTTTGCGTTCCACAGGCTGACGCAGGGTTACGTTCAAAACAGTTTTTGCAGTCTGTTCAGAAATACCCTGAATCATTGCTTCAAACATATCAAAACCTTCAAATTTATATTCAACAACCGGATCTCTCTGACCGTATGCACGCAGATTGATACCGTTTTTAAGCTGATCCATATCATCAATATGGTCCATCCAATGACTGTCAACGGCACGAAGCAGAACTACACGTTCAATTTCACGCATTTGTTCACCAAATTCTTCTTCTTTTGCTTCGTATTTTTCCATTGCCATATCAAGAATCTGAGCTTTCAAACTTGCTTTGGTGGTTTTTTTCAAATCAATATCAGAAACAACTAAGGGATTCTCTTGGGTGGTGTAAATTCTGTTTACCACATCTGCAAGACCGTTTAAATTCCAGTCATCAGCATATTCACTGATTCCGCAGAACTGTTCCACAGTAGCAGACACACTGTCTCCAATCATCTTGACAATGTTATCACGGATGCTTTCTCCGTTCAGCACTTTCTGACGTTCGTTATAAATAATTTCTCTCTGCTGATTCATAACGTCATCAAACTGGAGCACGTGTTTACGGATACTGAAGTTTTTGCCTTCCACACGCTTTTGTGCGCTTTCAATGGCTTTGGTAAGCATATTGTGTTCAATGGGTTCATCTTCAGGAAGTCCCAAAGCTTCCACCACGCCACGCACTCTTTCGGAGCCGAACAGACGCATCAGTTCATCTTCTAACGACAGGAAGAATCTGGTATAACCGGGGTCACCCTGACGACCTGCACGACCACGAAGCTGATTGTCAATACGACGGGATTCATGGCGCTCGGTACCAATGATACATAAACCGCCTGCTGCAATCACTTCTTCTTTCTCCTGCTTTAACTGTTCGGAATATTTCTTTAAGGATTCGCTGTACTCAGCTCTTGCCTGCAGAATCAATTCGTCGTCTGTGTGAGCAAAGCCGGTAGCCTCGGAAATTACACGGTCTTCATAACCGGCTTTTGTCAGGTCTGCTTTTGCCAGATATTCCGCATTACCGCCCAGCATAATATCGGTACCACGACCTGCCATATTGGTAGCAATGGTAACGGCGTTTTTCTTACCTGCCTGAGCAATAATCTGCGCCTCTTTGTCGTGGTTCTTTGCGTTTAATACTTCGTGTTTTACTCCCCGACGTTTTAACAATGCGGATAAAATTTCGGATTTATCGATAGAAACTGTACCAACCAGAATGGGCTGACCACTCTGATGACGGGTAACAATCTCATTGATAACTGCATTATATTTTCCCAGTTCAGTTTTATATACAGAATCAGGAGCATCTTCTCTGAGTAAGGGCTTATTGGTAGGAATTTCAATACAGTCTAAACTGTAAATTTCCTGAAATTCTTCTTCTTCGGTTTTCGCAGTACCTGTCATACCAGAAAGCTTTTCATACAGACGGAAATAATTCTGGAAAGTGATGGTTGCCAGAGTTTTGGATTCTCTTTCTACCTTCACGCCTTCTTTTGCTTCGATAGCCTGATGCAACCCTTCAGAATACCGTCTGCCGAACATCAAACGACCGGTAAATTCATCCACGATGATGATTTCGCCGTCTTTCACCACATAATCACGGTCTAATTTCATAATACCGTTGGCACGGAGTGACTGATTGATGTGATGAGATAAGGTTAAGTTTTCGGGGTCAGACAAGTTTTCAATACGGAAATGTTCTTCCGCTTTTCGAATCCCCTGTGCAGTCAAGGTTGCGGTTTTTGACTTTTCGTCAACAATATAATCCGCATCGCCTTCGTCGGATAATACCTTGGTATCTTCCTCCACAACAACTTTTCTTTTCAGGCGTTTTACAAAATGGTCTGCCAGCTGATAAATTTCAGTGGATTTATCGCCCTGGCCGGAAATGATAAGAGGAGTTCTTGCTTCGTCAATTAAGATACTGTCCACCTCGTCCACGATGGCAAAATAATGTCCTCTTTGCACCATCTGTTCCTTATAGATAACCATATTATCTCTCAGATAGTCAAAACCGAATTCATTATTGGTACCATAGGTAATATCACAAGCATAGGACTGGTGACGGTTCTGGGGTTCAACATCGTGAATAACCAGACCAACAGTTAAACCCAAAAACTGATACACTTTTCCCATCCATTCACTGTCACGCTTTGCAAGATAATCGTTGACAGTAACAATATGAACACCGCGTTTGGTCAATGCATTCAGATAGGCGGGCAAAGTTGCAACCAAGGTTTTTCCTTCCCCGGTCTTCATTTCGGAAATTCTTCCCTGATGAAGCACAATACCGCCGATAATCTGCACCGGATAGTGTTTTAATCCTAAAACACGCCAGGATGCTTCACGAACAGTTGCAAATGCTTCCGGCAGAATATCGTCCAAAGTTTCACCTTTTGCCAATCGGGAAATAAACTCAGGGGTCTTTGCCTTTAATTCTTCGTCCGACAGTTTGCTGTATGCTTCCTCATAGGATAACACTTTATCCACCAACGGCTTAATCCGTTTAATTTCACGTTCGGAATAAGAACCAATCATTTTTTCTATCAATGCTTTAAACATATTTTTTCTCTACTTTCTTCGTTATTTTAACGGTTTTTCATATCAATACGATTCACAAATAACATATCTTGTTTATTATACCATAATTTTTCCCATTCTGCAAGAGAAATTCTCAAAAAATATATGTATTTTTTGTGTTCTTTGCTACGATTCTTATGAGTTGTCATAACATCATTTTCCGAAACAGGGCTTTCACTTCTTCGTGTGACATTTTGTCCATGGAATCAATAATCTCAATTTGCATATCTTTGGCACGTTGCATCACATATTTTCGCGTTACAGAAGCAGAACTCACATCATTGGTGACCAGAAATTTCTTGGCGTATTCACCGCCAAAACGCTGCGCCACAGAAAAGAGTTCGTATAAAGCTTCCTTGTGCACTTCACCGTTTTTACAAGATATAAACAACGGTATCATACCACGCATCAGACAAACGTCAATTTCGTTGCGTGTTTCCACAGTTTTAATATCAGATAGTTTGCCATCCCAATCAATCATAACACCAATTCCGATATCACCAAAGAAATCCGAATGCTCTTCCGCAATTTCGTGAGCAACCAGATATACATAGAGTTCCAGTATATTCCCCGCTTTTGCCAACGCACGTTTCACCTGATTGTTTTTATAGCGGAATTTCAATTTGGAACACTTCAGTTGCACATTGGAACACTTCAGTTGCACATCTTCTAAAATACCTGCCCGGGATAGTTCGTGCAGAAAAGAGGATTCCTTTAAGATCTTTTGCTTGGCCTCAGGCAAATCATTCAGATCTGCAGAAACCAAAAGTCCGGTGTGCAACTCGTATGACGGCACCAGACTTTCCAATGCAATGGTAAACTGATTCCATTCGGTGCAGTTTTTTCTGGAAATATCTCTTATACGACGAATGTCACGACGGAAATCTTCATTCAGATTCCACCCGTAACACCAATCCGGAGGAGAAACGATTTCCCCACCATTTAAAACAACCGCTTCTCTGATCGAAACACTTCTCTTTTGCGGTTCTGCAATTGCTTGTGCATTTTTAATTCGGATAAAACGACCGTTTTTAGGATCAAACTGAATCATCGGAACATTTTTACCGGCTGCAATTTCTCCGATTGCAACCAATGCCAACTCCTTACCGCCGGTTAAATCAAAGCAACAGTCTGTATTCTGATCGATAATCGTGTTTAAAGTTTCTAAAACCGAATCATATGCATACCGTTCTATTTCTACAAATTCTAAAATCACCGATTGGTTTCTCAGTTTGAAAAATTTATGAATGCTTTCTTTTCTTTGTTGATTCATTACAGACGCATAACCAACAAAAACAATTTTTTCCGGCTGAAACCGAATGCCTGCGAGAATATTTAAAAACTGACAGCTATCAAATAATTCGATCAGTGTTTTCATAAAAACGCCTCTTTCCAAAATCATTTTCCATAATAGTTTTATTATACCATAATAACAAAAAAATGACAATACTTGAAATACAAATATTGTCATTTTTTCTTGTATCATTTTTGTTTAATGGTCAACAGAACTAGCAGGACCGGAGTTCTTGGTTTTCTGAACCAGGAACATACTGCATAACATAGCTACAACATAAAGTGCAATGGTCACATACAGAACAGTCTGATAACCCACTGCACTGCTTTGACCTGCCTGTTCACAAGTGCTTACAATCCAACTTGCAAGCTGATTACCGGAAAGACCTGCAAATGCCCATGCTGATAAGGTAATACCATGAATTGCACTGATACTACCCATACCGTAATGATCAGAAAGCAAGGTGGGAACATTGGAGAAACCTCCGCCGTAACCCGCATTGACTACCATAATCAGAACCAACACCAGAGCAATCAGCAATCCGTTGCCGGCTCCGTTTACAATACCGCCGGTAAGAATGACAAGCGCTGTAAACACAATGGATAAAATAAAAATAATTTTATAGATAGTGTTTCTATCTTTTAATTTATCTCCCCAAGCGGAGAAACCAAGACGTCCGCCTGCATTGAAAATTGCAGAAAAAGTGGAAATAATACCAACAGATGCACCAAGTCCGATACATTTCACAATCATTTTTTCCTGAGAAATCAACGCCAGACCACAGGTGATGTTGATATAGAACATCAGCCAGATACCGATATAGTTACCGATAGATTTGGATTTGATTACAGACATGATGCTATTCTTTTCTTCTTTACTCTGAGGTTCTTTCCAGTCGGAAGGTTTTTTCAGAAGCAGATGACCAACAAACATCATTACAAAGTAAATAGCACCTAAAATCCAGAACATTCTGTAGATGGTGCTTACATCATCGGGGTTAGTCATCCATTCCATAATAGGGCTAGCGATTGCTTTTGCAGCTCCGAATCCTGCTACTGCAAGACCGGTAGCAAGACCTTTACGGTCAGCAAACCAAAGCATCAGGGTTTTTACCGGAGAAAGATAGCCGGTACCCAAACCAATCCCCATAATCACGCCGTAACATAAGTAAATACCAATCAAGGCGATGGGGCTTCCGGGATGCATACTTCCATAATAAATAAAACCGCCGGTTCCTACCATACCAACAGCAAAACAGATGGTAGCAATCAAAGAAGATTTATGAATGTTCTTTTCTACTACATTTCCTAAAAATGCAGCGGACATCCCTAAAAAGAAAATTGCCAAACTGAATGCCCATTCAATTGCACTCTTATCGAAACCGATGTGTTTTCCGATATCTCCGCTGAAAAGAGACCAACAATATACAGTACCGATACTGCAATGCAGTAATAATGCAGGAATAGCCGCTCTGAACCATTTGTTCTCACGCCATCCTTTTGATGTTTTTGTGCTCAACGTTAAGACTCCTTACTGTTTAAATATTTTCGTTCGCCATATTTTGACATTTTCCATTATACACCAAGTCAACCAAAAATGCAATAGCTGTAACAAAATTGTTAAAAAAAAGACAAAGAGACTGCTTGCAATTCTGCAAAACAGTCTCTTTGCCCGGGAAAAGAATTATATAGAATGGAACAGTCGATATAGTTTATGCAGATAATCTTAATAAAATATTATCTGCAATCATAGCTAAAAATTCTGAGTTTGTGGGTTTGCCGCGTGAGGACAATACGGTGCAGCCAAACACTTTGGCAATGTTATCCGCATCTCCCCTGCTCCACGCAACTTCAATGGCGTGACGGATGGCACGCTCCACACGGCTGGGTTTGGAATCGAATTCTTTAGCAGTCATCGGATACAGTTCTTTGGTCACGCTGTGAAGCAGTTTTCTGTTTTCCAATACTCTTAAAATAGCAAATCTTAAATATTCATATCCCTTGATATGAGCAGGCATTCCCAATTCATGAAAGATATTGGTTACCATTTGCTCTAAAATAGGATTTTCCTTGGATGTGGCAATATTGGAAAGTTTTACCGCAGGTGCCAAAGCGCCTTTGGCTTGTTTCTCGCCGTCGGAAACAGTTTTAATTTGTGTTACCGCAACCGGAATATCAAAGGGTTTCATCATAAAATAATCAGCACCCAAATCCATAATCAACTTTTCAATCGCCGGAAGTTTAATATCCATCATATAAATCACGGTGATATCTTCCGCCAGAAGTCCTTCCTCTTTCAAATGCTCTAAAAGCCAGATTCCGTCACCATTTGGCATAGCAATATCCGTTAAAATAATTTGCGGTCTCACCTGACGGATTAGTTCCAACGCCTGTTTTCCTTCATAAGCAGAATACACTTCCCCAAAATAAGAATCTTCTTTCATATGTGCTGTTAATTCGTTTACCAACGAATTATTATCGTCTATCACGATGATATTTTTCATAGTTAATCTCCCTACACCTTTTCTTTTTTGTTGCAAAAAAGCCGCGTCTCTTTTTCACATCATCATTAGACAAGAATCATATGAATATGCATATAACATGTTCTTTTCACTTTCTGGCTATAATATATCACATATTTTTCAAAAAATCAAGTTATTTTTGGTATTTTTTTCCAATTTTTACACGACAAATTCCGACATTCGTCACCATCTGAAAAATTCCGACTATTCTCACTGTCGAACCAATGGAAACGACATCGTAAAATGTGAGAAAAAGAAAAAAACTGTCGTAGAAATTTCCACGACAGTTTTTCATATTCCGTATGTATTTTACAAATTAGTATGCAATACCCTGTGCTTTCATGGATTCTGCAACTTTTAAGAAGCCTGCAATGTTTGCACCTGCAGCCAGGTTACCTTCGCAACCGTAGTCTTTTGCAGCAGTTTCACAGCTCTTGTAGATGTTGACCATAATATCGTGCAGTTTTGCATCCACTTCTTCGAAGCTCCAGCTATATCTCATACTGTTCTGGCTCATTTCCAGACCAGAGGTAGCAACACCGCCGGCATTAGCAGCTTTTGCAGGACCAAACAGCAGACCGTTTTCCTGGATATAAGCAATTGCATCGGGAGTAGAAGGCATATTTGCACCTTCAGCCACTGCAAAACAACCATTAGCAACCAAAGCTTTTGCATCTTCTAAATGCAGTTCGTTCTGAGTTGCACAAGGCAGAGCGATATCACATTTTACAGTCCAGATACCTTTACCTTCATAGTATTTTGCGGAGGGATGATATTTTACGTATTCAGAAATACGTTTTCTTTCCACTTCTTTAATCTGTTTTACGGTATCTAATTTGATACCATCTTCGTCTACAACGTAACCGTTGGAGTCAGACAGAGCAATTACGGTTGCACCTAACTGCTGAGCTTTTTCAGTAGCATAAATTGCAACGTTACCGGAACCGGAAACAACAACTTTTGCACCTTCTAAGGATTTTCCGTTTGCTTTTAACATTTCATTGGTGTAATACAGAAGACCATAACCGGTTGCTTCTTTTCTTGCCAGAGAACCGCCATAGGTCAAGCCTTTACCGGTTAATACGCCGGTGTACTCATTGCGCAGTCTTTTGTACTGACCGAATAAGTAACCGATTTCTCTTGCACCAACACCGATATCACCGGCAGGAACGTCGGTGTCTGCACCGATGTGTTTTGCCAGCTCGGTCATTAAACTCTGACAGAATCTCATAATTTCTCCGTCGGATTTGCCTTTGGGATCAAAGTCAGAACCGCCTTTACCGCCACCCATAGGCAGAGTGGTCAGGGAATTTTTCAGAGTCTGTTCAAAACCTAAGAATTTGATAACAGACTGGTTAACGGTGGGATGGAATCTCATACCGCCCTTGTAAGGACCGATTGCACTGTTGAACTGTACACGGTAACCTCTGTTTACCTGTACTTTATTATTATCGTCTACCCAGGAAATACGGAAAGTGATAATTCTTTCAGGTTCTACCATTCTTTCCACAACACCTGCATCGATAAAATCAGGTCTTCTTTCGATTACAGGAACCAAAGTTTCCAAAACTTCTTTTACTGCCTGCAGAAATTCAGGTTCGTTTGCATTTTTCTGTGCAACACTTTCATAAATACCCTGCAGGTATGCATTGTTGATTGCCATTTGTAAGCACTCCTTTTCATCTATCGGATTATTTTTTACGGTTTACACGATGACAAAAAAGATCAAAAATTCTATCTCGCCACCAAAAAAGTATTATACAACATCTTTTTTCAATTTGCAAGTTTTTTCTCCAAAAAAATTATAATTTCTGTAAAAAAAAAGAAAAAATTTGAAAATCGGAAATCCCATAATCCATTTTATGATTGACAAAGCAGTTTATGTTTCAAAATCACGGTAATGTTTTTCTGAGTAAATGAGCCATTTCTCCACGGGATAAAAACTGTTCAGGCCGAAAAGTTCTGTCAGG
>JAZOQZ010000136.1:0-3649 GCA_045656345.1 Clostridia bacterium
TAAAATCTTTTACAACTTTAAAGTTAACGTCCGCTTCCAACAAAGAAAGACGAACCTGGCGCATCGCAACCTTTACGTCATCCTGAGTCAGTTTTCCTTTTCCTCGAAGGGATTTAAAGACGTTATCTAATTTTTCTCGTAAAGAGTCAAACATCGGCGTAGTTCTCCTTTCGTTGTTATAATCTATCTAAAAGTTCTTTGATATGATCGGATAATTCGTGGGATGGCAATAAAGAAAGAATTTCCTCTTTTATTGCTTCTTTTTTCAGCTCTTTTTCATAAAGCCCAAGCACACCTTCGTATTCCTCCAGATGCTCGCATCCTTTTTTGATACACTCGTGAACGCCTTGTCGGGAAATGTTCAAGTGCTCCCCGATTTCTAACAGAGAGAGGTCTTCATTATAGTATAAATCCAAGGCACCACGCTGTTTTTCGGTGAGTAATTCGCCGTAAAAATCCAGCAGGACACCATATTTAATTTCCTTCATTGAACCATATCTCCCTACTGTAGTGTAAAGTAAAAATACTTGACATACGGTATTGTACTATAAAAGTATCCGTTTGTCAAGTATTTTCTAAGAAAAATTGAAGTTTTTTTCATTGATTTTACTGTTTTTTTCAGAAAAGAGTATTTTTAAAATTACTTGCGCAGAAAAATGGATGCAAAATGAGGAAAGTGAAAGAAAATCACAGATTTTCTCTTCCCGAAGTCGTACATGCTGTACGGCGAGTGGTGAACTTAACCCATTGTGCGCCATTTTTCAAGCAACAAAAATGGGGCCACCGCACTTTCGTGCAATAGCCCCACAATGTTACTTATAAAACTTGAATTACTTCAGTTCTACAGTTGCGCCAGCGCCTTCTAATTTAGCTTTGATTTCTTCAGCATCTTCTTTGGAAGCGCCTTCTTTGATTTTAGAGGGAACGCCTTCTACCATATCTTTAGCTTCTTTTAAGCCTAAGCCGGTGATTTCTCTAACAACTTTGATAACATCTAATTTTTTGTCACCGAAAGAGGTCATAACAACGTCAAATTCGGTTTTTTCTTCAGCAGCAGCGCCGCCTGCAGCAGCACCAGCAGCAACTACTACAGCACCTGCAGCAGCGCTTACGCCAAATTCTTCTTCTAATGCGGAAACTAAATCAGACAGTTCCAGCACGGTTAATTCTTTAACTTCTTCGATTAATTTAGTAATTTTTTCGCTCATTTTTAAATCCTCCATTTTCTGTGCGATTTCGCACCTATTTTTAGATAGAAATCAGGCAGCAATTAAGCGCCCTGTTCTTCTTTTTGTTCTTTGATCTGATTGATAACTCTTGCAAATGCAGTGATGGGAGCTTTTAAGCCACCAAATGCTCTTGCCAGTAAGGTTTCTTTGGAAGGTAACTTCGCGATTTTTTCGATTTCTGCCTGTTCGAGCATTTTTCCTTCGAAGAAACCGGTTTTGATTTCTAATTTTTTGTTCTTTTCGATGAATTCGCTAACGATACGAATCGGAGCGATCGGATCATCGGTACCAATTGCTAATGCGGTGGGGCCTTCTAAGTAGGGGCACAGACCAGCTAAATCGGTATCTTTTACAGCAAAGTTTAATAAGGTGTTTTTCACAACGCTGTATTCAACGTTTGCTTCTCTCATCTGTTTACGCAGAGCAGTGTCTTCTTCAACGGTGATACCGCAGTAGTTTACCAACACACCGGAGTTTGCTCTTGCCATTTTTTCAGATAATTCAACAACAACCTGCTGTTTTGCTTTTAACACTTTGTTACTTGGCATTTCTATACACCTCCATCTACCAAAAAAATAACTGTCCTCACAAAGACAAAATGAGGACAGTTAGGAAAAAATACGTTATCAGAATAACAAATTTTATCGTCTTCCTCGATAGGCAAATTTTAAGGTTGAATACTCAACCACCTATTGTCTTTGGAACAAACCTCAACAAGTATATCATAAAGATAATGGTTTGTCAAGGGAATTTTTTAATTTTCTAACACAAAATTAGTCAGTTAATTTAGACTGGTTGATTTTGATACCAGGTCCCATAGTAGAAGCAACGGAAACGCTTCTTAAATACTGACCTTTTGCAGCTGCCGGTTTCGCTTTGATTACAGCGCTCATTAAAGCGTTGAAGTTTTCCAGCAGTTTTTCTGCGCCAAAGGAAACTTTTCCGATGGGGCAATGGATGATGTTGGTTTTATCCAGACGGTATTCAATTTTACCGCTCTTGATATCAGCAATTGCTTTTGCAACGTCCATGGTAACAGTGCCGGCTTTGGGGTTGGGCATTAAGCCTTTGGGACCTAATACTTTACCTAATCTACCAACAACGCCCATCATATCGGGAGTTGCAACAACAACGTCGAATTCAAACCAGTTTTCACCCTGGATTTTGGTAACCAGTTCTTCTGCACCAGCGTAATCAGCACCAGCAGCTTCTGCTTCTGCTAATTTATCGCCTTTTGCAAATACTAAAACTCTAACAGTTTTACCGGTACCATGGGGCAGAATAACAGCACCTCTAACCTGCTGGTCAGCATGTCTGGAGTCTACACCCAGTTTTACGTGCAGTTCAACGGTTTCGTCGAACTTTGCTTTTGCTGCTTTGCAAACCAATTCCATAGCTTCCTGAGAATCATAGAGTTTGGTTCTTTCAATCAGTTTCGCAGCGTCCTGATATTTTTTTCCTCTAAACATAATTAATCCTCCTGTGGTTATTTGTAAGTTCGGATTTCATCATAGAAAATCCGATTTGCGAGATTAAAAAATCTCTCCCACGTCTCGTATGAATCCCCGAGATTATTCTTCTACGGTGATACCCATACTGCGGGCAGTACCTGCGATCATGCTCATTGCTGCTTCAACGGAGCCTGCATTTAAGTCGGGCATTTTCTGTTCAGCAATTTTCTGTAAATCAGCTTTGGAAACGGTAGCAACCTTGGTTTTGTTGGGAACCCCGGAACCGCTTTCAATTTTACAAGCTTTTTTCAACAGTACTGCTGCCGGCGGAGTTTTGGTAATGAAAGAGAAAGAACGGTCAGCATAAACGGTAATAACTACCGGGATAACTAACCCCATATCGTTCTTAGTTCTTTCGTTGAACTCTTTGGTAAATTGCATAATGTTAACACCGTGCTGACCCAGTGCAGGACCAACCGGCGGTGCGGGTGTTGCTTTACCTGCTTCGATCTGAAGTTTAATAAAGCCTACAACCTTCTGTGCCATAAGAACACCTCCTATTAAGAAAAAATGTGGTAATGATGCGGGATCCGAAAAATCCAAAGGACTTTTCAACCCTCCCACGCAAAGCAAACCCTTGCCTTGCTGTTATCTAAGTGCATAAAATGCGCTTATTCTGATGTTAGTCGACCTTTTCGGCCTGTCCGAATTCAAATTCCACCGGTGTTTCACGGCCGAGCATGGATACTAAAACAGTAAACTTCTCTTCTGCCATGTTGATGGACTGAACCACACCGATAAAGCCCTCGAAGGAACCTTCGGTAATGCGAACGTCGTCTCCAACCTCGAAATCCAATTCGATGACTCTTTTTTCCAGTTCCATACTGATGATTTCTTCTTCAGTGAGCGGAACGGGCTTGGACCCCGGACCAACGAAACCGGTAACACCTCTGGTGTTTCTTACGATAT
>JAZOQZ010000137.1:0-1149 GCA_045656345.1 Clostridia bacterium
CAGATTCCATTATGAACACTGTATTTTCGTATCAGGAAACTGTGGTCACTTTAAAGTCCTTAGGGTTAAATTCCAATTGGGATTTGGCGTATGCAGTGATTTTAACCACTGATATTTTAAAAAGCGAAGGCATTGAAGAGGAAGAAATTTTTGCAATGGTGCCTGAGTTTTTGGCAGATAAGAATATCTTAGCTCCCGAGCTTCTGGATGTGTTGGCACAGGAATATGAAGAAATTTTCAATTATCCTGAGGGATACGCCAGAAAGGGTGGCGAATTCTACGACGAAATCGTCAAAAAATTCCAGCATTGGTATTTAGGGGATGAAGGCTATGTAGCCCAGTATCACGAGTCAGTACCGATGGAGAAAGGGAATATCGGGCTGGTGGATTCGGAAGAACCTTTATTGGGACTTTTAGAAACGAAAAACCTATTAAAACAACTTCACGATGCAGGATATACCCTGGGAATCGGAAGTGGACGTCCCCGTCAGGAATTAGAACGCCCCTTAAAAAATTGGGAAGTGTTTGATTATTTCGATTCTGAGAGAGTTGTCAGTTATGACGATGTTCTCTACTGGCAAAAAGAATATAAAAAACAATACAGCACCGAAGAAAAATTAGTAAAACCCCATCCGTTTCAGTTTGTGAAGGGAGCGTTAGGGAAAGAGTTTTCGTTGGAGCAGCTACAAAATAAGCAAAACCTCAGCCATATTTTGGTGGTGGGGGATGCTCTTTGCGATTTAATCGCAGCACACGATGCAGGATGTCAGTTTTGTGCCGTGTTGACAGGGGTAGACGGTAAGGATGCCCGCACATTTTTCGAAAATATGGGAGCAGATTATATTCTGGAAGATGCAACTGAACTTCCTGAACTTCTGCTACCTAGAGAATAAAATGTTTGAGAAAGGGAAGACATTATGGAAATCAAATTGCACACTTCTGAAGTAGAAAAAATCAAAAATTTAAAAGCAGGGGATATGGTTCTTCTCTCCGGCGTGATTTACACCGCCAGAGACGCTGCTCATAAAAGAATGACCGACGCATTGGCAAATGGCGAAGAACTGCCTTTGGATATCAAAGACGCTATTATTTACTATGCAGGCCCCACTCCTCCGAAACCGGGCGAAGTGATTGGATCTTGCGGACCTA
>JAZOQZ010000138.1:0-5378 GCA_045656345.1 Clostridia bacterium
TGCTTCACGCAGGTCCTTGATTCTGCCTGCAACTTCTTTCAAATTGTAATCCATTGTTCTGTCTCCTCTCGATTCTGATTGAATGTTTAAAAACAGATTTGAATAAAACAAAAAACCCGTCTCAAAATAAACCTTTTGAGACGAGTTACAATAACCCGCGGTACCACTCAAATTACGGAAAAATCCGTCACTCACCGGACTCTAACAAGCCCTTTGCCTTAACGCAGCAATACGGAAGGAGTCTACTAAGCAAAGCCTTTCGGTCCTTCGACTCGGAGGTGATAAGTCATTGGAAAGCATCCCCGTTGCCTCGCACCAACCGGCAACTCTCTCAAGGTTCTGCAATCCGACCGTCCTCGTCACAGTCGTTTTTGTGATATTCAAATTTGAATGAATTATACTACTTTCAGATTCGTTTGTCAAGAGTTTTTCAAAAAATAAAAAATCTTATTTGCATTTAAACCATTTTTTCTTCAAACAATAATCTGAGATAAATAAGTGACTAAGACATCATATTTCTGGCTGAGTAGGAGGAATTGGTATATATTATACTATATATAATATAAAAGGGACTTTTTATCAACAAATATGTCCTGTTTTGCAAATTGACAGAATGTTACATAAATGTTACAATAATAATCGGAGGAGAGTATATCTTTTTATACAAAACTCCCAATGCCAAATTTGTAAAAAAAAAAATAAAAATATACATCAAAAGGAGATGGCAACATGAAAATGAAAAAACTGTTAAGTTTCAGTTTGGCAATCATTATGCTCTTTAGCTGTGTGCTGAGCCAGGCTGTTTTCGTAAGTGCAGAAGGCAACGTTGTTGATTACAACGATGCTCCCTACGCTGGTGTGTATGCGGTAACCGCTGACAAAGCGACCACCATTACCACCGAAATCGGTTCCGTTACCGAATTAGCGGCTGGCGAAACCGGTTATATGTACCTTGTAAAAGGTGCAAACAATGTAGACATCACTAACGGTGCTGCATTGACCATTACTGATTTAGATGATAACGGTATGGATTATCTGAATCAGGTAAACATTCCTAATCACCCCGTTATTTTCGGTCAGGAAGATGTAGTTGCTGCAGGTTTATACAAATCTATGGCACCCGGTGAATCTTACACCTTTACCTACACTCCCTCCGCAGGGAAAAACGGTATCGTGTATCCTTACATCTATTTCTCTGACACAGTAGAAAATACTTACCTGATCACCACTGATAGCGGTTTTAAAACCACTATTTACAAAAATCCCGGCTACGCAAGCACCTTGGCTTGGTCTGATGCTGCACATGCAGTTGTAGCTCTGTTGTATGTAAGAGGTGAAGCGCAGGAAATCACCATTACCAATATCGGTCAGAACACAGGTGTATTAACAAACATCAACATTCACTCTGTTGGGGAATACAGATCTGACATTACTGTAGATCAGTTAGCAGTTATGACTTATGCTGACTTAAATCCCGAACCGACTCCGGAACCGACTCCCGAGCCCACTCCGGAACCGACTGCAGAACCCACTCCCACTCCCGAAGCTACTCCCTCTGTTGACTATGTTGATTCTTTCAACTACAGAGCAGACGCAGCAGGTGTGTATGAAGTAACCGTTGATGCAGATGTGGTAATCGAAAACGAAACCGGTTCTAAAGTTGCTTTAGCAGCAGGCGAAACCGGCTACATCTACTTAGTAAGAGGCAAAAACGAAATTGCAACTACCGATGCGGATGTAAACGTAACCTTTACCGCTTTGGAAAACAACGGTTTAGATTACATTGCAGAAATTGAAGACACCGGCGCTGCAATTATCTCCGGTCAGGAAGATGCAATCTTCACCAACCTGGGCAAAGAATTAGCTCCCGGTGAAAAATACACCTTTGCTTACACTCCCTTTGCAGGTAAAGCAGGTCTGGTATATCCCTATATGAGCTTTGCCGGTGCAGATGCAACTACCATCCGTGTAATTGCTGATACCGGTTTCTATGCTGATTTATACAGACCCGCAGGTTCCACCAACCATATGGCTTGGTCCGATGCAGCTCAGCAGGATCTGGAAATGCTGTATGTAAGAAGCGGCTCCAACGTTATCACCATGGAAAACATTGGTGAAAATACTGTTACTATCGGCAACATTAAATTACACAGTGTTGGTGAATTGAAAGACCATGTTACCTGGGGTTCTACCCTGAAATTGGCAAACTTAAACGTATACAACGGTGAATATGAAGCTGTTGATTACGGTTATTTCCCCGAAGGTTGGGACGGTGTGGTTGAAAACCATCCCGATTACAACTATGATGCAGAAGCTCTGTATATCGATGCTTTTGCTCCCGATATGAGCTCTGATGAAGGTATGGAATTACTGGGAACCGACTGGGGTTATCCGGACGAAACCGGCACTTTGATTAACAAAGGCTATGAGGATGCATTTTTCCTGCCCTCAGGTTCCTTTGCAACTCTTACCTTAAATGACATTCCCTACGAAGGAACTTATGTTCATTCTATCCGTTACGGTCAGAAGAGCTTTGCAACTGCGGCTCTGCAGGTTATTAACAATGTGGACGGTGTGGATTACTACACTCAGCATAACCTCCCGAACCGTGGCTCCTGGGGTATGGATTGGAGTTACAATACCAAGTGTGACGACTTTATTTATCTGCAGGAAGGCGATAATGTAATCACCTTATACAATGCAGGCCCCGGTGGTGTTCTGCTGTATGAATTTGACGTTATTCCTCTGGTAAATACCGAAGATTACTTCCAGCACGTTGGTACTGTTGACAATCCCGAAGGTACTGCTCCCGAAGGTTGGTTGGGTACCTACGCAGGTTGGCCCGATTGGAATAAAGAAGTAAATCCCTGGACATACGGTGTTACTTCTTATGTTAACGGAACTGACATTTTTGTGGAATACTATCCTCCTTATACCGAAAATGGTATGAGCTTATCTGATGATGTTTGGGTAAACTACACTGTTACTGCTCCCGAAGCAGGTATGTATCTGGTAGAAGCAGAAGCGCTTGGTAACTTACACTTAGAAACCGCAACCGGCGACTATGTAGACTTTACCTCCACCGGTGCTCCTGTTCAGTACATCTACTTAGAAGAAGGAGACAACGTTGTTACCGCAACCGGTAGCGCAGGCACCGAGTTTACAAGTGCAACCTTCTATCAGTTAAACAATTCTGAAGAATACGAATCTCAGAGATTAAACAGCAGCTTTGTTCCTGAAGAAGCTTTTGATCTTCACATCAATCCTTTCAAAGATATGGTATCTGCTACCGGTTACTGGTATCAGTATGAATGGGATCCCACCGAAGAAACCATCGTTCAGGGCGGCGGCTCTATTGTAGCTTATGAACTGGATGTTATATTCCCCGGTATCTACAGAGTTGCTGCAAGAGTCGGCGGTACTATTGGCGGCACCGAAGGCGGCACTAACTATCCTCTGATTACCATTGATACCGATGCTGATGACGGTTATCGTGCAGAACTTCAGACAACCCATACCTCCACTCCTATCTGGTTGGGCACCGATGCTGATGGCGCATATCAGTATGTATACTTAAAAGAAGGTATCAACCGTGTGGAAGTTACCGCAGGTTCCTCTCATCACGAGCTGTGGAGCTTAGACTTCGTTCTGTTAACCGAAGAAGAAAAAGCTACCATCACTATTGATGACTGTAAGCTGACTCCTCCCAGACCGATTGCAATCAATCCTTATACCGACACCTTAACTGAAGGCGGTATGGGTTATGACTTCCATTTCTACAGCACTACCACTCCTCCCATCGGTGAAGGTCATGGTACTCAGCTGCTGGCAGGTGAATGGCAGAGATTTGAAGTAACTGCAAAAGTAGCAGGAACTTACCAGATCAGCACTCTTGCGTATGTTACCGGAGATGATGGCGTTGTTATTTCTGTAGAAACCATTGACTCCAAAGGAACCACACGTTACGATACCGGCGCTACATTCTATAAAGAAGTTACCGGCGGCTACATCACCTTAAAAGAAGGTGTGAACTCCGTTTGGGTTCGTTGCGACGGTCCCGGTTGGGTATTCTTAAAAGGCGTTTCTTTAGAATATGTGGAAGACACTTCCGAAGTGTTACCCGGTGCATTTATTCAGGCATTTGACTACATCGGTGCATCTGATGATTTAGCACAGATTCCTGAATACACCACCAGAAACGACTATATGGGTATTCACGTAGCAAATGCTAGCGATGCTGCAGCAAACGTTCTGACCTATACCTACGATGTAACCATCCCTGCAGATGATTACTATGGTATCGTGATGACCGGTACTGTTCCGCTGACTCCCAACGTTGTGATCACTCTGTCTGACGGCGTAAATGATGATATCATTATGTTAGATGGCGAGCTGCCTTACTTCGGCAACGAAAATGAAGCGTCTTCTGTAACCATCACTCCCGATAAAGTATTCTTACCGGCCGGTGATTACACCATGACCTTTACTCTGACCGAAAATGAAGATGCAGGTACTGAATCTATGCTGATGACTCATGTTCACAGCTTTGAATTCACTACTTTAACCCGTCAGGATATGTTCTTAGCAGCTATGCAGTCCGCAGAAACTACTGCTGACATCAAAGCAGCTTTAGATGAATTCGTAGACGTATTAACTTCTGACATCACCGTAACTCCTGAAACTGACTTCATCTATCCTGAATATGCATACAATGCATTGTTAAACAAAGCAATGCTGGAATCCGGTGAATACGAAACCTACGAAGATGTGAAATTTGCATATGACTTTGCGAAGAATATGATTTCCGCATCTGATGACGGTTCCGGTAACCTGGTATACACCGTTCAGGTTGGAGACTGGAACGAAATCGGCACTACCGTTTTAGTTGCAGTTTACATGGAAAATGGTCAGTTATACATGATGGGTGAAGGATATTTAGAATATGAAGAAGCTGTTGGCACTTATCTGCCTGTAGAAGCTACTTTATATGACTATATCCCCGAAGCAGGTGACCAGATTAAAGTGTTTGTCTGGGATTCCTTCGATGGATTAAAACCCGTATTCTAATCTGAAAATATTCGATTAGATTTCCATTGAATTTATAAAAAAATGGCAGAGAATTATGGTTCTCTGCCATTTTTTTTGTTTCCGTTTCTTTCGTAAGGTAAAATACCAAAACATATTATAGGACACGAAAACGATGAACAGGTCCTGTAATCGTGTTGACAGATTTATTGATATATGGTACTATAACATTAGGATAAAATCCCCATATTTCTATCTACATATATCATAATATAGTTATTTTGCAAAAAAAAACAAAAAATATAAACAAAAAAGAAAGGATGAAAAAGCCAATGAAAAAGCTTTTTTGCCTC
>JAZOQZ010000139.1:0-4277 GCA_045656345.1 Clostridia bacterium
GCGGATTTTTTCTGTGCTTCGGCTTCTTCATTGTAAATCAATTCAAATGGCGGAATATCAAGAACATCAGAGATTTTTTTCAATGTGCTACGCTTGATGTTCACAACACGACCATTTTCATATTTGGCAACCGCCGACCGCTGAACGCCAAGGATTTCCCCCAATTCTTCTTGTGTCATATTTTTGGCAATCCTCGCCGCCCGTATTTTTGCTCCTATATCCATTAAAATCACCACCCTTCACTTGTTGTGTCCTAATTATACCATGGTGTGTCTAAAAAATCAATATTTTTTGAAAAAAATTCAAAAAAGGTATTGACAAGTTAAAAAACATTTGATATAATGAATGTGTCCTAAAAAGACCGAAGGCGAAAAGAAAGCACGCACAGAGCATAAAAAACTATATTTTTTTAGAATGTTGTGTCTAATTTAGACCGAAAAGAAAAGGAGAAACAAAATGGCAAGTATCGAATTTATCACAAAGAGAATTGAAGGCAAGGAAAAGGAAATTGCCAAACTTGAAAAGAAGCTGGAAAGAATCCGCAAAGCAGAATCAACGAACTGGAAAGTCAACCCCTATTACTATCACGAATCTGATTTGAAGTACACCTTGCGTGACATTGAAGATGCGCAGAAAGCACTTGCAGACTACAAAGCCCAGTTGGCAGCGGAAACCGAAAAAGCCAACAGCCGGGATGTTGAAGCAATCCTGACATTCCTTGAATACTGGAAAGCAAGGGTTGCGGAATTTTATGTTGAATCCTTCCCCAAATACATTGAAGCTTTGACCGAATATCATCAGAAGAACAAGGAACACTGCGACTGGTACAACAACGGTGGTCGCAGAAAAGATTCTAACTGGAAAGAGATTGAAAAGGAATATGATGAATACCGTCAGAGCTTCAAAGCAAGGTGGATGTTCATAACACCTTATATTGACAGGAGACAGAACCGCACCACATACAAATATGAATATGTACTTAATACTGAAAAGCTGAAAAAAGACTTGAATCAGGAAGCCAACAGAAAGTATGACTTCATCATTGAAAGAACCAATGCAATTGTGGGGCAAATCACAGATGCCAGCCAATTGAAGGTTGGTAATAAAGATGACCTGAACGGTTACATCATCGGCACCAAGGGAACCGCAAAGGTTCAGACAATCGGTGCTGGTGGGTACAACATCCAATGCTTCCACTTCAGAACCCTGATTGACAAAGTAAACTAATCAATACATAGCCGGCGGGCGGCGGCAAAACCGCCCATTAAAGAAAGAGAGGATTTGAAAATGAAGAAATACAGTATCACAACCCCGGATAACTTAACGAGCCTTTGCATCAAAAACAATTGGTTCACCTGTGGAACCAATAGACAGTATGAAAAATTGTTTTATGCAAACGAAAACGGGTGCCCCATTGATGAAATTGCAACAATCATTTGGCTTTGTTCTGACGAAGAATGCCGCCGCACGGATATTCTTGACACGCTGGTTGAAGCATATCACAAACATGTCATGAATGTGATTGAATCAAACGGCGATAGAAAAAAACTGCTTCACATGACGATTGAAGAAGTTTACAACGGTTATTTTGAGTGATATGAAGAAAAACAACAAACTTCCATGCGGTTGGCTGTTCAAGCTGACACGATTTTGCAAAAATCGCAAGTGTGCCGACTGCCCACTAAAAAAATACATAGGAGAAAAGAAATGAACGGTTACATCATCGAACTAAAAGGCGAAAGAGGAACACATCACACGGTTAAAAAGGTATTTACAACGATAGCAAAAGCCGAAGAATACCTTAAAAGGAATTGTGCTTACATCAGCCACCAGTTGCATGCGCCGATTGAAAAGGTGACGGAGAAGAGCATATCAAAAGTTGAGATTGTATGAATGCAGAGTAACACCGCTTCGGCGGGAGCGAATCCCCAAAGGCGCAGAAAGGCAGAAAGATATGAATAACATAATAACAAAGGATATGAAAATTAAAGAGATAGAAGAAGTATTACATAGTCACGGCGTTTATATGGTTTCGTGGTGGTATATCGTTCTTTGGGGGTTGCTTAACGATTGCGATTACCTTGAAGTCGTAGGCTTTGGCAGTAATGCGGAGTTCGTTAAAAAATATAATGAAATCGAGGGCACGGAATGAAGACATACATGCTTGAATGGACTGAAAATTACGGTGCGACTTACAATACGATGATTGTGAGCGCAGAAGATTATACCAAAGCATTTTTGCAAGGAGTGTTCGCTCTTCCGAGAGCTGCAATGATAACTGATTTGTATGAAATAAAATAGTCGAAACCCGGACGGGTCTACAAGGGTTAGCCGCCTTGTACTGATGATGACAGGCTAATAATACAGAAAGAAGGTAAAAGAATGAACAAGGAACTTTTGCGCAGTATCATGGCACTGCACGGTGAAACCAACAAGGATTTGGCGGAGCTGCTTGATATTTCGGAACAGAGCGTTTCCGGAAAAATCAACGAAAACAACACCGAATTCAAGCAGGGCGAAATTGCAAAAATCCGCCATCATTACAGTTTGACGGCGGAACAGGTTACCAATATTTTTTTTAGCTGATTGTGTCTAATTTAGACACACGAATTGAAAGGGGCAAAGAAAAACAAAGTGAATAAGGAAAAAAATTTCACCGTTAGGATATGCGAAGATTATCTTTTTCGAGAACCCAACAAGGTGAATGCGATTCTTGACAGAGTTTCAAAAATCATAAGCAATTCTTACATAAGCAAGGATGCAAAATCGAAAACATAATCAAAACGGAGAAAGGAAAGCAAAAATGAAAATGAGAACCGAAAAGGGCAAGTGGATTATTGAGGACAGGGGCGTGAACAAGATATTTGACACGGCGTATGATGCTTGGCTTTATGTATTCCTTATGCGTGAGATACGCCCGAAAGTACGAATGACGATGCCTTCGCTGTACCCGGTGCGCACTTTGAACCCACTAGCAATAGCAAGGGGAAAGAAAGTTGTCTTTACCGGAATATAATGACCTACACCGTAAAAACACGGACGATTATACGATAGGAGCAAAGCCAAATGAAACAGATTAACTTCAAAGCCCTTGCACACCTGAAAGAGCATCGGGAACAACTTACAAAACAGCAGTTTGCCACATTAAGAGGGCAGATATTCTCTGGCAATGCTGACGGAGCAATGAAAGGTTTGAGGAGATTACTGAAACCAAACTAAAAAACTATAAAAAGGAGAAAGAAAATGGAGAACTATTTTAACACCCTTAACGGAATCAACGTGAACGGAAAAACCGAGCAGAAAAACGGTCTGACCTATCTTTCGTGGGCTTGGGCTTGGGGAGAGGTAAAGAAGCTTTTCCCGGATGCCACATACACCATTTACGAAAACGCAGACGGTTGGTGCTACCACACAGACGGAAAGACATGCTGGGTCAAGACGGGCGTAACCGTCAACGGAATTGAACACATTGAATACCTTCCGGTTATGGACTTTAAGAACAAGAGCATCCCCGCCAACGCTGTGACTTCCTTTGATGTCAACAAGGCTATTCAGCGCAGTTTGACAAAAGCAGTTGCAAGGCACGGTCTTGGGTTGTACATCTACGCCGGAGAGGACTTGCCCGAAACAGAAGCCGAAGAACAGCCGAAGACAACGAAGCCGGCGAAGGTTAAAACACCGAGAGAACAGCTTATTGAAAAGCTTCAAGAAAAGGGCATTGATGCGGTTGAGTTTGCACAGAAGCACAATCTTAATAAGACAACCACGGAAGATGTATATATTGATTTGCTCAAAGATTTAGCATAAGAAAAGGAGAACAAAATGATTGACGAAAGAATTTTTATTGAAGAAGAAGAAACCGAAACAAGCGACTTCGCTATTGAAACGGACGAAATGGCAGAGTGGGCGTTAAAGAAGGTGCTTGCCGCCAAGAAAGAAAAAGAACGCCTTTCCGCTTTGATTGAAAGGGAGCGTGAAACCCTCGACCACAAGCAAGAGGAAATAGACAAGCGGTACGAAAACGCCACTTCATATCTTATCTTTAAGCTAAACGAGTATTTCCAAACGGTAGAACGCAAGGAAACCAAGACACAAGAGAGTTATCAGCTTCTGTCGGGTAAGCTCGTTTTCAAGAAGCCTACACAGAAAATGGAGCAGCAGAAGGAAGCTCTGCTCGAATGGTGCAAAGTCAATGCTCCCGAGTACGTAAAAACGGAACAGAGCGTTGCATGGGGGGAGATTAAAAAGTGTATGCAGATTGCTGGCGATGTTGTTAT
>JAZOQZ010000140.1:0-1752 GCA_045656345.1 Clostridia bacterium
AAAGCAGGGGATATTATTCCCGAAGTGGTCGAATCGGTTCCTGAAAAACGAAACGGTGCTGAACAGGTGTATAAAATGCCCGAAGTTTGTCCTGTCTGCGGAGCAAAAGTGGTCCGTGTGGATGATGAGGTGGCGATTCGTTGTTCCAATGTGGAATGTCCTGCACAGATTTTAAGAAATATTGTGCATTTTGCATCCAAGGATGCTATGGACATTGAAGGACTGGGACCTCAGGTGGTAAGCCTTCTTTTGGAAAATAATCTGATCAGGAAAGTTTCCGATATTTACACCCTTCGCGCAGAAGAGATTGCTTCTTTGGAACGAATGGGTCGAAAATCTGCAGAGAATCTGATTTCTGCAATAGAAGCATCCAAGCAGAATGACTTGTCCCGTTTGATTTTTGCTTTGGGAATCCGACAAATCGGGAAAAAAGCTGGTAAAATTTTAGCGAAAAACTTTAAAAGCATGTCTGCAATTATGGATGCAAAACTGGATGATTTCGTTGGGATTTTTGAAATCGGCGAAATTTCAGGAAAAAGCGTTGTGGATTTCTTTTCCTTAGAATCCAACCGTGAGTTGATTGACCAGCTTCGCATGCAGGGTGTTAACTTGGAATATCAGGACGAAAGTGTGTCTGACATTTTCCTTGGAAAAACATTTGTCTTAACAGGCACTTTGCCAACTTTAAGCCGTAGTGAAGCATCCAAAATTATCGAAGATAATGGCGGAAAAACGTCTTCTTCTGTTTCCAAAAAGACAGATTTTGTTTTAGCAGGAGAAGAAGCAGGCAGTAAACTGAAAAAAGCGCAGGATTTGGGAATTACCATTTTAACTGAGGAACAATTTCTGGCAATGCTTTCTTAAGAATGACTCCAAAAATAGGTCTTGATTTTTTTTTCACAATATGCTATAATATCATCTATGTATATTCTATGAATATATCAAAGAAAGGAAAAACCTTATGAAAACTACTGTTACCGTAACACGAACCACAACTGAATCCAATATGAAGGTAGCGTGTGATTTTAAAGGACTTGCGGCAGATTACCGTAAGAAAATCAACACACCATACCCCTTTTTGAATCATATGATTGAACATATTGCTTATCGTGCAGGGATTACCGTGGAAACTGATGTTTGCTTAAACACATTTGTGTTATCACACGTGGTTTTTGAGGATCTTGGGGTTGCCTTCGGGAAAGCATTAAAAACCTATGTAGCAGAAAATGCAGGTGCAGGTGTTAGCGGATTTGGCGATGGCGTTGGCATTATTGACGAAGCTTACGCAGAAGCTGCAATCAGTTTTGAAGACCGTGCTTATTTCCATTTTCAGAACGATGCAGGAAATCTTTCTGAAACCACCGAAGGAGTGGCAACCGAAGATTTATTCGTGTTCTTAGAAGGTGTGGCACAGGGTGCTCAGGCAACCTTACATATCAATTTAAGAAAAGGCACCAATATGCATCATATTTTTGAAGCGATTTACCGTGCCTTCGGTATTTGCTTAAAACGTGCATTGTATTGCGATGATACCAGAATCGGATTAACCTCCGGTGTTGCAGGGAAAATTGATTTTGTGATTGAATAATTTATCATTTTAACAAATCAGAGAAAGATAGGAGAAATATTATGGACGACGGGCATTCCGGGAAGTTTAGCACTGTTCTGTTTGATTTAGACGGTGTGATTACCGGCGAACAAGCCTATTGGAAAGCGGCAGCGCTGACCGTTTATGAGTATTTTTATGAGGAC
>JAZOQZ010000141.1:0-3677 GCA_045656345.1 Clostridia bacterium
ACCCCGTTGCATATGGCAGCTATACACTGGCAGTGGACAGACCGAAAAAGAAGGATGCTGACAAGATTACTGACTTCATATATTGCAAGGTTGTTGGAAAGACAGCGGAATTCGCTGAAAAATACTTGAAAAAAGGCATCAAAATTGCAGTGCAAGGAAGAATTCAGGATGACCAGTATGAAGATGCGGAAGGCAACAAAAAAAGCATCACATATCTTCAAGTGTTGCAACATGAATTCTGCGAAAGCAAATCGGCTGACAGTTCAGAATCTGCATCAGCTGACAGTGATGATTTTGCACCGATGGAAGCCCCTGACGATTTGCCATTTTAAGGGGTGAAGACGTTGAAAAACAAATATCACAACAAAAAAATCAATGTCAACGGCATCACATACGATTCAAAAAAAGAGTACAGAAGACATCAAGAATTGTCCCTACTTGAAAGGGTGGGGACAATTCAAGACCTTCAAAGACAAGTGAAGTTTGTTCTGATCCCAGCCCAGAGAGAGCCGGACACAATCGGTGCAAGGGGCGGCATCAAAAAAGGGAAGGTCATTGAAAGAGAATGCACATACACAGCTGATTTTGTCTACATTGAAGACGGCAAAACAATTGTCGAGGACACAAAGGGATTCAGGACAAAGGACTATATTTTGAAAA
This sequence comes from Clostridia bacterium, assembly GCA_045656345.1. Lineage (GTDB taxonomy): Bacteria > Bacillota > Clostridia > UMGS1840 > UMGS1840 > SIG452. The sequence continues at coordinate 661 of JAZOQZ010000141.1, forward strand.
GAAAGATGCTATTGCACTTTTACGGCATCAGAATCAAAGAGGTGTAAACAATGAACAGCATTACAAACACAGCAAGACTGGTCAGACACATTCTGGCAACAGATAAACAAGCCCGGAACAGTGACACATATTTGTATTTGAAAGTCATTGAACATCAGGCAATAGAAATGGGCAAAGACATCAGAAATATTGCACTTGTGTCCTTCCTTGCAAATTCTGCACAATGGGGATTCGCACCTTTTGAAACTGTCAGACGAGCAAGGCAAAAAGAACAGCAGAAACATCCTGAACTGGCAGCGGTTGCAGACGTGGAAGCAATGCGAGGGGTCAGGGAAACAGAATTCAGAGAGTATGCAAGGAGTTGACAAGACATGGCGAGAGGACGAAAAACAGGGTCACTGCTGACGTTTATTGACAGAAAAAAGCGGCATAAAACTTCAAAATACAAGGTTGACAGAACACAGTGCCGACATTGTTTGTATAGACCGATTCAGGGTTTTGAAAGCAATGTTTTTGGTTGTGCATATATCTTTTTTACAGGGAAACGCAGACCTTCAGAGCCTTCCCCGAATTGTACGGCATTTAAAAAGTACAACCGGGCAGAACGTGAAAAAATGGTCAAAGAAATGAAACAAAAATACAACAGTGGGGAAATGGGGTTTTGATATGGCAAGTAGACGAATGTTTTCAAAACGTATCGTAAGCAGTGCAAAGTTTTTAAAAATGCCCACAAGTTCACAGTGTTTGTATTTCCATTTAGGGGTGAATGCTGATGATGACGGCGTTGTTGAAGCATACACAGTGATGAATTCCACTGGTGCCTCTGAAAATGACGTCAAAATCCTTGTTGATAAGGGGTTTGTGCAAGTCTTAAATGATGACATGGTTGCATACATAACGGACTGGAACGAAAACAACAAGATCAGAGCAGACCGAAAGATTGACAGCATTTACAAAGATTTATTGATGCAAGTGTTGCCGGATGTTCAACTTTTAAACGCAAGAAAAAGAACTGACAACGATTTGCGGTCTTCAATGTATAAAGACAGCACTTTGCCTGACAAATTTATGGGAGTAATAAGGGGATTTTTTTATGGTGAAAGATGCCCTATCTGTTCAACTGTAATGAAAGACGGAAACACAAAACCGAGCGTGCAACACAACACCCCCATTTCAAAAGGCGGCAGACATGAAATAGATAATATATCTGTAATTTGTTTATCTTGCAATATGTCTTTGAAGAATAAAGAAACAGGCACATTGAACAATGATTTAGTCAAAGAATTTTGGGGAAATTATCTCAAAACACAAAATGAGGACAGACAAAGGACAGACAAAGGACAGATAAAGGACAGCATAGGTAAGGATAGGACAGGACAGGGTAGTTTAGGACAGGACAGGGTAGTTGAGGACAGGGAAGGTCAGGAAACACCCGACCCTTTCCCTTCCTTCTATGGTAAATTTCACAACGTCCTTCTTTCTGATGATGAACTTGAAGGCTTAAAAAATGACTTTCCAGACGATTATGACAAACGGATTGAAAAGTTGTCAGCTTATATGCACAGCACCGGGAAAAGGTACGAAAATCACTTTGCTACAATACAATACTGGGCTGAACAAGACAAGGAAAAACAAAAAAACGAAAAACAGACCACATCCGGGCAGTCAGGAAGCAATCCTTTTCTGGCTATGGCAAGGGATAAGGGTCTGATCTGAAAGGAGTAAAAAATGGATTATATAAAAATAAACCCAACAGACACCCCGTGGGAAATTGCTTGTCAATTAATAAATTTGACAACAGAGGTGAACTCCCTTCTTTCCCCGACACTAATTACTGTAAAAGTTTTTGAAGTTGAGGAATTGCGGAAAATCGGGGAACACTTGTTGAATTATTGCAATGTGGAAGGCGGTGACGATAAATGAAATCAGTAATGATAAGCATACAGCCCCAATGGTGCGAACTTATTGCATCGGGCAAGAAAACAGTTGAGGTCAGGAAAACAAGACCGAAAATTGAAACACCGATTAAGTGTTATATCTATTGCACGAACACAAAAACAATGGGTGACTTTATTCTCTGTAAGTCAGTTGAAAATGCGAAATTATTTGGTTTTAACACAGCAAAAGGCATCAACAAAGGTTTTGCAGAAAAAGAAGATGCCCAACTTAAAGGCAAAGTTATAGGCGAGTTTGTGTGTGACCAGATATTCAAAATAAATGTTGATTGTGACGAAATATTTGGCAACGGCTACGATTCAGGTTGGATGTGGACAGGTGATGATGCTTGTTTGAGTTATTTCGAACTGGATAATTATTTACAAGGGAAAGAAGGCTATGGGTGGCACATATCAAATCTTGTAATCTATGACGAGCCGAAAGAGTTGAGCGAGTTTTATTCTCTTTGCGAAAAAGGAAATTGTCGTTTGTGTGATTGGGAAAGAGAATACGACAGTTGTGGCTGTAACCGTAAAAAACCGATAAAAAGACCCCCACAGAGTTGGTGTTATGTTGAGAAAGGCGGTGTGGAGTGATGGCTGATATAATCGCCTACAAATATGTGAAGACGAGAAAACCGCATAAATGCTTTGGGTGTGCAAGAGAATATCCTAAAGGTTCTATTCTTAACAGAGAAGCTGTTGTGGATGGTGGAACTGTATTCACTGCTTATATGTGTTCTGAATGCGAAGACTATTTACACAGCAACAGCGATTATAATGGTGAGGAATTTGGCTTTGGAGATTTATATGAATCGGTGATGGAGTATAGACAAACAAGACAAGAGAAAGGAAGAATGTGATGGCAAGTTGTATGGAGTGCTTTCATTTTAACCCTTGCAATTTACACGGAAAAATCATTGTAGAAAAACCAACAGAGGGCAATGATTGGGGATTGCATAACAATGTTGACAAAGAGTGCAAATATTTTACACCCACAGCCGATGTTGAGGAAGTGAAGCACGGATATTGGATAAATCATTTTGACGATTTGTTCCCTGTTGAATCAACACAAGAATGTTC
>JAZOQZ010000142.1:0-25828 GCA_045656345.1 Clostridia bacterium
GCAACACGAACCCTTCTGCCTCGTAAATTGAACTGATTGAGCTGAAGCCCGAAGCCGAAAATAAATCATTCTCACAGGACACAAACTTTCTGAAAACATTGCAGAAATCTGCGATTATATTTCCGAAGTGTCTTCCAAAAAACATCCGTTTGAGCAGGGGAAACCCTCCCGCAGAGGAATTGAATATTAGAAAAAAGAGAAGATGACTTTCATCTTCTCTTTTTTAATGCTAGAAAATAATATGAATCCATCGGTTTATGATGCAAAGCAAAACTCCGATAACAGTGGGAATTACGGCGGATAATAGCATCCATTTCACGCTGCCTGTTTCTTTTTTTATTGTGATTAATGTGGTGGAGCAGGGCCAATGGAAGAGTGTGAAAATCAGAGTGGAAATTGCCGTCATTGAGGTCCAGCCGTTGGTGAGAAGAGTATGTTGCAGGGAAACAACATTTTCCGCATCTGAAAGGGTGAGTGTGCCTGTGTATGCCATTAAAATGATGGGAAGCACGATTTCATTGGCAGGGAGTCCCAGGATAAATGCCATAAGTATCACTCCGTCCATTCCCAACAGCATTCCCACGGGATTTGCAATGTTTCCCAGATACCAAAGCAAAGAAACGTCTCCCACTCTGATGTGAGATACCAGCCAGAGCACTGCTCCTGCGGGGATTGCCACCTTGACTGCCCGTCCCAGAACAAATAAAGTGCGGTCCAAAAAGGAACGAAGCAGTATTTTTCCAACCTGGGGTTTGCGGTAGGGAGGAAGTTCCAGCACAAAAAAAGAGGGAGCTCCCCGAAGAATGGTTTTCGATAAGATAAAGGAGACAAAAAACGTCATAAGAATCCCTAAAAGCACTAATCCTGTCAGCAGAAGTGCTCCATAGTATGACGGTTTCGATTGTGCAAAAAAGGCAGTAATGATGGCAAGTAGGGTTGGGAATTTTCCGTTGCAGGGGACTAAGCTGTTGGTTAATATGGCAAGCAATCGCTCCCGTTTGGAATCCATAATGCGACACCCCATAACCCCCACTGCGTTGCACCCAAATCCCATGCACATGGTCAGTGCCTGTTTTCCGCAAGCGTTACATTTATGAAGTGTGTGGTCTAGGTTGAATGCAATTCGCGGAAGATATCCCAAGTCTTCCAGTAAGGTGAAAAGGGGAAAGAAAATTGCCATCGGCGGAAGCATCACCGAGATGATTCGTCCCACCGTACAGAAAATCCCCCGTAGGAAAAAGTCGGTCAGCAGGGGAGGGACATTGATTTGGTTTGCCAGCATTATCAGCCATTCTTCCACCTTTTGAAAACCGTTGGAAAGCAATTGAGACGGATAGTTTGCACCCACTAGTGTAATCCAGAAAATGGTTGCCAAAAAGCAAAGCATCACGGGGATTCCTGTCCATTTTCCGGTGAGAAACCGATCCAGTCTTTCTTCTTTTTGCAGGTAGTCTTCTTTTTGGAAAGTCACAGTTTTTTTGGCAATTCTTTCTGATTCTTTCACCAGATCTTCCACAGTTTTTTTCGCAGACAAAAGGGAATCGGGTGATTGTTTTGTTGTCGTTTCTGAAACTTGTTTCATCAAATCGGAAAGGCCCATTTTCCGATTGGCAGAGGTTCCTGTAACAGGCACGCCAAGCAGTCGGGACAATTCCTTGATGTCCACGAAAATGCCTTTTCTTTCAGCTTCATCCAACAGATTAACGCATACCACAACTTTAGAGGTAACTTCTAAAATCTGCAACACCAGATTCAGATTTTTTTCCAGTGCGGTGGCATCACACACCACAATCAAAGCATCGTATTTTCCCTGCAACACAAAATCCCGTGCCACCTCTTCTTCCCGGGAATGAGCTTTTAAGGAATAGGTTCCCGGGATATCGGTCAGCAGATAATTTACTCCGAGATAGGTGTAGGTGCCTCTGGCGTTGGAAACGGTTTTTCCGGGCCAGTTTCCCGTGTGTTGTCGCAATCCTGTCAGGGCATTGAACAGAGTGCTTTTTCCCACATTCGGATTTCCCATAAGTCCCACGGTGAAATGTTTTTTTTCGTTTTTCATCGGGATTCCCTCCTTTTTTTCACAAGGATGCTTTTGGCATCTTTTCTTCGTAATGCCAGAAGCGTTCCCCGCACGCGGTACGCCACAGGGTCTTTTGAGGATGCAAAAAACACACACGTTACGTCACTTCCGCTCACAAACCCTAGATCCTGCAGTCTTCTTCTGATTTCTCCCTGCGATAATATTTGATAAACCGTGGCACATTGCCCCGGTAGTAAATCGGATAAACAGTATATTTTTTGCATAGCAGATTCCTCCTCTTTTATCCTATGAAAAAAACAGTATTTGGTGATTAACGAGAAAAAATACTTGCACTTTTCCAAAAAGGGTAGTATAATAAATACAACATCTTTTTGGAAAAGGAAATACTGTTATGAATTATGAATTGCATTATAAGGATATGAGAGCAGTTTGCACCACGATGGGCGCAGAGCTGATTTCTTTAACCCGCAAAAACGGCAGAGAAGTAATCTGGCAGGGCGACAAAACTTATTGGGGCGGAGTGAACCCGAATTTGTTTCCCATTGTTTGCAGTTTAAAAAACTCCAAAACCGTGATAGATGGTGTGGAATATACCATTCCGAAACACGGTTTTGCAAGACGTATGGAATTTGAAATGGTGGAAAAAACCGAGCAGAGCATTACTTTCTTGTTAACCGATAACGAAACCACTCACCAATGTTATCCTTACGAATTTGGGTTTTATATTACGCACACCTTAACCGAGGACGGATTCATCACCACCTATCGAGTGGAAAACAGAAGCGATAAAACAATGCTGTTTGGATTAGGCGGACATACTGCATATAACTGTCCTATGAAAGAAGGAGACAAATTTACCGACTACGAAATTCGCTTTAACAAAGCAGAAACCAATCCTGTGTATCAGTGTGTGGCAGACGATTTGGGCGGTCTGTTATATGAAAGAGGAATTCGCACTGAGTATCAAAATGTAACAAAGATTCCGCTCAGATATTCTATTTTTGATTTGGATGCTCTGATGTTCTCCAAACTGAATTCTGATGTAATCAGTCTGGTGCACAAAGAAAAAGGCTACGGTGTGGAAGTTACTGTGAACGGTTTTGCATCCTTAGGACTTTGGACTCCTATTGGTCTGGAAGCACCTTTTATTTGCATTGAACCCTGGACCATTATCCCCGATAAAGAAGATACCACCGGTATCTTTGCGGAAAAACCCAATATTACCGCACTGCCTGTGGGAGAATCCAAAGAATTTTCTTATCAGGTCCGTTTAGTTTAATCCGAGGTGTAAAATAATGATGAAATATCCCTTCTGGGTGATAAAAAGTGATGCCAAACGATTGCTTCGTGGTAAATGGAATCCGCTGGTTCTGGCGTTGTTTATTCCAGTTTTATTATTCGTGGCATTTCAGGTGAGATTCACAATGCAACTGGAAGCTATGCCTCCTACGCAGGAGTTGCCGAAGTATCTTCTGTTGGCAGAAGCGGTGACGGTTGTATTTTTCATTGTGATGCAATTGCTCACTGTCGGTATTTATGAAAATTTAAAACCCACCAGAGAAAAAGCCAGCTTTTTTTCAGTGTATGCAGTGGCAGCCAAGAAAAGTTGGAAAATGTTACCCACGTTGATTGTTGGCATTGTGCTTCCTTCGGCACTCAGTTATTTGTTAACATCCAACGAGCCTATGAGATTTTATGACTATCTGATGTTCAGTGTGATGGATATGCAGACATATCAGGTGATGCTCGTGGTTGCTTTATATCTGGTGCAGCTGTTGGGGATTTATTTGCAGTACACGTTGTTGTTGGTTCCTGCAATCACGGTGGAACATCCCGAGTTCGGACCTTTTCGTTTGATAAAAGAAAGCTTTCTGCTCACCAGAGGAAACCGCTTTTACCTGTTTATGATGGCTTTCAGTTTTATCGGTTGGATGATTTTAGGAGCGTTGGCTTTTTATATTGGTGTGCTCTGGGCACTGCTTTATATGTATGCTGCAAACTATGCATACTACCGACGGGTTACCATTTTGGAAGAACCTCTCAATTTAGCATAAGAAAAAGCTATGATGCCGGAATCGGTATCATAGCTTTTTTTATTTTTAAAATTAGCTTTCAAACAGTTTTCCTAAAACGGTGGCAGCTGTGGTAGCCAGTTTTTTCTCGGTGTCGCCTAAGGTTACATCAGTTTCGGTGGCATATAAAATTACCGAGCCGATGATGTCTCCCTCCGACAAAATGGGAATTACGGTGCCGCATAAATAGGTGTTGTTGTGGTCTAAAAGATGCACTCTGGAATCGCCCACACGGTTCACAAAGTAGGGTTCCCGGTTTTTTAAAACAGTTTCAATTTCAGATGAAATTTTTTGTTCCAGCAGTTCTTTTTTGTTGGTACCTGCGGCACAGATAATGGTGTCGTTATCGGTAATTGCCGTGTTGTGGCCGCTGATTTTATAAAGAGCGTCTGCATATTGGGCGGCAAAATTCCCCAGTTCTCCCACGGCAGAATATTTTTTGAAAATCACTTCGCCTTCTTTGTTGGTGAAGATTTCCAGCGGGTCGCCTTCGCGGATTCTCATTGTTCTTCTTATTTCTTTCGGAATGACCACTCTTCCCAAATCATCAATTCTTCTCACAATACCTGTTGCTTTCATATTCCAATTGCTCCTTTTTTTGTGTTTACAACTGTATTTTGTGTTAGCTGAGGAATTTTTATGTAAGGAAAAAGGTGGATGAATATGGTAATTGCTTTGTAACAGAAATGTTAGTTTAGAAAACATAAGGTTATATTGACTTTCCACAATAAGTATGCTATAATGAAGACAGAATTTAACAAAATTCACCAAAAATTAAAAGGAGGAAAGTATTATGAAAACTTTCAGCTTTAACACAATGGGTCTGGTGAGCGTCATCGGTTTTGCTGCAACGATTGCAGCGATGATTCTGGTTTATAAATTTATTGTACCGGAAAAGAGAAGACCTCGTCTTAACAAGTTGGGACAGTTGCTGCACGATGCTTTCAATTTCAAATTCCTGATTATTGAAAAGATTATGCAGTTCTTCTACATCCTGTCCACCGTTTCAACCATTTGTTATGGTATTGCACTGTTGTTTGGTATCAATATTTTCCATAGCGAATACTATAATCGTACAGACTGGTACGGAATTATCGGTATTTTAATCGCGATACTCGGACCTATCGTTATCAGACTGGTTTACGAAGGTTTGCTGATGTTTATCCTTTTAGTGAAAAATGTGATTCAGATTAACAAAAAGTTAAAGACAACCGATGAAAGTTCTGATTATCAATTCCCGAGCTTTAAAGATCTGACCTCTAAAGACAATTTTGATTTTATCAAAAAAGCACCTCAGGCACCTGTACAGCCTGTAGTGGTTCCTCAGGCGCAACCTCAGGCTCAGGAACCTGTTTCTACCAACGAATAAAAACGATGAAAAAAGCGGAGTGGTTTCACTCCGCTTTTGTTTTTTATCACCACCAAATATTTCTTTTTTGTTTCGCAAGCGGAAGGTCTTGACATTTGATCATCTTTTATGGTATACTATGTCATACTTTGGAGAATTGGGCAGAGGGGTGAGATATTATCGCACATCAGGACATCGCAGGTTGGTCATATGCGTATATGAAAAAGAATGAAACTCAGTGCGTTGAACATATCGTATCTTTGCAAAACGTTGCATTTTCTGCTATTCAAAACAGAAAATTTACTGAGGCGGAGGCTGCTTTTCTTGACATCACCTGTGGCATTGCAAAGCTTTCCGACCTTGACAAAGAATATTACGAACCGCCGCTTTATGCCGCGCTGTTTTATTTGGCAAAAATTTACGCGTTTGGTTTGTTAAACAGATGGACGGCGGTTAACTTTATCACGAAAGCTTGTTCTGTTGCCAGAAAATGCACAGAGTCCGACAGAGCTGATTATGAAACAGTAAAAAGTGATTTGGAACAGATGATGAGGTTATTGTATCGATTAGAAATTGGGGAACCGCTCTCCGAGTTGGGAAATGAATTTGGCGAAGATATCTTAAACCCATCCAAAAAAGCGGAGTTTCTTCCGGATGACACAGTTTCGGGGATTGGATGCATTACAGGCTTTGTTGTTGTAATTGTGTTTTGCGTTTTGTATTTAATAGCTGCCAGCCAGATGAATTTTATTGTGTCAGGCAGATAAAACCGAGTTACAAAAAATTATATCTGAATATTGGAAGCAATAAAAAACCACACGATGTTCGTGTGGTTTTTATCTTATTCGGTTGGTGCTTCAAATTTCTTTAATTTGTTTGGTGTTTTGCCGTAATATTTTTTAAATGCCACAAAGAAACCGTTGGGGCCGGTGTAACCGCATTTTTCTGCGATTTGGGTTACAGATAAATTGGTTTCTTGCAGTAAGCTTTTTGCAAGTTGCATTTTCATCATAGTGAGTCGTTCGCTGAAAGACTGACCGTACATTTTCTTGATGATTCTCTGGGTTTGCTGAGAACTTAAATGCAGAAGTTCTGATAACTCCGTTAGTGAACCATGCTGGAAGTTATGCGTAAAATAATGGTCCACCACATAAGTACGGGAATTATCTGTATTGGAAAACGGATTTTCCTGAAACGCTTTTTCTCCCTGAGAATTAGTTGCCTTAATCAACGCCATAATTTCGTGCAGGCAAGCGGTGATAAGCTCGTCTTTTTCGGCATAATCACTTTGAATATAGTCGGCACAACGAATAAAACAGGAAGTCAGCAGGGGAGAATCCAGCCACACAAATTCGTCTGCCAGAATTTTCTGAAAGGTGTCATAATAAGTGGAACCTTGAATTGCCTGATTTTTTTCGATGGCGAAAATCATACAGAACCGTTTGGCATCCGGATGAACATTGGTGGTGTGGATTGTGCCGGGTGCAATAATAACGGTATCCCCTCGGTTAATCATGGTTCTTTCCGTGTCTGCCACCAGAGTAACATTTCCGTGCAACACGTGAAACATTTCATAGAGTTTATGAGAATGAAGAATTCCTTTGTGAGGGTTTTGGTTTATCGTGTTGATATTGGAAAAAAACACGAAATTGGCATCCCCCATGGAAAAACGATATTCCCAATAAATATTATCAACAAAATAACTCAATCTGATCCCTTCTTTCTATCATATTATAACATATAATTTCAAAAAATACAAATAAAATATTGAAAAATATTTCATTTATTGAAAAAACTACCAATTTTTCATTGAAAATTGAATATAATGACAAAAAATGATATGTTTTTTTGTTTTATCTTACTGATGAATCAGATAATTGTGTAGTAATGATAAATATGTTATTTGTCGAAAATACTTGCTTTTTTGAACTTTTTATGTTATAATACCAATATAAGGATTTTTATTAGGGGAGGTGAGTCTTGTATGAAAAGAATTTGTGCAGCATTATGTGCATTGTGTCTGCTGTTTGTATTATCCGGTTGTCAGGGTAAATGTGACGGTTGCGGACGGAAAACCACTGTGAAAAAAGTTACTTTCATGGGTGAATCCGCAAAGTTGTGCTCCGATTGTGAAGCTCTGCTGGATTTAATCAGCGATTATTAAGATGAAAATAAAAAACACCGTTGGCAATTTGCCGGCGGTGTTTTTTTGTGTAATAGCCTCCTGAAAATTCGGAAATACTATGGACAAGTATGTTGGGAAAAGACGGAGGAATTTATGAATAAAGTGGTTATCTGCGGTGTGAACACCCAGGATTTACCCCGACTGAATCAAGACAAAAAAACAGTATTGCTTCAGCGGATTGCTCAGGGAGATCAAGAGGCCAGAGAAGAATTTATCAACGGAAATTTAAGATTGGTTTTGAGTGTGATCAAGAAATTTTCTAATCGGGGTGAGAATCCTGATGATTTGTTCCAAATCGGATGCGTGGGACTGATGAAAGCTATTGACCATTTTGATTTGGCTCACCAAGTGCGTTTTTCCACCTATGCTGTGCCAATGATTTTAGGGGAAATCAAGCGATATCTCAGAGATTCCGGAGCCGTTAAGGTGAGCCGTTCTTTAAAGGATATTGCCTATCGTGCACTGAATGCAAAGGAAAAACTGACGGTATCTTTAGGGCACGAACCTACCCACGTTGAAATAGCCAACGAAATCGGAGTTACGCCACAAGAAGTGGCTACTGCCCTGGATGCCATTTGCGATCCCGTTTCCTTGTATGAGCCGATATATAACGATGGAGGTGACGTGATTTTAGTAATGGACCAACTATCCGATACCAAAAGCAGGGAAGAAAAATGGTTGGGTGGAATTTGTGTGTCTCAGGCGATGGGGAAACTTTCTCCCAAAGAACGCAAAATTTTATCTATGCGTTTTTTTGAGGACAAAACCCAGACCGAAATTGCTGAGGAAATTCACATCTCTCAGGCACAGGTTTCCCGGCTGGAAAAAAACGCGCTCATTTCGATGCGCAAATATATCAATTAGCCACATAAAAGAAAGCCTCTCTTTCATACAAATGATATGGAAGGGAGGCTTTTTTTGTTTGAAAAAAAGTGTGGAATTTATTAAAAGTGTGGTGCTGATGACTGGCTGTTCCTTTCTTCTTCGCACCGTGGGATTATCTTTTTCAGTTTATCTTTCCAACCGAATCGGTGCAGAGGCAATGGGGATTTATCATCTGATTTTATCGGTGTATTTTTTTGCGGTTACCCTTGCCACCTCGGGAATTGGACTTACCGTGACTAAACTCGTGTCGGAGGAACTTGCAAAAAATCACCGTGAAGCAGCATATTCTTTCCTTCGTAAGGCGATTAAATACTGTTTATTTTTCAGCGTATGTGCAGGAATTTTGCTCGTCATTTTCGCACCGTTTCTGGTTGAAAATTTTTTTGGCAGAAAAATTACAGTGATACCTTTTTATGCTTTGGCAATAGGATTGCCTTTTCTTTCGGTTTCCTCTGCACTGTCGGGATATTTTATTGCCCTTCGAAAATCAGGAACAACTGGCTTGGGGCAAATGCTGGAACAACTGGTTAAAATCGGATTAATCCTTTGGTTTCTTTCATTTGTGAAGTTGTCGGATTTCAATGGAGTTTGTTGTGTATTGGTGCTTGGGGGAACTCTTTCGGAAATCATATCCTGCGGGTTTTATTATTTGTCATATCGTATGCAGGAGATAAAATATCCTGTCAAACCGCAAAAGGGACAATGGAAACGGATTTTTGGGTTCTCGATGCCGGTAGCGCTAAGCTCTTATCTCCGCTCAGGACTTTCTTCGGCCAAACAGCTGTTGATTCCTAACCGCTTGATGGCGTCCGGGGTGTCAAACGGTGTGGCGGAATACGGTCGTGTGAACGGAATGGTATTTCCGATTCTGATGTTTCCGCAGGCGATGCTGTCTGCAGTGGCTTCTCTCCTTGTTCCTGAAATCACAGAAAAACATACGCTAGGGCAACAACAATCTCTTAAAAACATTCTTTCAAAAATATTTCAGATTACCTTGCTCTTTTCTGTGGCAGTGGCAGGGATTTTGTTTCGATTTTGTGAAAAATTGTGTATATTTTTTTATGGGAATACAGACACTGCTGTGTTTTTGAAACTTCTTTCACCTTTGGTAGTCATCATGTATCTGGATGATATTGTGGATGCAATTTTAAAAGGAATCAACTGCCAGGTCACAGTGGTTCGTATCAATATTTTAGATTCTGCAGTGGGAATTGTTTTGTTATGGTGGTTGCTTCCGATTTACGGGATACGCGGATATCTTACGGTGATTGCGGTGGGAGAAATTTTAAACGGCACACTTAGTATCATCACTTTAATTCGTCACACGGATTGCGATTTCGGATTTTTTAAAAATGTTGTGTTTCCCGGCTTTTTTATTTTGATTTCCACCCGATGTGCAGAGGTGTTGTGTTCTCATAGCCTTTGGGGTGCTGTGGGGATGAGTGCTTTGATCTATGTGTGTATGCTTTTTGCCACGGGAATTTTAAAATATGATAATTTTTCTTGTGTTTTGAAACACAATGTGATACAATGATGCTATCTGAATGATAGGAGGAAAACCATGTCCCACTGCGAAGAACTCAAACAAATTACTGCGGATATTTCCGTGTTTTATAAAGCGGCTGACGGGATAAAATTGCCCCTGCAGGTATTTTTACCTGAAAAATTTGAGAAAAACCATTCCTACCCCACGGTGATTGCAATTCACGGAGGAGGCTGGAATTCTCTGAAACAGACCCCTGAAAACTGGGATGGGGGATGGATGGCAAACAATGTAAAATACTATCAGAAAAAAGGATATGTAGGTATTGTGTTTTCTTATCGGTATTTTGCTGTTTGTGCTGACGGCGTTGGTGGCATTTTACAAGATTGCCGTGATGCAATGGCGTATATTGGAAGGGGATTCTCTTTTGTGAATCCTGACGACATCCTTTTGATGGGAGATTCGGCAGGCGGACATCTTTGTTTGTGTCTGGCAATGAATTTACCGGATAACACTCCCTGTGCATTAACCCCAAAGAAAATTGCAGCATATAACCCCGTAACAGATTGTGTGAACGGAATCTGGAACTATTGTGCCGACGAAAGTGAACAATATTCTCCCATACATCATCCCAAAAAGCTGGATGCCGATATTTTGTTGATGCACGGACTTTCTGACTGCGTGGTTGCAATTGAAGATAGCAGAGTGTTTACCCAAACCATGAAAGCTGCGGGAAACCGAATCACAATGATGGAAATTCCTGATGCAGAGCACGCATTTATTCTCTTTGGTTACACCAATAAAGAGGAAAATATCCTGGAAGCACTGCGCTTAACAGATGAGTATTTCGGATTATAAACAGAATCATCATAATGGGAGGGGAATAGCATGAATCTCAGAAGATGCAATGTTCTCACAGGAAATCAACTGAAAATGATAGCGGCACTTCTGATGCTCATCGATCATATCGGTGTGATGCTGTATCCTGATGTTTTAGAACTTTGTATCATCGGGCGTCTTTCGTTCCCGATTTTCTCCTTTTTGATTGCTGTAGGAAGTTCGCACACCAAAAACAAACAAAAGTATTTTCTGATTGTCTTTCTGCTTGGAATTTTATGTCAGACAGTCTTTTATATTGTAGACGGCAGTAAGCACCTTGGTATTCTCATCACCTTTTCGTTCTCCATTGTGTTATGTTATTTGCTGGAATATGTGAAGAAAACGCTGTTTTCTAAGGAGCGTGGAACTCTGCCTAAGATTCTTTCGGGAATTGCTTTTGTCTTGGCGATTTACTTAACCTATCAGTTCAATCAATATTTCAATGTGGACTACGGATTTTACGGATGTGTGTTACCGCTGTTTGCCTGTGTTTGTCGCAGTGTGAAAACAGGAGAAAGTGTGTATTTGAAACCCTTGGACAAGAATATATTTCATGTGATTTTATTTGGCATCGGGTTATATCTTCTTTCGATGGACTGCGGTGGGGTTCAGATGTATTCTTTGTGGGCAATTCCTTTGTTGTTGCTCTATTCAGGCAAACGGGGAAAATGTCGAATGAAATGGTTTTTCTATATTTTCTATCCGGTTCACTTTGTTGTTTTGGCATTGATTCAACAGCTTTTTTATAGATAAGGAGCACAAAAAATGAGTTTTTTCGGACATTTTAAAACCATTACCAGGCATAAGCTGTTGGTGATGAAACATTGTTTCCGTTTGGGACTGATTCGACAAGGGCTTGCCCACGATTTGTCCAAATATCATCCACGGGAATTTATGATTGGTGTGAAATATTATATTGGCACGGAAAGCCCTAATTCTGAGGAAAGAAAAGCCACCGGGGTATCCACTGCCTGGCTTCGTCATAAGGGAAGAAATAAGCACCATTTTGAATATTGGATTGATTACAGTGTGAATCCCGATGAAGGGTTTGTGGGAATGAAAATGCCCTTAAAATATGTGGCAGAAATGTTTTGTGACCGTCTTGCCGCTTCCAAGAATTATCAGGGAGCTGCATACACACCCCAACATCCTTTGACGTATTATCTGAAAGGACGTGACAAAATTATCATTCATCCCGAAGTGGATGCACTTTTAATAAAACTGCTCACAATGTTGAAAGACGAAGGAGAAGACACCACTTTTGCTTATCTGAAACAACTTTTAAAGGAAGAAAAAAAGAACAAAAGAAATAAAAAGAACGGCTCTGAATGAGCCGTTCTTTTTGCTTGCTGTATTTTCTTATATCAGTTTATCGCATTCTAACAACATCAGCATTGCCATTTCGGTGGCTTCTAAAAAGCCTTCAATGGATAAGAGCTCGTCAGGCTGATGCAGATTGCCGTGTCCTTTGGGTAACTCGAAGGGGATTTCTTTTCGTACCATAGTACCGATTTCCACCGCACAGGGCAGGTGACGTCCGTAGGTACCTCCTGCATTCACCAAAGATTTTGCATTGGTGTCGCCCGTGTAGTTTTTATACACATTAAGACAGGCTTGAACAGTGGGTAAATCTTCGGGAATCACGTGAGTTGCCATCACTTGAGAGAAGGATACCGACCATTCTTTTTCGCTGAATTTTTCGGTTAATTTTTTCTGCAGAGCATCAGGGTCGGTGGTAGCACCGTATCGAATATCAAATACCAAAGACAAATAACCGTTTTCCAGACGGATAATGCCGTTGGTGCAAGTTAATTTTCCGAAATCAGGGTCGGTTGCTTCGATTCCCAATGCCTCACCGTAAGGAGTCGCCAGAAGTTCTTTCACAAAGGAAATCTGTTTTTGGTCATTTTCTGTTAACAGATTGCAATCTGTTAAGAGGTCGGCAATTAAAAAACCTGCATTCAAAGAACCTTCGGGGAAAGCACCGTGAGTGGATAATCCTTCTGCATAGATTTTAATTTCATCCCCGTCCATAGAAACTGTTACACCATCAGTTTCCTTCTGTTTTAAGGCATCGTATAAACCGTCTTTGTTTTTGAGTTTCAAGGTTGCTTTTCCCAAAATGATATTAAAGGAAACACCCCCGTGAAAACAGGTCACGTCATCCATAGGGATTTTGGAGGTTGCAGTTGCCTGAAACATTCCTTTGTTGCCACGGTATAAGGGGAATTCGGAATCGCAAATCAACGAAAAATCAGGTGCTTTATGAGCTTTTGCATAGTTTTCAATATCCTGCATTCCTGTTTCTTCCGAAATTCCTGTGAAAGAAACAATTCTGCTTTGAATGGGAAGATTTAATTCCCGAATCATTTTCATAATGTATAAGGCAGACACAATGGCACATTTATCATCTGACACACCGCGACCAATTAAAAAACCGTCCTTTTCGGTAGCTGAAAAAGGGGAGCCAACTACCCAGTCATCACCAGCTGCCACCACATCAGCGTGGGCAAACAGACCAAGACTTTTCTCACCGTCACCCAAATAGGACAATAAATAACCGCCCTGGTGATCGGCTTCGGTGGTAAAGCCGTTTTCTTCGTATAAATCTTTCACATAGTCTAAAATTTCGGCACATTCTTTGCCAAAAGGATATTCTTCGCTCACATTCTGCTGTACTGAGGGAAATGCCACCAGTTTTGACAACTGGGCAATCATATCATCTTTGTGAGACCAAATATATTCGTGGATTTGTTGTTTGTACATTTTTTGATGCTCCTTTATCATCTATTGTGCGGAGATTGTTTGATTTTATGCAAGAGAAAATTTTTTAATGAGTTCGTCTTTTTGCTCCTGCAGTAACACAAGTTCGGGTTTTCCGATATAATTTAAGTTGTGCCGTTTTACCATTTCTTTTGCTCGTATCAGATTTTCTTTGTCATAGGCATCGATTGCGGTATGAGCATCCATTCCGAAGGTAACAGGACAGCCAACAGCGCCTGCAATCGAAAAAAAACGGTCTCCCGGATACACACAGAAATCTCTTGCACCATTGAAGTTGATTTCTAAAGGAATATTATATTCAAGGGAAGCGACACAGATTTTCTTCATTTCCTGCTCGTAGAGCTCATCATTGTCACCTTTGTAGTCTAAAAGGTCCGGATGTGCTACATAGCTGAAAATTCCCGTTTCCATTCCTTTTAACACGCAATCCACATATTCAACAATATCTTCATCGTTGGTGGTTTTTGCACCGGAGGGATATCCGTCGGGATATTCGTTTTTCAGGTAATGCTGTCCTAAAATTAAATATTCGGCATTGTTATCCAATGCGGATTTCAGCATTTCTTTGAAATAGAGAGGATAGTATTCCATTTCGTAGCCGATTTTTATATCAATTTGATTTTTGTATACTTCTCGCAGACGGTTTGCTTCTTTCAGATAGGTGGGAACATCTGCCAAATCAATGCGGTAGCAGCTTGCTTCACCACCATTGGGAAACGAAAAGGGGAGATGTTCCGAAAACCCAAGATGGCGAATGCCGTTTTCAATGGAGCGTTGTACATATTCCTCCATCTCACCGCTTGCATGATGACAGTATTTGGTGTGTGTATGATAATTATAGTCCATAACGAAAGCTCACTTTCATAAAAATCTCCTTTTATTATAACATATTCTAAAAAATCTGTCAACGAAAAAAGAACCTTTCTAAAAAGAAAGGTTCTTTTAAAATGAAAAACATTATGCAAATTGAAAGGAGCCTGAAATCAGGGTGACAAGCTCTTTTCCAACGGTCAAAAGACCGCCTTTTGCGGTTGCAGTTTTTTTGGTATCATCCGCAAAATAAATCACAACGGGTGCATCCGCCAAAGAGGTGACAAAGGGGACGTGCCCCGCCATAATGGCAAGTTCACCTTCGGTACCCCGAACACTTAATCTTACCACATCTCCTTCAAACAAATTGCCGTCAGGAGAGGAAACAATCAGATGAAAGGTATTCATTATTTCTGCACCTTCTTCGCTTTTTCGATGGCCTCGTCAATGGTACCCACAAATAAAAATGCGGATTCGGGCAGGTCATCGTGTTTTCCCTCAATGATTTCTTTAAAGCCACGGACCGTTTCTTTCACAGGAACATAGGTACCCTTGATTCCTGTGAATTTTTCAGACACATCAAAGGGCTGAGATAAGAAACGCTGAATTTTTCTGGCACGACCTACCAACAGTTTATCTTCGTCGGATAATTCATCCATCCCCATAATGGCGATGATATCCATTAGTTCATTGTATCTCTGCAGAATTCTCTGCACTTCTTTTGCCACTTTATAATGTTCTTCACCCACAGTTTCTGCCGATAAGATACGGCTGGTAGATTCCAACGGATCCACTGCAGGATAAATCCCCTGGGAAGCAATGTTTCTTGCCAAAACGGTGGTTGCATCTAAGTGAGCAAAGGTGGTAGCGGGAGCGGGGTCCGTTAAGTCATCCGCAGGCACATATACCGCCTGAATAGAGGTGATAGAGCCTTTTTTTGTGGATGTGATTCGCTCCTGCAGGGCACCCATTTCAGTTGCCAGAGTGGGCTGATAACCAACCGCAGAAGGCATACGTCCGAGTAAGGCAGACACTTCACTTCCGGCTTGCGTGAAACGGAAAATGTTGTCGATAAATAACAACACATCCTGACCTTCCTGATCTCGGAAATATTCCGCCATGGTAAGACCCGAAAGAGCAACTCTCATACGTGCTCCCGGGGGTTCGTTCATCTGACCGTACACCAAAGCGGTGTTGGAAATAACGCCGGACTGCTTCATTTCGTTGTATAAATCGTTTCCTTCACGAGTACGTTCTCCAACCCCTGAGAAAACTGAGATACCGCCGTGTTCTTTTGCGATGTTGTTGATTAATTCCATAATCAACACGGTTTTACCAACACCTGCACCGCCAAACAGACCGATTTTACCTCCCTTAGAGTAGGGACAGATTAAGTCGATAACCTTAATTCCTGTTTCAAACATTTCATCGCTGGTAGCCAGTTCTTCATATTTGGGGGCAGGGCGATGGATATTCCAGCGTTCTTCGGTTTTTGCATTAGGCAGATTATCTACCGCATCACCCAACACGTTAAAAATACGTCCTAAGGTTTCTTTCCCAACAGGCACGCTGATTGGAGCACCTGTGTCGATAACATCCACGCCACGCTGCAAACCGTCGGTGGATGCCATAGCAATACATCTTGCAGTGTTTCCGCCGATATGCTGGGCAACCTCAACGGTTAAGGTGCGGCTTCCCATAGGGATTTGAAGGGCATTATAAATTTCGGGAAGCTCTCCCTCTTTAAACCGGATATCTACCACAGGTCCCATAACCTGCAGTACTTTTCCAATATTTTTACTTTCTTTCTTTTCCAACAAATTCACCTCTTTACTCATTGCCGCTTCCGGCAACAATTTCCGTGATTTCCTGGGTGATGGCACCCTGTCTTGCACGGTTATATTCCAGTTTCAAATCTTCAATCATTTGTTTTGCGTTTTTGCCTGCACTGTCCATCGCCATTCTTCGTGCCGCCACTTCCGAGGCAAAACTTTCTCTTAAGGCAGAAATTAAAAGACCTGCCACATACTCTTTTGCCACCTGATTTAGAACCGTTAATGAATCAGGCTCAAAAATCATAGAGCTATCCATGGTTTCACCTTTTTCGAAGGGGAGAATCCATTTGATTTTTGCTTCGTTTGCCATCACGGAAATATATTCGGTGTATAAAATCCCGAGGCGGTCGAATTTTCCTTCCGAAAAATCACGGCAAAGTTCTTCTGCTAAAGGATATGCATCGGAAAAATAATATTTCTCCGAGGATTTTACCTCTTTTTGGTAACGTTCACAGGCACGTTTTCCCAAGGGAATGATTTCAGCATCAGGATATTGGGATGCCAGTTTAAACACATTGGCATTGTATCCGCCTGCCAGACCTCTGTCACCTGCAATCACAATAAGACGGGTTTTTTCACCGCCATCATTTCGCATAAAGGGACTTTTTGAACATTCGTTTGATGCGGTCAAAGAAGCAATCGCCTTTTCTAAAGAAGCGGTATATTCTCTTGCTTTTAACATCCCTTCGTTGGCACGACGGATTTTCGAGGATGCCACCAATCCCATCGCTTTGGTCAGTTGCAGAGTGGAGGTAACGCTTTTGATTCGGATTCGTAACTCTTTTGTGTTACCTGCCATAACCTACACCTGCACTTTCGCAAGAATCTCTTTTAATTCGTTTTCGATGGTTTCGTCGTATTCGCCGTTTTCAATTTTGGTTAACCAGTTTTGGTATTCGTTTTCCAGCTTTTCAAACAGTTTCTGTTCATATTTTTTCACATCAGCAACTGCAACAGTATCCAAATAGCCTTTGATGACTGCATACACAATGGCAACCTGACAACCAACACGCACAGGAGCATTTCTGCCTTGTTTTAACACTTCCACAATTCTCTCACCCAATGCCAGACGAGCCTTGGTGTCGGCATCCAAGTCACTTCCGAACTGTGCGAAAGATTGGAGCTCTCTGTACTGAGAGTAGAGCAGTTTTAATTCCCCAGACACCTTTTTCATACCTTTAAGCTGAGCAGAACCGCCCACACGGCTTACCGAAATACCGGGGTTGATCGCAGGCATAATGCCTGAATGGAACAATTCGGTTTCCAAGAAAATCTGACCGTCGGTAATAGAAATAACATTGGTGGGAATGTATGCAGACACGTCGCCTGCCTGGGTTTCGATAATGGGCAGGGCAGTGATGGAACCGCCACCGTATTCCTTTGCCACACACGCCGCACGTTCTAACAGTCTGGAATGCAGATAGAATACATCTCCGGGATAAGCTTCACGTCCGGGAGGACGACGGATCAGTAAGGAAAGGGCACGGTATGCCACAGCGTGTTTACTTAAATCATCATAAATGATGAGCACATCTTTGCCTTGTTCTCTGAAATGTTCAGCCATTGCACATCCGCTATATGGCGCAATATACTGAAGCGGTGCACTTTCTGCAGCAGTTGCAGAAACAATGATGGTATATTCCATCGCACCGTTTCTTTGCAGTTCACTTGCTAATTTTGCCACAGAGGTACTCTTCTGACCAATGGCAACATAAATACAGAGAACTCCTGTGTTTTTCTGATTGATGATGGTATCAATGGCAATCTCGGTTTTCCCGGTCTGACGGTCGCCGATGATTAACTCACGCTGGCCACGACCGATGGGAATCATACTGTCAATCGCCTTAATCCCTGTTTGTAACGGCACATTTACGCTTTCGCGTTCAATAATGCCGGGTGCTTCCGATTCAATGGGGCGGGTATCCTCATATTGAATGGGACCTTTTCCGTCGATGGGTTCTCCCAACGCATTTACCACACGACCCAATAAGTTTTTGCCAACAGGTACGGACAGCACTTTTCCTGTGCGGGACACATTGGCACCCTCACGGATATCATTATTGTTGGATAAGATTGCAACAGACACAGTTTCTTCTTCTAAATTCTGCGCCACGCCGAAACTTCCACCTTCAAATTCCAGAAGCTCGTTTGCCATACAGTTTTTTAATCCGTAAACCTGGGCAATCCCATCTCCCACTAAAATAACTTTCCCGGTTTCTTCCATTTGCACACGGGATTTATAGTTTTCAATTTGTGTTTTGATAATCTGACTGATATCTTTCGGATTTGTCATAATTTCATCACTTCCTTCATCCTTTGCAGGCGTTTTTGCACACTGCCGTCAATCACATAATCTTCTGTGGTCACAGTGAATCCGCCGATAATGGATTCATCCAGCAGATACACGGGGCAGATGTGTTTTCGGTATTTGTTTTCCAGCTTTTGTACCAGTTTTTCTTTTTGTTCTTCAGTGAGTGGGATTCTGGAAGTCACCGTTACGGTAATGGTATTGGAAACTGCCATTTCCAGCTTGAAAAACTCCTGGATAACTTCTGAAAGTGTGGTGATGTGACTGTGTTCACATAACAGTTTCAACAAAGAAACCACATCCTCCGACATCTTCTTTCCAAACGCTTCTTCAATTGCCAAAATCCGTTCGGACAAGGGGAGGGCAGGAGTGGCAAGATACATAGGATACTCAGGAGTTTCCTTTAGCACCTCTGCGATGGTTTCTAACTGTTGGGCGTATTCTTGCACCTTGTTTTTTTCCATTGCAATGGCAAACAAGGCTTCCCCGTAAGCTTTACTTGTGTCCTTCATGTTCGCCACCTATTTCGTCAATCAAGGAATCAATCAGTTTTTTGTGGTCTTCGTCGTTTAATTCACGGTTTAACACTTTTGTTGCAAGTAAAGTACCAACAGTTACAATTTCTTCCTTGACGGTTTGTTCTGCCTTTTTCAGTTCCAGTCTGGCATCTGCTTCTGCCTGACGGTGGATGTCGTCTGCCTTTTGTTTGGCTTCTGCTAAAATCTGCTGTTCTCTTACTTGGGCAGTTTGCACGGCAGACTGAATTAAGCTATCCGCCTGAGACTGAGCTTCTGATAGCTTTTCTTCGTATGTTTGTTTGTCAGAAAGTGCTTTTTCTTTGGCTTCTTCTGCCTCTTTGTATTCGTTGTCGATGGTTTGCTGACGCTCAGCAAGCATCTTCTTTACAGGTTTGTATAAGAATTTCTTCACCAATAAATACAAAATCAACAGGTTTAAAAGCGCAAAGAGCATTTCCCACAGATTAATCGAAATAATCGGTAATGTTTGCATGTTACATGCTCCCTATCTGTTTTTTCAGTTTTATTTGGGTAACTGAGACATTGTGTTCACCAGAATGTTTACCAACATCTGAGGTGCAACAAAGATTAAAAGAATAGCAATAACCAATGCGTAAAGACCGGTGGTTTCTGCAATTGCACAACCCATCAGCATAGTGGTGGTAACGCTACCTTTGGATTCGGGCTGACGTCCGATTGCTTCACAGGCTTTTGCCACGGCGTTACCTTCCCCGATACCGGGACCGATGCCGGCAATCATAGCCAGACCTGCGCCTAATGCACATGCACCTAAAATTAAACCAATTGCGAGTTCCATAAAAGTACCTCCGTTTATAGAAATAAAATTTTAAAGTTTGTTCATTGTTTTTTCAATTTATGCTGCTTTTTTTGCTTTTTTCATTTCTTGTTTTAATAACTTTTTCTGTTTTCTTGCTTCGTGTTCTTCCTTAGGATATGCACCTGCCACATTCATCATGGTAAGCATTGCAAAAATAAAGGCTTGAAGACATCCTGAGAACACATCAAAATAAATGGATAACACTGCAGGAATCCCCAGTCTGAACCAAGGCAATTCTCCCAGTAACCCGGGAATCCATCCGAATGCCATATTGGAAAGTCCTGTCAATCCCACCGCCAACAGTGTGGAAATAACCGTTCCTGAGAGAATATTTCCGTAATGACGGAAACTCATGGAAATGGGGGTGGCAAATTCACTTAAAAAGTTAATGGGGGCAAGTAATGCCACGGGTTCGGTAAAGCTCTTTAAATAATAAAGAGGACCGCATTTTAACTTGTAATAAGTGATTAAAATAAATACTAAAATTGCCCAACCGCCCACCACATTGATATCCGATGTGGGAGGGAATAACCCAATTAAAGAACTTAAGCTGGATAAAGCAGACAGTGCCAGCATTGCGATGATAAAGGGGGCGTATCCCATAAACACTTCGCCCATATTTTCGCGGACAAGATTATCCACTTTTTCCACGATCCATTCCGCAATCAGTTGACGTTTCAGGCGGGCACGTTCTGCAATGCCGTGCGCCATATATAAGCAGAAAAAGAAAATGGTTATGGTTACCAGCAATGAGTTGATTTGAGATTCGGTCACGGGAAAATCCTGAATGGGCATAGGAATGGTGAAGAAGATTCTGGCGCCCGATAAGGAAATTCCGTCACTTGGAGGTTTGGTTACCACCTGAAGTGCCATTCCTGCTAAAAGTGGCAGAATCATCATCACACAATAAATGGCATCCACCAGTTGAAAACGACGGCTTGTTTTTTGCAAAGTTTTCAAATTTTTCAAAAACATCACCTCTTTAGTCTTTGATGATAAGGGGGCGGAGTGAGATTGCAATTCTCGGAAATAAGAACGGAATCACCACCGCAACAATATGAAACAGGGGCACGAAATATCCTACCAGAGCAAATGCCAGCAGGAAAAACATCCGTGCAGTCTGTGAGAATTTTACTAAAGTTTTTGCATCCTTTTCTTCTTTGGTAAGAGCATTCTGAACGGTGATGCCCATTAAAAGAAAATTGCAGATTGCACCGAGTGCTCCCCAGATGTTTCCTAACAGAACCGAGAGATTCCAGGCGCCGAGGATTAAAAATACGGCTTCCATCAAGGCGCTTAATATCAAGGTTACGATAGCGATATAGCGGGTTTCACGGAGCACGGTTGCATCTATTTTTTTCATAGTTACACCTCTTGGGTTATCCGCTAAAGTGCGGAAAAAAGTTTATAAAACTATTTTATCCTATTTTTGGAAAAAATGCAAGAAAAAACGTAAAAAAATACTTAATTTTTTGTCAATTTTGTCTTAACTGTTGAAAAGCCAGAAATAATATGATAAAATCAATCAGAAGAAAGGAGGGGGTAAGATGGAGAAAATGCAGGAAAAAACATATCTTTGTATTGATTTAAAATCCTTCTACGCCTCCGTGGAATGTATTGAGCGGGGATTAGACCCTATGAAAACCAATCTTGTGGTTGCAGACAGTTCCCGCACTGAAAAAACCATCTGCCTTGCAGTAACTCCCTCCTTAAAGCAATACGGTTTATCGGGACGTTCCCGCCTTTTTGAAGTGGTAAAACGAGTTTCACAGGTGAATGGGGAACGTTTGCGTCGTGCCCCGAATCGCACTTTTTCGGGAGAATCCCATCAGTCAGATTTTTTGGAAAAGGATTCGTCTCTCAAGCTGACTTATTTAGTAGCACCGCCCCGTATGGCACATTATATGGAATATAGCACCCGTATTTATGATGTGTATTTAAAATATGTTTCACCTGACGATATCTTAGTTTATTCCATTGACGAGGTTTTTATTGATTTAACTGCATATTTATCTTATTACAAAAAAACGGCAAGAGAACTGGCGCTTACCATCATCCGTGATGTACTTGCAACCACAGGTATTACCGCAACTGCGGGAATTGGTACCAATCTTTATCTTGCCAAAATTGCCATGGACATTAAAGCGAAAAAAATGCCTGCCGACAAAGACGGTGTGAGAATTGCATTTTTGGATGAACAAAGCTATCGTCAGGAACTGTGGAATCATATGCCGTTAACCGATTTCTGGAGAGTGGGAGAAGGGTCTGCCAAACGATTGGCAGGAAAGCAGATGTACACCATGGGCGATATTGCCAAAGCATCGGTTTCACCCTTTGGCAGACAGGTTTTAAAGAAACTCTTCGGTATTAACGCCAAACTGTTAATCGATCACGCTTGGGGGTATGAACCTTGCAGTATAGCGGAAGCCAAAGCGTATATTCCCGAAAACAGAAGCTTGAATTCGGGGCAGGTGTTATCTGTTCCTTACGATTATGAGAAAACAAGGCTGATAGTTCGGGAAATGACTGAACTGATGGCGTTGGATTTAGTGGAAAAACGTCTGCTCACCGATCAGATGACCTTAACCCTCGGTTACGATACCGAAAACGTCACCAAAAACTACCGTGGAAAAATAGAAACTGACCGTTACGGCAGAAAAACGCCAAAATCTGCCCACGGAACGGTGAATTTATCGGAGATGACTTCTTCCACCACGCTGATGATGGAAGGAATGATGGAATTATTTCAGCGAATAGCAGACCCCAAGTTAACGGTCCGCCGTGTCACGATTACAGTAAATCACTTGGTGCTGGAAAAAGAATATCAAAAAGAACCATCCTATGAGCAACTGAATTTGTTTACCGATTCATCCGAAAAACAGAAGAGAGAAGCACAATTACAAAAGGAGCGAAGCCTTCAGGAAACCACCGTAAAACTTCGCAACCGTTTCGGCAAAAATGCCGTATTAAAAGGCACCAACCTGCAGGAGGGTGCCACAACTATTGACAGAAATCGCCAGATTGGCGGTCACAAAGCGTAGGTGAATTTTTTGGATTTTTTGTACCGAGATATTTTAAATATGCCATACCCCAACCCTGAAATCGAAAAAGCATTTCCCGATGCTGTGCTTCGGGGAGCTCAGTTTGCGCCCTTTGCCGCATTAACGGGGCACGATGAGGCTATTGCAGAAACTGCTCGCTTAACTGATGGAAAAATTTTGCTTTCTGAATCCCGGCAGGAAGAACTGAACCGCACTCTTCAGTATTTATCGGAACATCTTGATGAGTGTCCAAAAGTTTCGGTGACCTATTTTGTGCCTGATGAAAAAAAGCAGGGTGGTTCGTATGTCACCAAAAAAGATGTTCTGACAAAAATTCAAACAACACAACAACTTCTGTTGCTTTCTGACGGTACCGAAATATTCATTCCTGATATGTTATCTTTAGAAACTTTGGAATAAAAAGCGTTGATTTTCACAAAAAAGTCAACGCTTTTTTGTTGCATATTTTTTGAAAAATCAACATAAGGTAATTGACTGTTTCAAAAATATATTGTATAATGTAAAGAGTGAAACAACGATGAAAATCAGAAAGGATATTTTGCCATGAAAATTACAGTGTGTATCGGAAGCTCCTGTCATATTAAAGGATCCCGCCTTGTGGTGGAGGCTTTGCAGGAATGTATCAGTGCCAATCAGTTGGAAGATAAAATTGAATTGGGCGGTACCTTTTGTATGGGAAAATGTCAGGAAGGCGTTTGCGTTACCGTGGATGATGAGTTTTATTCCGTCACTCCCGGAACCGTTTCGGAATTTATTAAAACGCAAGTGTTAGAAAAGATATAAGGATTTTTTGCAATCAGTGAAAGGGTGTATTCAAAATGCCAAACTGTTTAACCTTAAAAAAATCAAACTGTAAAAATTGCTATAAATGTATTCGTCACTGTCCCGTAAAGGCGATTCGTTTTTCAGGAAATCAGGCACATATTATCGGAAACGAGTGTATCTTATGCGGTCAGTGTTTTGTGGTGTGCCCTCAGAATGCCAAACAGATTGTGGACGAAACCGAAAAGGTAAAAGTATTGCTTCAAAGTCGGGAGCCTGTGATTGTGAGCTTAGCACCGTCTTTTGTTGCCAACTATGATGGCGTGGGGATTGAAGCAATGCGGGATGCATTGAAACAGCTGGGTTTTTTTGATGTGGAAGAAACCGCCATCGGTGCAACCATCGTGAAAAAAGAATACGAAAGAATGCTGAGAGAAGAACAGCGTGATATTATCATTTCTTCCTGTTGTCATTCTGTGAATTTACTGATTCAGAAATATTTTCCCAAAGAATTGCAATACTTAGCAGACGTGATTTCTCCCATGCAGGCACATTGTCTGGATATCAAAAAGAGATTTCCCGGTGCTAAAACCGTGTTCATCGGTCCTTGTGTTGCCAAAAAAGATGAGGCAGAACATTACGAGGGTATTGTGGATGCGGTGCTTACTTTTGAAGAGTTGACCAATTTGTTAAAAAGCAAAGGC
The DNA here is from genome assembly GCA_045656345.1 of Clostridia bacterium. GTDB lineage: Bacteria > Bacillota > Clostridia > UMGS1840 > UMGS1840 > SIG452. Next base: position 24,515 of record JAZOQZ010000142.1, read on the forward strand.
ATTGAACTAAAACAACAAAGAGATTCCAACAAGGAAAGTCGTGCAAGATTTTTCCCCACAACCGGCGGTATTTTAAAAACAATGGAACCCTCTATTTCGGACTATACTTATCTGGCATTAGACGGCGTGGAAAACTGCATTGATGCTCTTCGTGATATTGAAAGCGGAAAAATTCACAAATGCTTTATCGAAATGTCTGCCTGCAGCGGAAGCTGCATCGGCGGACCCGTTATGGAAAAATATCACCGCAGTGCTCCCATTAAGGATTATATTACCGTTTCCAATTATGCAGGAGAAAAGGATTTTAATGTGGAGCAACCTGAATATCTTTCTTTGAAAAAACAGTTCACTTATATTGAACATAACCTGCAACCTCCCACGGAAGACGAAATTATGAACGCCCTTCGTCAGATGGGCAAACATAAGCCGTCCGATGAGTTGAACTGCGGTTCCTGCGGATACAATACCTGCCGTGAAAAAGCGGTTGCTGTGTGTCAGGGAAAAGCGGAAATATCCATGTGTCTGCCGTTCTTGAAAGATAAAGCAGAAAGTTTTTCCGACACCATTGTAAAAAATACTCCCAACGGCTTGATTGTGTTAAACGAAGAACTGGAAGTCCAGCAAATCAATGAATCCGCAAGAAAAATGATGAATATCCGTTTCAGTACCGATGTGTTGGGAGAACACGTGGTAAGAATTATGGATCCTTCCGATTTTATGCAAGTGCAGGAAACAGGAAGGAATATCAAAAACAAAAAAGTATATTTGGCAGAATATGACCGTTATGTGGAAGAATCGGTTGTGTATGACAAAGATTCCCATATGCTGGTTGGTATTATGAGAGATATCACCGACGAACAGAAGGAACGGGAAAAGAAGGAAAATATCAGCCGACAAACGGTAGAAGTGGCAGACAAAGTGGTAGATAAGCAGATGAGAATCGTGCAGGAAATTGCTTCCTTATTGGGCGAAACTGCTGCAGAAACCAAAATTGCATTGGCAAAACTGAAGGAGTCGATCCAGGATGAATAATTTATGTGCGGATATCGGCTACAAAAGCATCAATCACGTGGGAGAACAGCTTTGTGGTGACCACGTGGAGGTGGTGGAGCAGGGAGAACACTCCACGGTGATTGTATTGGCAGATGGCCTTGGCAGCGGAGTGAAGGCGAGTATTTTATCCACGCTGACCTCCAAAATTATTTCCACGATGATGGCTGCAGGACTCCCCGTGGAAGAATGTGTGTCTACCATTGCGGCAACCCTGCCTGTATGCTCGGTGAGAGGGGTGGCATATTCCACCTTCACCATTAT
>JAZOQZ010000143.1:0-3231 GCA_045656345.1 Clostridia bacterium
ACCATGCCTTCCGGTACTGCATCTACTCCGGGTAACCAGAACAACTTCACTAACTACGTAATCGATAACACTGACATTGCTCCCTGGATTGCAGACTGCTTAGGTTTAGACTTAGCAGATGCAACCGACGAACTGTTCGTAAACGTTACCTCCAAAGGTAGCATCACCCCCAAAACTGACGAAAACGGCGCTACCAACACCTGCGCTACCTTCAAATTCAGCGGTGTAAACGTTTCTATTGAAGCAAACCAGTCTGTTGCAACTATCAATGGTGATAAAGTTGACTTAGGAGGTCAGATCGCTGTTTGGGAACCCTACAACAACAGATTCTATGTTCCTCAGAGATTATTAGACTACATGGCAACCGGCGACTATCCGTTAGTTCCCTTAACCTGGACCGGTAACGTAAAAGTTCAGGAAGGCTTCAACGGTTACTATGGTGACTTTGCAGTAAACGCTGCAGGTTCCTTAACCTTAGCTCCCGGTGCTACCGCAAGCTTCACCTGGAATGCTCCTTATACCGGCGTATACGGCATGCAGATTAAATGTGAATCCATCGGTACTCCCACTACCCTGCGTGCAACTGTTGGCGACTACTACGGTGACTACTACTTCACCACTACCGGTTGGTCCAACAACCCTGCAATGTATCAGGACCAGGCAATGTACTTCACTGCAGGCAACAATACTATTACAGTAGAAAACGTTGGCGATGCAAACATCACCATTTCCGAATTTGACTTCGGTCGTTTGGATGCAGACGGCTTTGATTCTATGGATTATATGGATTTCGTTAAGAAAATCAGTGACTTAGAAGAAGAAGCAAACAAATTAATCACTACTACTGCAATTACCAAAATGGGTACTGCAGGTACCTTCTGGGGTAACGTTTCCTCTTACGAAGGCGTTACCAATGTAGACAATACTGCAATCACTATGGATGCAGACGGTTGGGCACTCTTCAATGTACCTGTTGCTACCGAAGGCTTATACTACTTAAAAGTCAAAGCTTCTGGCGGAAACACTACCTTAAGAGTACTTGCAAACGATGAATACTATGGCGATTTAGCTGTTGGTACCACCGAACAGTACTACACTGCAGGTACCGACGGAGATTATGAAATCTTCTATCTGCCCGTTGGCAAAGCAACTGTAAAAGTAATGAATACCGGCGATGCTGCTTGCACCATTTCTGACATTCAGCTGGGTGCAACTCAGGATTTAGTTGATGCAGGATTCACTCCTACCATGGCTAATACCAAAAAACAGGCAACCTGGGTATATGCAGCTCAGGATCAGGACGGTTACTTCAACGGTTACACCTCTGACGGTGAACCTCAGGTAACCTTAGCTCCCGGCGAATATACTACCGTTACCGTAACTGACATTCCTTATACTGGTGTATATGCATTCCAGTTAAGATTACCCACCATCAGCGGTACTGCAAATGTCAGAGTTACCACCGATAAAGGTTGCTACGGCGACTACGCTATTACCGAAGCAAATACCTGGACCAACAGAATGACCCCCGGTCAGGACCAGCCCATTTACTTCACCACCGGTACCAACACCTTCTATATTGAAAATACCGGTACCACTTCCTTCTACTTAAAAGACTACGATATCGGTAGAATGGATGCAGGAAACTCCATGGATTTTGAATATCTGTTACAATGGACAGACAGAATCCCCGGCGACGGAACTGTAATTCCTACTCCTACTCCTACTACCGCACCTACTCCCACCCCAACTACCGCTCCTACCGCAACTCCCACTCCCACCGATACTCCTACCCTTCCCGATGGCGTATCTCCCTGGACCGGTAAATTCGGTGATTTAGAATCTCATAAGAACGGTTATGTTGGTGAAATTTACACCATGACCACCTTCACCAAAACCAACGGAACCGAATCCGTTGCAGGTGTAGACTATCAGGCAAGCTCCAGCTCTCCCTTCAACAATGGTCAGTTTACCATGATTACCGGTGACTGGGGTAAATATGAAATCACCGTTCCCTACACCGGCGTTTATGCAATGCAGTTACAAGCCCTGTGGATTGGCGGAGACTCTACTACCACCTTTAAAGTATCTACTGAAGACGGTTACTATACCGAACAAACCATGACTCAGACCGGTTGGACCAGTGGTTCCTACGCTGACCAGCCCATCTACTTAAAAGAAGGTAAAAACGTAATTACTATTGAGTTGGTAGGTCCCAACAACTGTGTATTCACCGGTATTGACTTAGGTAGATTAGACGTAAACGGTGCAAACGCATCCTTAGACTACTTACCCTTAGTTAAAACTGAAACTGTTGTGGAACCCGAACCGACTACCACTCCTACTCCTACCGCAACTCCCACTCCGGTAACTACCGTTACCTATACTGCACCCTACACCGGTGCTTACAAAGTAACTGCTGACAAAGCTGTTACCATTACCAACGAAACCGGTCACACTGCAACCTTAACTGCAGGTGCAGAAAAATACTTCTACTTAATTAAAGGTGCAAACATTATTGAAACCACCGATACTACTGCAACCTTAACCTTCACCGAACTGGCTAAACAGGGTGTTGATTACATTGCAGAAGCAGAAGTTGCAACTCTGCCCTTACCGGCAAACCACATCTACTTAGGTAGAAATGACGGTTCTTCCAACATCAACAGCTTCATCACTTCTTATGAAGGTGGCGCAACCGCAGCAGGTGGCTATGTATCTATGCCTGCAGGAAGCTCTGTTGTAATCACTGTTGATGTGGATGAAAACGGTCTGCGCTACTTACAGATGCAGATTGATGACCAGAACAAAAACCTCTTTACCGTTGAATCTGATTTAGGTTACTACGGTGAAATTTATCAGGCACAGTATGGTTGGAACAACAATGGTGCAAACGACGGTACCATCGACGTGGAATACATCTACGCAAGAAAAGGCACCAACACCTTTACCTTAACCAATAACGGTACTGAAACTGCAGTTGTTTACTCCTTGCGTTTATCCAAAACTGCTCCTATTCCCGGCGACACCTCCGGTGACTTTGAACAGGAATACAAAGATCAGTTAAACTATGCAAACTGTGATTTAGTAATTTCCGAACCGGTAGAATATACCGTTACCTGGATTGTTGACGGCGTAACCACTACCGAAACCTATGTAGAAGGAACTACTCCTTCCTTCAAAGGAACCACCGACAAAGCAGCTGATGCTCAGTATACCTACACCTTCGCA
>JAZOQZ010000144.1:0-6084 GCA_045656345.1 Clostridia bacterium
AAGGTCAAAAAAAATTGACCTTTGTTATTTTCTTTTCAGGTGTATCCCAATCTACTTCTATACCATCAACAAATGATCTCCAAAAAGCCCGCTTGTGTGCATCGTCAAGAGCGTTGTAAATTTCTTTCCACCCGGCTTTAAGAATGGAGTCGATTTTGTCAAAGTCCTTAACAATGACTTCGCCTTGTTCCTTTTTTGCTTCTTCCAGTTTTTCCATCAAATTGGCATAGTCCTTTTCGTACTGTTCTACTTTTCTGATTTTGCCTGTTTGCCAAGAATAATTCAAGCGGTCTATTTGCGCTTCAATATCCTCAATGTTATTCTGCGGAATTTTGAAAGCATCGCTATCCGTAATCTCTGCCGCTCTGATTTTGGCATCCTCAAAATATTGCTCGACATTGGCAAGCATCAACTTTTCAAGTGTGTTTTCACTTATTGATTTTGCATAATCACAAGAGCGGTTGCTTCTCCATCTTGCACAACGATACATCTTGTAAATATACACTTTGCCGCTTTTGTTCCTGTTGTGGTTGGTTGTACCCCTTAAAACCGTTCCGCATTTAGGGCAACGAACCAAGCCGCCGAAGATATATTCTCTGTTTCGGGTGTTTGTTTTTGTGTTGCGCTTTATCATTTTTTGGATTCTATCAAAAGTTTCCCGGTCAATATATGGGTCTTTGATATACTCGGTGTTTCCACGGTACTCGCCACAAATCATAGGATTTTGCAGCACATTGGAAATTGCTTTATACATAATGTTCAGTTTGTATTTTGCATTGATATACAGCACGGTCTTGTGAATAGATTGGTGCATTTGGAAGTGTTCAAGTGCATCTTCCATAATTTCTTCCGTTTCCGGGTCTTTCACAATCATTTTTCTGCCGTTATCGTCCAGTACAATCTTGAAACAAAACGGAACACTGCCGGAAAGCGGCTGCCCGGTGGAAGTCTTATATTCGTTGACAATGTTAATACGCTCTCCTGTCTGATCGGCTTCCAGTTCGGCAATAGTCAATTTCATATTTACAAGCATTCTACCATTGGCGGTAGTCAGGTCATATTCTTCCTCGGTAGTAGACCATATTACCGGTGAAATACGCTTCATACATTCGTGGTACTCTGCAACGGAACGGAAGAATCGGTCAAGTTTAATAAATATAATTCTTTGAAACTTTCCTTTTTCTGCATCTTGGATCATTCTCTGCAATTCCGGGCGATTCCGAATAAGTTTTCTCCCGGAAACACCTTCGTCAATGTACCACTCCACAATTTTCATTTTGTTTTTTTCAGCGTATTCGGTCAATTTCATTTTCTGCGCATCCAAAGATAGTCCGTGTAATTTCTGCTCCTGCGTTGATACCCGGACATAAGCGGCAACTGTTTCAATTTTGCCGCTAAAGGCATTTTCAACGGCGTTATTCTTTTCAAATGTTGTCATTGTGTGTCATTCCCCCTTTATGTTATTTCTTAGTTGTCCTCGCCCCGCTTTTCTGTTTTCATACCACCCCCTTTTAGTAATATAAATTTCGTTTGGATTCTTTGAGGCGTTCTTCAAATTCATTTTTTTCAATATCAGATAATTGCCTTCTAAGTTGATTCAGTTCGCATCGTTCGTATTTATCTGCTGAAAAATAGTGTTCAAATACTTCTCTGTTAATTCCAAAATGAAAGATTGAAAAAATAAAAGAAACGAAAAGCATTTGCGCAAATTCCATAAAGCCATCCGGCTTTTTATCAAAGAAATAGAAGAGTAAGAAAAAAACTATTGTAAAAGCAAAAATTATTTTCCACTCACGATTTTTTCTCCTTGTTTCTATTTCTTTATTAAGTTTGGAAATCTTTTCTTCCAATTCTTTCTTATCCATATAAACTCCGTTGTCATTGTGTGGCAGTACCGTTTTATGTTATTTGTTTTATGCGCTTAGAACCTTGCAGCATTACCCCTTTGAATTATAGTAATTATGCAGGGCTATAATTTCCTCTTTGTGTTCCAACTTTAACCGAAGCAAATCATTCTCGGAAGTCAATGAAGTAACCTTTCCATTGCTTACCGAAAGCTCGGCAGCCATCATCGAAAGTTCCGTTTTAAGTTTCTCCACTTCGTTTTGCAAAGCAATTAAATCTTCACTTGCCAATCTTGCATTACTTTCGCTAAAGATTTCTTCAAGAGAAGTGCCAAGGGTGGAAGCAATATCACCAAGCGTGCCAAAACGGGGCATAGATGCTCCACCGGCGAAAATGCGAGTTAATGTCTTTTCGGTAACACCGGAAGCATCCGAAATTTGTTTCAGGGACAACCCCGATTTTTCTTTTGCTTCTCTAAGTTTTTCAATCCACATACTTTTTTTCCTTTCGTTTAGAATTTATTATCTTCTTTTTGAAAATTATTGTCCGTTCTATGGAAATCAGTTTCCTTTTTGAGGACACAAATTACCGTGTTGTTCCCACATTTGGGTATTGATTTTTTATTTTTTTGATTTAGAATAATTTCAGAATTTCTGAAATGTTTATGGAAATAATTTCTGATTGCTTGCAAAATTTTCAGAGAGTACAATATTTTTTGAAGAACAAGGCAAACGGATGTTTGCCCCCCTTACTTGAAAGGAGTTCCCTTGCTATGAAAAAAGAATACATCGAGAAAATTATCAACCTGCTCCAAAATTGCAATGACATTTCCCTGCTCGATCTTATTTATCAGTTGTTGAAAAAGCATTCAACACAGACTTAACGGCCTCTCGCTTTTCAAGGTCGAGGTTTGCGATTTTTTCCATCATAGAGAGAAGTTCCATATCTTTGCTCATTTTCAGAATGATGTCCGATAGCACATCATTCTTTTTTTGAACATCTTCCCATCCCATCAAATATTGCGGCGTTGTGTTTAGAGCCGCAGCAATCGGTTCTAATATATCAAGTGGTAAATTTTCAATATCGCCCTTTTCATATCTGTAAATTGTAGAGCGATCCTTGCCAAGTTTTCTACCAAGTTCATCTGCGCTCATTTTCAACGCCTTCCGCCGTTCTTGGATTCTCTTTCCTATATTCATTTTTTCACCGCCTTTCACCAACATTATATATCTCCTGTCGCAAATTTGCAACATTTGGAATGTGAACAAATTGTAAATTGTCGCACAATGCGCAAAAACCGTATTGACAATAAGGAATTTAGTTGCTACAATACAGACAGTCGCACGATATGCGACAAAACGAAATAAATTTTACAGAAAGGAGCAAACGGAGTGGATTTGCAAATGTTGAAAGGAAAGATTGTTGAAAATGGTATGAATGTCGAAACTGTTGCTGAAAAAATAGGGGTTGATCGTTCTTCTTTGTACCGCAAACTCAACAATTTTGAAAAAATCACGATTGGCGAAGCAAGAAAAATGAAAGCCGTTCTTGGTTTGACCGCAGAAGAAGCGTGTCATATTTTTTTGGCCTAAATGTCGCATAGCACGCGACAAAAGAAAGGAGAACAAAAGGAGAAGAAATGAAACCAAACGGAAAAGACCTTCTCAAAATCCTCGTTGATCTTTTGGCAGACCAAGAGGGAGTAAAAATCAAATACATAGTAGAGGTAGAAAAATGAAAAGGAGTTTTGACAGAGATAAATTTCGTGTCCGGTTTTACAAAACGAAACTAACACAAGCGGAGTTTGCTTACATTATCAGCAAAACTGGTGGAGCAATCAGCCAATACTTGAACGGCTGGACAAAACCGAAACAAGAAACGATTGAGAAGATGGCAAAAGCGTTACATTGCGAAGTTGACGATCTTCTGACCGATGTGGGGGGGGTGGAAGAAACGCCGCCCGAAGCAGAGAAGCCCACCAAATATACAGAAGAAGAAAAGGAAGCAGTTGCGTTTGAATCGCTTATGACCGCAATCGAACTTATCAAAATCGCAAGAGATATGCTGGGCGAAATAAGAAAAGGAGAGAAAGAATGAAAAAAATTTTCAAATTATTCCGAATCATTACTGCCGCCGCTGGTGTCCTTTGTATCTTCGGCGCAGCAGGAACAGACCAAATGTATTCCAATATGAGGCAGATGCCGCCCGATAGTGTTGGCACAATGATTACTTGGGGATTTATTCTTCTGATTCCTTCGATTTTGCATTTAATCAAGGAAAAGAGGTAATCAAATGTGGACGGATGATCCAGTAGCAGACTATCACCGCTACGATAGAGAGCGGCAAAAACGGCTTGATTCTCTTCCAAAGTGTGATAGGTGCAAAGAACCGATACAGGAAAGCAGTTACTACCTTATAAACGATGAAAAAATCTGTTCTGATTGCATTTATGACCATTTGGACGAGTATTACAAAGTAAAAAACGAAGAATTTTGAAAAAAGGAGAAAGAAAGTGGCTGACATTATGCGAATGGGTAAAAACCCGAACTATTTAGGAGCGTGGGATTTAGACGAATATCCCAACAGAGAAATCGTGTTGACGATTGCAAAAATCGTTGACGAAATTGTAACAGGAACAGAAGGGCGCAAAGAAAACAACACAGTTTGTTATTGGACGGACGGTGCTTTTAAGCCAATGATTCTGAATGTTACGAATAAGAAAGCAATCTGCAAACTGTATAAGACGAAGGACACAGAAAAGTTAAAAGGAAAATCCGTTCTGATTGGTATTGAGAAGGTAAACGCTTTTGGCGATGTATATGAGGCGTTGAGAATCCGGCACAGAATCCCACAGACTGAACCGAAGGAATTGCCGAAATGTGAAAATTGCGGTGCTGATATTGTTGCATTTGGCAAAATGAATCCGGCGCAAGTTGCGGCGTACCGAGTGAAGAAATACGGAAAAGCCCTTTGTAACGATTGCGCCAAAACAGCCGCAGAACAGGAGAAAGCGGAATGATTTTGACTCAAAAAAACTACTTCAGCAAAAAGGCGAATATGGAGTTTTTTTCAGTAAGCCAATTTAAGGCGTTTGAAAAATGCCAAAATTCTGCTCTTGCCGAAGTAAAAGGAAAGTATCAGCGAGAAAAATCCGTCGCATTGCTTGTAGGTCAGTTTGTAGATGCACACTTTGACGGAAATCTTTTTGAATTTATCAGAGACAATCCCGAAGTTTCAAAAAAAGACGGTTCATTAAAAGCGGAGTTTGTTCAAGCAAGGGATGTTATTATTCCTCGAATTGAGAGGGATAAAACCTTTATGAAACATATTTCGGGCGGAAAGCAAGTTATTATGACCGGGGAAATATGCGGAGTGCCTATAAAAATCAAGATGGACTCTTTTAGACCGGGCAAAGCCATTGACGATATGAAGATTATGAAAGACTTTGAACCAATCTTCGTACCCGAAAAAGGTTTGCTTCCGTGGTGGACGGCGTGGGAATACGATTTGCAAGGTGCGGTGTATCAAGAAATTGTGCGGCAGAACACAGGAGATAAACTTCCGTTCTATCTCGATGCTGCTACAAAAGAAAAAGTGCCAGATATTGATGTGTTGCACATTCACCAAGACGAATTGGATTTTGCTATGGAACGATTCAAAGCAGACATTGAAATGTACGATGCAATCAAAAAAGGCATTATCCAGCCGGAACGATGCGGCAAATGCGATTGGTGCAAGATTTCAAAGGTTATTCGCAAGCCAAGCGAATCAAACGAATTTTATTTTGATATTTAAGGAGTAAAAAAGGAGAAAGAAAAATGAAGGCATACAAGGGGTTTGATAAAGATTTGAAGTGCCGTGGCTTCCAATACGAGATCGGAAAAGAATATCGAGAGGATGAAGCGAAACTCTGTTCAAAAGGTTTTCACGCTTGCGAAAATCCTTTAGATACATTCGGCTATTATGCTCCCGGAAGCGGAAGCCGTTTTTGCGAAGTTGAATTGGAAGATGTTTCAGAAGAACGGAACGATTCCGACACAAAAGTTTGCGGAAAAATTATAAAAATCGGTGCGGAATTGAGTGTTGCCGGGCTTTGCAAGGCGCATTTTGAATATGTAACCTCAAGATGCAATCCGGCAAAATCAAACGCTGCCGGGGATAGAGAATCGGCTTCCGCTGGTTACAATGGTTCGGCTTCCGCTGGTTACAAGGGTTCGGCTTCCGCTGGTGAAAATGGTT
>JAZOQZ010000145.1:0-12064 GCA_045656345.1 Clostridia bacterium
TTTAAATAGCAAGAAATATTATTTTAATTTACTGTGATTTCCGGTGGTACGCAGAAATTCATTGATTACCCAGCGAGTACGGTCATACACTTTCTGCTGAGCATAAGCGATGTCTCCCGGTTTTTCTTCCAATGCGAATTCATAGGGCTGACGGATTTCGGTACCTACATTGATTTTTGCAATACCGTTGTCAATTGCACGCAGAATATAATCCTGTTCAATACCGCTGCCGCCGTGCAGAACCAAGGGCATTTTACCGGTAATTTCGGATAAAGTTTTAATATGTTCAATATCTAATCTTGCGTTCGGCTTTTTCAGATGCTTGGTACTTGCTGCAATGGCACCGTGAAAACTTCCTGCTGCAACAGATAACCAGTCACAACCGGATTCTTCGGCAAACCGTTTTGCTTCTTCGGGAACAGTGAATCCTTTTTTGGTGGTAAAGAGTTCTTCATAGCTTAAACCGATACCACTTCCTTCATGACCGGAAACTGCACCCAGTTCTGCTTCCACAGCTGCTCCGTAAGTTTTTGCAAAAGCAGAAACCTCAGCAGTAGTGGCAATATTTTCATCCAGGGGAAGTCTGGAACCATCCACCATAACAGACTGATAACCAACATCTAAAGCACGTTTTAAAATATCCATATAGTCCACTTTTTTCATATCCTCATCAATTGCGGGAACATGGTCTAAGTGGAGTAAGGTGTACCCTTCTTTGGCAAATTTAAAGTATTCTTTTGCAACTGCTTCAGGGCTCTGGGATTCAAATTTTTCCCATTCCAGACGGGCAACCTGAATCATTGCTAAAGAATCTTCATCAACAATCGCCTGCACAATGGGTTCCACCATCGGCAGATACGGAATATTGAATGCAGGAATAATGGTGCGGCTCTCCACCGCTTTACGTACAGCATCACGAGAAGTCATAAGTAATTTACCTCCGTTTTCTTTGGGTTTTCATAACAGAATTCAGTATATCATACCAACCAATAAAATACAAGACTTTTTTTGAAAAAATATGTCTTAATGTGTTTCAATAAAACTTTTTAATTTTTGGGCATCCTGATCAAAATGATAACCTGTGATACCAACTTTTTCACAAGCTTCAATGTTTTCTTTGTAATCATCCACAAACATGGTTTCTTCTGCTTTCAAATTGTATGTATTTAACACATATTCATAAATTTCTCGATCGGGCTTTGCCATCCCCACTTTCGCGGAAAATACCAGTCCGTCAAACTGGTCTAAGATGGAACACATCCAGGGAATATCACGATACTTTTCGGCAAAGGTATCGGTAGCATTGGAGAGCAGATACATTTTGTACCCTTTTTCTTTTAACTCTCTTACCAGACGAATCATTCCCGGCACGGGAGTTGCGGTGTTGGTCCAGTTATTGTAAACAATGCAGGCATCTTCCCAAAGATATTCGGGCAACTGAGCACACACTTTCTTTAGCATCTCTTCATCCGTCATCTGACCGCGATTTAAAAGATCCCAATCCTGAGGATCAAATACCACTTTCCGAATCAATTGTTGTTCTTCAGGGTCAGTTACATACGTTTTCGTGGTGTAATCCGCTAAGGTCCATCCTAACACATTTCCAAAATCAAAAATAATATTTTTAATCATCGTTTTTTAATCCTCTCTTCTCTTAGTTGTCAAGCTCTAAAAATTTACGAAGTTTTGCCACATCCTGGTCAAAAAGATAGGTCTGAATCCCTACTTTTTCAGCAGCGTCCACATTGTTTTTCACATCATCTATAAATAAACAATCCTTGGCATACAAAGAATATTTGTCTAATACATACTGAAAAATTTCACAATCGGGCTTTGCCATTTTTGTGGTAGCGGATAGCACCAACCCATCAAAATGAGAAAAAAGCTTCTGAATCCAGGGCACTGTGTGATAGGTGTTTACAAAACCTAAGCTGATATTGGATAACAAATAAAGCTTATGCCCCTTGGCTTTTAAATCCTGCACCAAAACCGTCATCTTGGGAACAGGTGTCATCGTGTTTACCCAATTTTCATATACCGTGATTGCCTGACGGTGCAATTTTTTGGGAAGACGTTTGCAAATATCTTCTATCACATATTCATCCGTAATTGCTCCACGGTCCAGATTATCCCAGTAGATACGGTCAAATACCACATCACGGATGGGTGCGATTTCTTCTTCACTATCTACATAAGGCGCTGTTAACAAATCAATGTCAAAACGTCCTAACACATTTCCAAAATCAAAAATAATATTTTTCTTCATAGCTTCTCCGTTTTTTATTCTTATTCTTCGTAATCAAAGCATGCTCTGCTGTTAGTATAAGGTCTTACGAAAGTATTTGCAACCCTTACATGTTCGGGATGCACCGAATACCCTTTTAAGGATTCTTCATTTTCAAATACGGAATAGAGCATCACATCCCCATTGGATGACTTTAACGGTTCTGTTTCCACTTTGATTTCTAGAAGACCGGGAACAACACCTACCAGACTTCCAAGTTCTCTTTTGATATTATTCTTTATTTCAGAAGTATTAAATTCCTCTTTTAAGTTCCATATAATAATATGCTTTACCATAATTTTTCCTCCAAATTAGTTTTGTTTTATACTCTTTCAAATCTCGTGTCAAGTCAGGATAAAAAATAGCTATCCAATTTCTCTCTGACCGACGGTAAGAAACTAAAAAAATTACTGAAGTAATCGATATGCAAAATAGATTGAAACCGCAATTGTAATCGCAAGAGAAATGAAGAAACGGATTCTTTTTTTTTCCTCAAAGCAAGTTGATAATATCACGCACCATATTGTCAATAAGGTAACTCCCATTACGGCATCGCCCGATAAGGCATTTTTCCATTTCATATCTAAGGAAAGGCTCCAAAAAGCACAGCATAATACGAAATTCAATATGGAATTACAATAATTTAAGACAATCACTTTTTCAAAATTACTTAAGATTTTCCCGGATTGTTCTTTTGGTTGCTCCGAACCGATTAATTTAAAATGTTTTTCGGAAAACCGTAATGTGATACGACTGAAAACAGCCGAAATAAATGCCGCAACAAGAAGAATTTGCTTTATAAGCTCAAGATTGGAAACGGCTGTGGCATCAAAAATCAAACTATCGACATCATATAAAAAAATCATTGGTACCAAGATGCTTCCGAGAAAATTATCGTGATAATTGACAACTTCTCTCTGGTCACGATAAATCGTGCTCTCAGAATTCATACACAAAAACTTATTAAGAATTCCTAACAGAAAAACACAAGTACCCACATGGGATAAAACAACAGTAAGCGGAACAAATAAAACACAATCGTAAAACTCTTCCATCAATTGAATTGCCAATATCACAAACAGAATGATTTCCATAAGATGCTTGGCAAGACTAAAGTTTTTTTCGCAGTTTTCTTTTGTAAGTGGTTTCATAGTCATTTTATTGATTCCTTTCTGATACGTTTTAATATCGCCCGGAATTTTTAACACAATTTTATTTTACCACATAAAAATAAAAATGACAATACCTGCACTGCAAATATTGTCATTTTTTCTGCTTACATTATTAAATTTTATAAGCCCATTTCTTCTTTTACCTGACGGAAGCAATCCACGATATATAAGATGTCTTCCTGGGATAAGGCTGCGGAAAGCTGAGTACGGATTCTTGCTTTTCCTTTCGGTACTACGGGGTAAGAGAATGCTACCACGTAAACACCTTTTTCCATCATACGTTTTGCCATTTCCACGGCTTTATGTTCGTCATATAACATAACAGGAATAATGGGAGTTCCACCATCCATAACGTCTAAGCCAATTTCTTTGATTTTTTCAGCAAATAATTTGGTGTTGGCAAATAATTTTTCACGATATGCGAAATTATTTTCAATCAGTTCCAAAACTTTGATAGAACCTGCTGCAACAGCGGGAGCTAAAGTGTTGGAGAACAGATACGGACGAGAACGCTGACGGAGTAAATCAATGATTTCTTTTCTGCCGGAGGTGAAACCGCCGGAAGCACCACCCAAAGCTTTTCCGAAAGTACCGGTGGTAATATCCACTCTGCCCATCACACCGCAATGTTCAGCAGTGCCGCGACCGGTTGCACCCATAAAGCCTGCGGAATGGCTGTCGTCAACCATAACCAATGCACCGTATTCATCTGCTAAATCACAGATGGATTTCAAGTCTGCAACGATACCGTCCATAGAGAATACGCCGTCGGTTGCAATCAGCTTGATACGGCAATCTTTTGCTTCTTCCAGTTTTGCACGAAGGTCTTCCATATTGTTGTTTTTATAACGGAAACGTTTTGCCTTACAAAGACGGATACCGTCGATGATGCTGGCGTGATTCAATTCATCGCTGATAACTGCATCAGCTTCCACTAACAGGGTTTCAAACAGACCGCCGTTGGCATCAAAGCAGGATGAATATAAAATGGTGTCATCAGTGCCTAAAAATTCGCTTACTTTCTGTTCTAAGTCTTTGTGTAATTTCTGAGTACCGCAGATAAAACGAACGGAAGATAAGCCGTAACCATAGTTATCATAGCTTTCTTTCGCAGCTTTGATAACGTCGGGATTGTTTGCCAAACCAAGATAGTTGTTGGCACACATATTGATAACGTCTTTGCCATCAGATAAGGATACTTTTGCCCCCTGAGGAGTCATAATCACTTTCTCATTTTTGGTAAGGCCTTCTTTTTCGATGGTTTCACAGGTTTCTTTAAAATATTTTAACGCTTCTTTCATTGTTGTTCTCCTTTATATTTCCGAAAATCAGAGATTTTCCCAATCTAAAATAACTTTTCCGCATTTACCGCTGTTCATAGCTTCAAAGCCTTTTTCGTAGTCTAATACACTCATTCTGTGGGTAATAATATTGGAAATATCCAAGCCCCCCTGCAGCATTGCAGACATTTTGTACCAGGTTTCGTGCATTTCTCGGCCATAGATACCTTTTAAAATTAACCCTTTAAAAATAATTTTGGACCAATCCACTTTGGTATCACTTTTTAATAATCCTAACAGCGCAATCCTGCCGCCGGGAAGCATATGGTCAATCATAGTGTTTAAAGCAATTTCACTACCGGACATTTCCAAACCAACGTCAAAGCCTTCCCGAATCATCAAACGTTCCATCACATCAGACAGATTCTCTTTGGCGGTGTTTACGGCGTATTCGATGCCTAATTTTTTTGCAAGCTCCAATCTGTCATCTAAAATATCGGTGATAACAACGTGTCTTGCACCAACAAACTTACATACTGCCGCTGCCATAATACCGATAGGCCCTGCACCGGTAATCAATACATCTTCCCCCACTAAATTAAAGGATAATGCAGTATGTACGGCGTTTCCGAACGGATCAAAAATAGAATACATTTCTTCAGGAATATCTTTTTCGCAAGGACGCACATTTTCCTGAGGAATGACTAAGTATTCCGCAAAAGCACCGTCACGGTTAACACCAACGCCAACAGTTTCTTTACAAAGGTGTCCGTGTCCTGCCAGACAGTTACGGCATTTTCCGCAAACGATATGTCCTTCTCCGGAAACAATTTCTCCAATATAACGACCTCTCACATTGCTTCCTAATTCCACGATTTCGCCCACATATTCGTGACCAATTACCCGGGGCGTCTGAATAGTCTGCTGAGACCACGCATCCCAGTTATAGATATGCAGGTCAGTACCGCAAATTGCAGTTTTGTGAATTTTAATTTTAACATCGTTGGGACCGGTAACCGGTTCGGGAACTTCTTCCAGCCACAATCCTTTTTCGGGGAATTTTTTGACCAGTGCTTTCATACCTTGAAACACTCTCCTTTTTATCATTTCTTATCAAAAGTCCTTTTGCGCATCTTTTTTAAGTGTTTTGTATCGGTGAACAAATTTGAATATTGTCCACCTATCGTGTACAATTTGAATTATAGTACTTTTTAAAAATAATGTCAAGAGATTTTTTCAGATTTTTTGAAAAAGTATTGACTAATCTTCTAAAATAGTGTAAAATAGAGCAGTCAAAAATACGCGCCTGTAGCTCAGCTGGATAGAGTATCAGACTCCGACTCTGAAGGTCGTGCGTTCGAATCGCATCAGGCGTACCAGACAATAGAAAAAGCTACACCGTCGTGTAGCTTTTTCTATATCGTCAACGAGGAATGATTATGAAAATTATTGCAAAAATCAAAACCCAATATCCTGAAAAATTCGGAATCCCCCGTCAAAGCGGATTGGTGGAAAATAAGGGGAAAATTGTTTTTGAAAAAGAATACCGTGTGCCGGAAGCATTTCGTGGATTAGAGGAATTTTCTCATATCTGGATTTTATGGGAATTTTCCGAAGCCAAACGGGAAACCTGGTCCCCCACGGTTCGCCCCCCTCTTTTAGGTGGAAACAAACGGGTGGGTGTGTTTTCAACCCGTTCTCCCTTTCGCCCCAATTCCATTGGTCTTTCCTGTGTGAAGCTGGAAAAGATAGAATTCACTAAAAGTGAAGGGCCGGTGCTTCACGTGGTGGGTGCGGATTTATTAAACGATACTCCCATTTATGATATTAAGCCTTATCTTCCCTATGCCGACAGTTTTCCTGATGCCGTTGGCGGTTTTACCGAACATTTAGCAGAGCGAAAACTGAAAGTCAATTTTTCAGATGAGGTTTTTCTGAATATTGCGGAAAATATCAAAGAGGAAATGATTCAGGTGCTGTCTCACGATCCCAGACCATCTTATCAGGATGATAACAAAATTTACGGAATTAAATACAATATGTATGAAATCAAATTTCAAGTAAAAGATAAAATTCTTACCATTTTATCAATCACAAAATCATAAATCTAAAAATCCATTCGATAAATTCGGATGGATTTTTTACGTGTGGAAAAGATTTCACCAAAAAAGGAGTTTTCTCATACAATGTTTAATGGGGAAATTACTCCCCAAAACATTTACGAGAGGAAGAATAAAAAACATGGCAACTTTTACCAATCAGGCAACCTTATCCTATAACGGTAATACTGTCAATTCCAATATTGTAACCGGTAACATTGTGGAAGTGCTGACTGCAACCAAAACAGCCGTTTCAGCATCTTACAGCACAGGCGATGATATCACCTATATTATCAGCTTAACCAACTCCGGCAATACTCCGCTCACTGCGGTAACCGTAACCGATAATCTGGGTGAATATCCCTTTGGCACCGGTACCTTGGTACCATTAGATTATGTGGAAAATTCTGTGTTATATTATCAAAACGGAATTCTTCAGCCGTCTCCCACCATTACCGATACCACCCCGCTGACGTTTAGCGGTATCAGTGTTCCTGCAAACGGTAACGCAATGCTCATTTATGAAACAACCATCAACAATTTTGCTCCTTTAGGTGCAGGAAGCACGATTACCAATCAGGTTGAAGTGTCTGCAGGCTGTTTAGCCGCTTCTCTGTTTGCATCTGAAACCATTCCCGTTTCTGACGAAGCAGTTTTATCCATTACCAAAGCACTTTCCCCTTCAGATGTTACCGAAAACAGCGTATTAACTTACACCTTTACCATTCAGAATACCGGTAACACCGCTGCAAATGCAACTGACAATGTTGTGATTACCGATACCTTTAATCCTATTTTATCCGACATTACCGTCACATTAAACGGTGCAGTATTATCTCCCACTGCATACACCTACAATGAAACCACCGGCACATTCACTACAGACTCGGGCGTTATCACAGTTCCTGCTGCCACCTATGCGCAGAATCCTGTTACCGGCGAATTTGTAATTACCCCAGGCGTTACAACACTGACCGTAAGCGGAACTGTTTAAGTTTGGTATCCCATAAAAAAAGACCTCTGATGAGGTCTTTTTTTATGAAAAATTAATATTCGAAACCGTATTTTTTAGCGATTTCACGAACGCTTACTTCACGACCGAGAATACCTGCTTCTTTCTGTGCTTCCAACAGCAGGATAGAAACGATTGCAGATTCCGGTTTATTTTCAGGTTCCACTTCACCGCGGGTTGCACGGATGAAGTGATCCAGCTGTTCACGGTAAACGTTATCGAAATCACGGCTTGCATCAAATTTGGTAATGGTGCCGTCAATGCTTCCGAATACCACTTCGCCGGTAGCAAATTCACCTTTCACATAACCTTTATCGCCTGCGATTTCCAAGTTATGTACCTGAGGATGCTGAACATAGTCAAAGTGACAGTTTGCAGCCATACTTCCATCTTCCCAACGATACAGAGTATCAACGATATTCTGAGGAGAAGACAGTTCTAAATCACCTGCTTTGGTTGCATTGGTGTATGCATAATCCGGAATGGAATTGGTTAAGAAGTACATCAGGTCGGTATCATGGATACAGTCCATCGTTACGGAATAAGGAGTATGTTCCTGATGTTTGGTAACAGAACATAACAGAATGTTGTAAGAAGAAAATCTGTTGGTAAAGTGAACAATGTTACCCAATTTGCCTTCAGTGATGAGTTCTTTCATCTTACGGATGAAGGGGTCAAAGTGGAACATAAAGCCAACAGAGAACACTTTGTCACTCTGTTTTGCACGGTTGAGCATTTTCACACAGTCAGCTAAATTGTCGCTCATGGGTTTTTCGCAGAATACATGCAAATCTGCATCCAAAGCTTCAATTGCCATCTGAGAATGCATCTGATGAGGAGTTGCAATTAAAGCTGCATCAGGTTTCTGTGCTTCAATTGCTTCTTTCATAGAATCGTATAAAGGCAATTCAGGATAGTTTTCTGCCATAAATTCTTTACTTTTCGGGCTAGGATCAGCTACACATAAAATAACGTCGTCACGTTCGGATAACAGTCTTAGATGACGTCTGCCGATACTACCCAGACCAATTACACAAATTTTAATTTTATTCATTGTCTTAATCTCCTTGTTTTAATTGCTTCTTACCACTGAGTTAAACCGCCGTCAACAACGATGTTGGTACCGGTCATATAAGAAGATGCATCAGAACATAACAGAACGATACCACCCTGTAATTCTTCAGGTTTACCGGTACGTTTTAACATTGCTTTTGCACTCAGTCTGCCGATAAAGTCCATATCGGTGTTGGGACCGATGTTGGGAAATGCGCCGGGAGTTAAGCTGTTTACACGGATATTGTGACGTGCTAAAGCAGATGCACAGTATCTGGTGTACTGGATAATCCCTGCTTTACCGGTGCTGTATGCAGGATGGTTCCAAGCAACAGTGTCACCGTAGATATCAAAGTCGGGCGCAACAATACCATACATAGAACCGATATTTACGATGTTACCGCCACCATTTGCTTTAAAATGAGGAATAATTTCTCTGGTGCAACGGAACACAGAATGAACGATACCATCAATCATACCTTCCCAGATTGCGTCGGGAGTGGTATCCAGATGGAATTCAATTTTGCCATCGATCGGTTTCGGAGGATAAACTGCACAGTTTACTAAAACGTCTACTCTCTTCATAATAGAAATTGCTTCTGCGAAAGATTTTTTAATTGCTTCGGGATCGCTTAAATCATAAGAAGAGAAAATCAGTTTACCATTCTGTTTGTATTCGTCAAATGATTCGTTGTAACGGTCAGTTCTTGCAGGAACAAAAACAGTTGCGCCGTGATCCAGTAACGCTTTTACCATTGCACTACCTAAAAAGCCGGTACCGCCGGTAAAAATTACATTTTTGTTCTCCATTGAAAAAAGATTGCTTGCCATAATGTTTTTCTCACCTTTCTTGGTTGTTGGATTAAATTATTATATAGAAAATTATAACATATATAAATATGATTAACAAGTATGGAACAGGACATTTTTCAACCATTTATGTCTTGCTTTTTCTTCGGATATTCTCCGAAGAACTTTTTATATGCGGTTCTGAAAGAGGCTACAGAAGTATATCCCACAGACTCTGCAATTACTGAAATGGATTTTTCACCATCTTTTAGCATGGCCTGTGCCATATTCATCCTGGATTCCAACAAAATCGCAGAAAAACTACTGTTGTATGTTTCTTTTAAAATACGGGTAAGCTGTCTCTCACAAACGCCGATTTTATCTGCAAGTTGTTGCTTATTACAATGAGGAAATCGCATTTCAATATTGAAAAAATCTTCCAATAATGCAATTCGTTGTGCATCAAGATTCTGAGAATGTTCATACGAAGACTGTACTTCTGTATGAACATTTTTTGCCAACTGCACGAAAAACAGACGCAATTCCGCCTTCAACTGCTCTTCGTATCCAAAACTCTTATTGACCAGCGCTTCTCTGATTTCAACCAAACGACTTAATCCACTAAATGTATCCTGTATTTCCACAATTTTCTCCACGGAACGAAGAATCTGGCAAAAATCATCCGGATCACTATTGGTAAAAGTAAAGAGAAAAGAACATAAAATTCCATCTTCGGCAGATTTTGAAATATGCTCTGTTAACGGCGGAACAATGGTAAACGCTGCTTGTCCGTTAATCTGAGTACACACCATTTCGTAACAGGGATGAGCATGCCTCCAAGGCGGTCTGTCTGCTAATAACTGAAAGAAATGAGAGGTCAGATAAATCTCCATTCCGGGAAGAGAAACACAAATTGGTTTTCGAGAAATATAATCCATAGTTCACTGTCGCGAAATACAACTGTAGTATTGTCGCTCTCCTTTTGATGATGTCGGAAAGAATTATGCGAAATAATTAATAATTCCCATCAGGAAAATAACAAAAATGATTGCGGGTAATACGAATGTCATATACCCCTTTATCCATTTAGGAATTTTAAGACCTTTGCCCTGATTCGCTTCCTCTAGCAGTTTATTCCAACCAAAACCACGACGGCTCACTGCAAAAATAATATAAATCATTGCACCAAGCGGCAGAATAATATTGGAAACCAGGAAATCTTCCAAATCCATAATGTTGGTGCCGTTTCCTAATAAAGAAACATTCTTCCACACATTAAAGCCAAAAATACAAGGCAAGGCAAGTACAAACATCAATATTCCATTTATCAGACAAGCTTTTTTACGGCTCATTTTTGTTAAATCCATAGTGCAGGAAATGATATTTTCAAACACTGCAAATACAGTAGATAGTGCGGCGAAGCTCATAAAGATAAAGAAAAAGCTTCCCCAGATTCTGCCACCTGCCATATGGTTAAAAATATTGGGCAGTGTTACAAAAATTAAAGATGGTCCACTATCAATATTCACGTTATACGCAAAGCAAGCGGGGAAAATAATCAAGCCGGATGCAATGGCTACAAAGGTATCCAGCAATGCAATATTCACTGATTCTCCCATTAAGGAACGTTCTTTGCCGATATAGCTTCCAAAAATCGCCATTGAACCCATACCGATACTTAACGTAAAGAATGCCTGATTCATTGCAGCAACAATAACATTGATAAGCCCATGCTCCCGAATTTTAGAAACATCAGGAAGTAAATAGAAAGCCAGCCCTTTCTGTCCGCCGGGCAAGAAAATACTGTTTATTGCCAGCACAATCATAATACCAAGCAGTGCCAACATCATCCATTTTGTAATCTTTTCCAACCCATTCTGAACACCGATGGAACAAACAAAAAAACCAATTAAAATAACAAATCCTGTGTAACAAATCATCGAAACAGGATCGGCACATACCCCGTTAAACACACTTCCGATTGCCTTAGGATCCATTCCGGAAAAAGTGCCTTGTGCCGTCAGAACAAAATACTGAAGCATCCAACCTGCCACGATGGTGTAGAACATCATCAATAGATAGTTCCCTGCCATCGCCACATAACCGTGCCAACGCCATTTTTTGAATTTTCCGTCTTGTTTATCCAAGGCATCATACAGTTTTACAGGACTGCTTTGTGCAGCACGTCCCAAGGAAAATTCAACCGTTAAAGCAGGAACACCCATTAATAGCAAAAACACCAAATAGATGAGTACGAACAATCCTCCTCCATACTGTCCTGCAATGTATGGAAACTTCCATACATTGCCAATCCCGATTGCACATCCGGCACTCAGCAATATAAATCCTAAGCGACTGCCCAGTTTTTCTCTTTG
>JAZOQZ010000146.1:0-23717 GCA_045656345.1 Clostridia bacterium
AACTATTGGGATAACTTACAAAATCTTGTTTAGATGTCTGTTTCAACTTTCACACCTCTTTTAATTCCCTCACCTCTAGAGATAACACTTTGAAAAATAAATAGCCTGTGATAATCTCAATGGGTGCTTTTATCATAAAAATAATAAAACGCTCCCATGCCACAGCACCAATTAAATGCATGCCTCCACGGAATATTGCACCCCAGATACTTCCCAAAAACAAATCCACAAAAATACCTTTGATCAGCACACACAATAAAATACGAATCAGCGTTTTCTTCTTTTTATAAAGAAACAGTCCGTAAAACACACCGTGTAAAACAGCGTTTAAAGTCCAACCAAAAAAGAATGCCATCCCTTTGGAATTAAAAAGCATTCCGCCAATATCGGCTAATCCGCCTGCAATTCCGCCCCAAATGGGACCAAACATTGCACCTGCCACAGAAATGGGTAAAAAGCCAAAATCCAAACGAGATACAGGAGTCTGAAAGGAAAGCAATCTGACCAGCACAATATTTAGTGCTATCAGAAATGCCAAAATGACCATTCTTCTTAAATTTGTAGTTTTAGACATAAAAAAATCCTTTCTTGTACCACACTACAAAAAGGACGCAAATAGCCGAATAACTCTGAAAGAAAACGGCTTGTGTATTCTTTTGTAGCAACGGAATGCGGAAATAACATCGCAGATTCTTTTGGTATATTCACCCCAACAATCTTTCGTAAAAGAGACAACTTCCCGTTCTCTTTTCACTTGACGCATTATTTCCTACTCTGCTTATTTTGGAATCAGATTCCAACTATAATAATCATACACCCAACCACCAATTTTGTCAATAGAAAACGCTCTCTTTTCTCCGAAATAATACAACTTTTTTCATAAAAAAACGAATTGTGACACCCAATCACAATTCGCCTTTTCTCTTTATATTTCACCACGTTTTAAATAGGCCAGATATTCATCCTGAGTAAATAAGGGATGGAAGTTGTCGATAACTT
This sequence comes from Clostridia bacterium, assembly GCA_045656345.1. Lineage (GTDB taxonomy): Bacteria > Bacillota > Clostridia > UMGS1840 > UMGS1840 > SIG452. The sequence continues at coordinate 1,000 of JAZOQZ010000146.1, forward strand.
TTTTCGCAACTTCTGCATCATTTTTCAATAACTCAACTGCAGTTGCTGCCAGAATTTTAGCTGCACCGATATAAGCAACCTCAACATCAGTTACCAAAAAATCTTTGGAATGAATGATTCCCGAAAAACCACCAATGGATGGCTGAACAGTGGGAATCACACAACTTACATCCCCGATATCAGAAGACCCCACTGCAGGCACACCTGGTACTAAAGAATCATCTCCCAACACCTCTTTGGCAACTTCATCCATCACATCATTGATTTCATTACTTTCCTGTAAAGGTAAAAAGCCCAACATATCCTCAATATAAACATCAGTACCAATCATTTGAGATGCTCCCTGCATCGCACGGTTTACAGCATCACTTCCCTTACGAATGGCATCAAAAGTTGCTCCTCTGACATAGGTTTCAATGCAAACTTCATCAGGAACAGAATTCACCACATCACCGCCTTTGGTGATGATGGGATGAATTCGGATATGTTCTTCCTCGGTAAAGGTGTCACGGTTGGAATGAATTCCCAAAATAGCAAGTGCCGCCGCATTTAAAGCGTTTACCCCTTCATCAGGACGGCTGCCGTGAGCCGCTTTTCCTCGGAAAGTAATGGTTTTTGCCATAAACCCAAGATTAGATGTTCTGGAATAAAATTTGGCCTCGGGAGCTTCGGTCTGGGCGTGAATCATCATCACAATATCCACATCACGAAAAGCACCTTCATAAAAAAGTTGTTGCTTACCGCCAAGGTATTCAATTTTTCCCTGTGCTTTTAATTCTTTACGGGAAGATAAATCGATAAACTCCTCGGCAGGCACTGCCATAAAGGTAATTTTTCCGCACAGTTCTTTCCAAACATTGCTTTTTTTGAGTCCAATTGCCGCACCAAGCATCGCCGCAATCTGAGCGTGATGACCACAAGCGTGTGCTTTCCCGTCTTCCCCTGCAAAAAGATGCCCTTTGCAAACCAATGCATCCATTTCTCCGATAATACAAACATTGGGGCCTTCTTTTTTTGTGTCTAAAGTGGCTTTCACACCGGTTAAAGCTAACGGATATTCATATGTAATCTCTAAATCGTCAAAAGTTTTGCGAACAAGCTGAGATGCTTTTTGCTCAAAGTAACCCAACTCCGGATTACGAAGCAACTCGTCTGCAATCGAAATAATTTGCTCATGGTTTTCATCAACTGTTTGATATAATCGATTCAATAACGGTTTCATAAAAACTCTCCTATCATAGCAAGCATATATCGCCTGCTATTGAATAAATAAGGCAGCTGTTTTAGTCTAATTTTGCGCCGCAGGAGCTGCAAAAAGTGCCACGGTTCGCAGGAATTGCACAACCGCAATTTTTACAGTACATCTGCTGTACTGTTTGATTCGGAACACTCTGGGGAGTGACATAAACAGGTTGAGCAGTTAAAAACAACCCAATGTTCTGCAACACATAATTATTAATTTGATTAACAATTTGCTTATTTTTGCCCCAGTCAATAATCTGTGTGGGCAATGCACACTCAGAACGGATAGACATAGATGTTTGAGTGTCGCTGACAGGAGTGAGAATAACAGTGATACACTCTCCCCAGGATGACATAGACATTCCGTGATTAAATCTCAAACAGCAATTTTGCGGTTCACGGCTATTGAGTCTGACTTCAAACTTCATATCCATCGCAAATTTTGCGCTGGAAAACAGTTGATAAACCGGGTTCAGATTATAGTTTAGAAGAAACTTTTGTTCATAATTAGCAGCCATATTTTCCTCCTGAATATCAAAGTGTAAAAATACATATTCAGTATAACATAAAACAAATTACAATGTCAATATCCTCTTCCTAAATTCTCGGCTTTCATAACTAAGTCGCTACATAAAAAGTTGCATCAGAAACCTCTGTTGCAACTTTGACAGCAATATAATAATTCAACAAATACCACAACAGTGCGAAAACAAGATGCCGCTTTTAAATTTATAAAACTTTTCGACTTTTTTCTTCAAATTTCCCAGCTTTTCTTTCATTTCTTCTGTTTTTTTAAGTATAACATATTTCAAATGTAATATCAATTTGAAATAAAAAAGAGTTGCGAATCATATGATTCACAACTCTTTTTTTATGCTATATTACAACTGATATTGTATTTTAGCCTTTGAATGCAGCCTGAGCAGCAGCTAATCTTGCAAGCGGTACACGGAAGGGAGAACAAGAAACGTAGTCCAGTCCGATTTTGTGGCAGAATTCAACGGAAACAGGGTCACCGCCGTGTTCACCACAGATACCGCAATGAATTTCGGGACGAGCTTTTTTACCTAAGGTAACAGCTAATTCCATCAGCTGACCAACACCGGTCTGGTCCAGTTTAGCAAACGGATCATTTTCAAAGATTTTTGCATCATAGTATGCATCTAAGAATTTACCAGCGTCATCACGAGAGAAACCGTAGGTCATCTGAGTTAAGTCGTTGGTACCGAAGCAGAAGAATTCAGCTTCAGTTGCGATTGCGTCTGCGGTTAAAGCAGCTCTGGGGATTTCAATCATAGTACCAACTTCGTATTTTAAGTCTGCGCCTGCAGCTGCGATTTCAGCATCAGCAGTTGCAACAACAGCAGATTTAACATATTTTAATTCTTTGATATCGCCAACTAAGGGAATCATAATTTCGGGAACGATGTTCCAATCCGGATGAGCTTTCTTCACATTGATAGCTGCACGGATAACTGCTTTGGTCTGCATTTTAGCAATTTCAGGATAGGTAACTGCTAAACGGCATCCCCTGTGACCCATCATGGGGTTGAATTCGTGCAAGGAAGCAATGATTGCTTTGATATCTTCCACGGTTTTGCCCTGAGCTTTTGCTAAAGCAGCAATGTCAGCTTCTTCAGTGGGAACGAACTCATGCAACGGAGGATCTAAGAAACGGATACAAACCGGATTTCCTTCCAGCGCTTCGTACAGAGCTTCGAAGTCTCCCTGCTGATAGGGCAGGATTTTTTCTAATGCAACTTCTCTAGCTTCAACGGTGTCAGCACAGATCATTTCTCTGAATGCAGCGATTCTGTCTGCTTCGAAGAACATATGCTCGGTACGGCACAAACCGATACCTTCAGCACCTAATTCAACAGCTTTTTTCGCATCAGCAGGAGTGTCAGCATTGGTTCTAACTTTTAAGGTTCTGAACTCGTCTGCCCATTCCATGATTCTGCCGAATTCGCCAGCGATTTCAGCGTCAACGGTGGGGATAATACCGTCGTAGATGTTACCGGTAGAACCGTCGATGGAGATTTCATCGCCTTCTACGAAAGTTTTACCTGCTAAGGTGAATTTTTTGTTTTCTTCGTCCATGTTGATTTCGCCACAACCGGATACACAGCAGGTACCCATACCACGAGCAACAACTGCTGCGTGAGAGGTCATACCGCCACGAACGGTTAAGATACCCTGGGATGCTTTCATACCGGTGATATCTTCAGGAGAAGTTTCTAAACGAACTAAGATAACTTTTTTGCCCTGGTTGTTCCAAGCTTCTGCATCTTCAGCAGTAAATACAACCTGACCGCAAGCAGCACCGGGAGAAGCACCTAAACCTCTGCCCATAGGAGTTGCAGCTTTTAATGCTTTTGCATCAAACTGGGGATGTAATAAAGTGTCTAAGTTTCTGGGATCGATCATTGCAACTGCCTGCTTTTTATCGATCATGCCTTCGTCTACTAAGTCACAAGCGATTTTTAAAGCAGCTTTTGCAGTTCTCTTACCATTTCTGGTCTGGAGCATATACAGTTTTTTGTTTTCAATGGTGAATTCCATATCCTGCATATCTCTGTAATGATCTTCTAAGATTGCACAAACTTTGTTGAATTCAGCGAAAGCTTCGGGGAAGGTTTCAGCCATCTGAGCGATGGGCATAGGAGTACGAACACCTGCAACAACGTCTTCACCCTGAGCGTTTACTAAGAATTCACCCATCAGACCTTTGTCGCCGGTAGCGGGGTCACGGGTAAATGCAACACCGGTACCACAGTCATCGCCCATGTTACCGAATGCCATCATCTGCACGTTAACAGCGGTACCCCAGGAATAAGGAATATCGTTGTCACGTCTGTAAACGTTAGCACGGGGGTTGTCCCAGGAACGGAATACAGCTTCAACAGCACCCATTAACTGTTCTTTGGGGTCAGCCGGGAAGTCTTTACCGATTTTGGATTTGTATTCAGCTTTGAACTGACCTGCTAATTCTTTTAAGTCATCAGCGGTTAATTCAACGTCCTGAGTAACGCCTTTCTTTTCTTTCATTTCGTCGATAAGTTCTTCAAAGTATTTCTTACCAACTTCCATAACTACGTCAGAATACATCTGGATGAATCTTCTGTAGCAGTCCCAAGCCCATCTAGCGTTGCCGGTTTTAGCGGACATGGTTTCAACAACTTCTTCATTTAAACCTAAGTTTAAGATGGTATCCATCATACCGGGCATAGATGCTCTTGCACCGGAACGAACGGAAACCAGTAACGGATTTTCTTTATCACCGAATTTTTTGCCGCAGATTGCTTCCATTTTGGTGATGTTTTCCATAATTTCAGCCTGAATGTCTGCGTTGATGGTTCTGCCATCTTCATAGTACTGGGTACAAGCTTCAGTAGAAACAGTGAAGCCCTGAGGAACCGGCAGACCAATTTTGGTCATTTCAGCCAGGTTCGCACCTTTACCGCCCAGCAGCTCACGCATTTTTGCGTCGCCTTCGGAAAAAAGGTATACAAATTTTTTACCCATTAGTAAAAGCCTCCTAAGTATATAATATTATTTTTTACAATTTTGTTATTACTCCATTTGCGCATGTAAGAACATAAACTTATAGCACAACAGAGTAATACTGATATATTATAACATAAATCTAAAATTTGTAAAGGGTTTTTCCATAACTTTTTCCGAAATTTTGCTTTTTTTATCTTTTTTTTATTCATTTTCCAGAAAAAAAGTCAGATTCTAATTTTTTTTAGAGAATCTGACTTTTTTATTTATATTTTCAGAATATATATTCCAAAAATTCAATGAGTTTAAATTTATACACAATTTGCTGTTTGTTGCCGGTGATTGCAGAAGTTTCTTCCTCACTTAAAACACTGTTTAACACTTGATAATCAGAATCCGTGGATTCTGTAACTCCTTCAATTTTGCATAGAGACGGATACATCACACAAAAAAAGTTCTCCCCTTCCCCTACTCCCAATGTAACAGAAATTGCATCGTAGGTACCTGCAGGCAACACGAAGTCAGAATATTCTCTCACCGGAAATTCTCTTTTGCCAACCGTAACATTTGCAGTGTAGGAAAAACCGTTCTCTAAAAGCACCCGACCGGCAACACATTCAATATCTTTTTGGTGTTCTGTAAAATACGCAATTGCTTCCTCTTTAGACGAAATGTGAGAAAAATCAAGCTCTGAAAAAATTGCTTCTCTCACTTTCATTTTAACGGTTTGATCTTCCGCTGAATTACTGTTTGCCACAATATGAAACCGCACAAATTTTTCAGATATTTTATCCGTCTGTTCTTTGGCTTCTGATACCATCCCTAAAAGTGTACCGATTAAAAAAACTGCCAATACTGCTGTGATCACTGCTCTGTTGTTTCTTAAAAATTTCTTGATGGGTTGTAGGTTTTTTGACATTTTCACTGTGTTTCTCCTTGTTTTTAAAATTAAAAAATAAGAACCGTACCTTTGTGATACGATTCTTACCTTCTTTTTTAAAATTATACAGTCATTAAAAAAACTTGTTCATCATAATTTAAGAGACGCTGTCTGGCGTTTTCAGCGGATTGCAAAGAATCAAAAATCCCAAAAACAGACGGTCCGCTTCCACTCATCACGCTACCTAAAGCACCTTCTTCCATCATCACAGATTTCAGTTCTGCAATCAAGGGATGTTTTTTCACAGTGACTTCTTCCAAAACATTATACATTCTGCGGGAAAGCCCGTGAATATCTTCTTGTTCCAGAGATTGGATTGCTCCTGCGGTATCGGGATGCAACTCAATTTTGGATGCTTGCAACGAAGTGAAAACATCTTTGGTGGAAACGTTGATATGTTTCGGTTTAATTAGCACAATAAAGCAATGCGAAAGTTCGGGAAGTGTGGTTAAACGTTCTCCTGTTCCCTCTGCCAAAGCAACGCCACCCTGCAAACAAAACGGGATGTCTTTCCCAATTTTGTTTCCCATATGCTGCAATTGTGCTAACGAAAGATTTGTTTCGTACAATTCATTTAACCCGTGAAATACAGCAGCTGCATCGGTGCTTCCGCCTGCAAGACCTGCACTGACCGGAATTTTCTTATCAATTGTAATTGCTACACCACCACTGATCCCCGTTTCTTCAAAAAACAATTTGGCAGCACGGAATGCAATATTCTTATCATTTTTAGGCAAAAAACTCAGATTGGTTCTCACGGTAATCTCATCCTGTTTTATGAGGGTGACAGTATCAGCCAACGGAATCTCCGCCATAATCATTCTTAAATCATGGTATCCGTCTTCCCGTTTTCCGAGCACATCTAATGTAAGATTGATTTTTGCCTTAGCATATCTGGTGAGTTTATTCATAGGATTTCAACTCCTCAATCGCTCTTTGTAACTGTGTATCCTGAGATTGATCCATCAAAAAGATGCTGGTCGTCTGATTTTCCAAAGCAACTTCAATATCCGGTGCTAACCCGACTTTATGAATATTAACACCGCTGGGCAAGAAATATTCACCAACTGTCAGAACCACAGCACTGTCTGAATCGATAAAGAAACTCTGACCAACCACACCCTTACCGAAGGAATTCTGTCCGACTAATTTTGCTCCGTTATTATCCCGGAGACCGCCTGCCAACAATTCTGCAGCACTGGCGGTACCCTCGTCAATCAGAACACAAATCGGAAGGTCAAAGGAATGTTCCGCATCAGATGTTTCCACAATTTCCGAACCATCGGTATATTTTACAGAAACAATGGTCCCCTCCGGCATCAGATAATCAGAAACAGCAACAACGCTATCCAATGTGCCTCCGGAATTGGAACGCAAATCCAAAATCAATCCTTTTAATTGCGTTATGTCCAATTCTTCAAACTTACGGATAAATTCCCGATCTGTTCCCACATCGAAACTGGAGATTCGCACATAACCCACACCGTCTTGCAACATTTTCGCACGAACGGTTTCCACAGAAACCTCAGTTCTTACCAACTCCACTTCTTTTAATTCTCCCCCTTTTGTGAGGATACTTAAAGAAACACTTTCTCCCGGAAGCCCACGGATCATAGCCACGGTTTCGTCCATCATATCACCGGTCACGGGAGTTCCGTCAACTTCGATAATCCGGTCTCCGGTTTTAATCCCTGCTTTTTGAGCAGCAGATCCGTCAAAGGAGTTGATAATGGTTAGAAAATTATTTTCATCCACTGTGATTTCCACACCGATACCTACATAATTTCCTTCGATTTCTTCCGTAAAACCATCCAGATCGTCGTTTGACATATAAAATGAAAAGGGATCCTTCAAATGATTCACATAACCTGACATCGCATAATCAAAAGCAGTGTCGTCCTCAATAGCTTCCCGGAAATAATAATTTTCATGTATAATTTCGTTAAGTTTCTTGATTTTCAGTGCTTGCGTGGTATAACTGCCTGCAAGAGTTCCGCTTCTTTCGTGAAGAACTCCTGCAAAATAACCAACAAATCCAATAACAACTGCTAACACAACGTATAAAATACGTCTAGCCGTTGATTCTTTCATAACAAACGCCTCGTTTCATTTGAAATTTGAGGGTACCGCAAACTGCGGTACCCTCAACCTAAGATATGCAAATTCAATCAAAATTATTGTAGGTAATTCAACGGATTCTGAACAGCACCATTTAACATTACTTCAAAATGAAGATGCGGCCCGGTGGACCATCCTGTGCTTCCGACCTTGGCAATTTTCTGCCCCTGTTTTACAACAGCTCCTACCGACACCAAATTGGAAGAATGGTGACCATATAAAGTGGTAATTCCGCTGCCGTGGTCAATTACGATATAATTACCATATGCGCTGGAATAACCTGAAATGATAACCTTTCCGTCGGCCGCTGCAATAACCGAAGCTCCGCTGGGTGCTGCAATATCAATACCGGTATGCAATTTATACACTTTCAAAACAGGATGCAAACGGTTGCCGAAATAAGAAGTAATCGTCTGATAGCCGGGTGCCGGCCACATCATTACACCGCCGGAATATTTCGCAGTGGAAGTGTTTCCGGAAGTAGAAGGAGAAGACGATAAGGAACGGATCTGTGCTTGAATGTTTGCACTTTCCTGTTCAAATTTCTTATATTCTTCCGTATATTTGTTAATATCATTCTGAAGCTGAGTTAATACCCGGGTATTTTCATCAATCAAGGTTTGTAAATTTTGCTGTTCTCTGTCAGCTTCTGCTTTTACAATCAGCAATTCCTCTTTCTTTACCTTTAAAAGAGCACTTGCTTCCTCTACTTTAGCCTTACGGTTCACGATATCAGAAATAATTTGCTGATCATAAGCCGCGATTTGTTCAATCACATCCAAACGATACAGAAAATCTGCCAAATCGCCGCTGGACAGCAAAATGTCCAGATAAGAGGTGGAGTTTTCTTCATACAGAGATCTCATACGCAATTTGAACAGTTCTCTGTTTTCGTCTTCCTCTTCCGTTAAACGTTTGATTTCCGATTCGGTTGTCTGGATTTCAGACTCCAAAGCAGATACCTGATTGTTTAGCTCCTTCACACGCGCCGCAACAATACTCATCTGAGAATCCAAATCCCGTTTTACCTCGTCATAAGTTGCTTTTTTGTCCTTTGCCTGATTCAATTTTTCTTGAGCTTGGTCTGCTTTCTGTTCTGCGTTCTGTTGTTTCTGTTGCAAATCAGATTTCTGGTCTGCCATAACAACTGTTGTGGAAAGCCCTATCGATAACAGTAGCATAAAACTTAATAACAAAGATAAAATTTGATTTTTATTCATAATTTGTTTCCTTTCTTGAATCGTCAGCCAACTAGTTAATCGATTCAATGAAATTCGTTAACAAAGGGATTAAAATAACCATAGCAATAATCACAATAGCAGTACACATCAAAACAAATGTCATTTCACGCTTGTTTTGAGACTGACGCTCTGTTGAATAACGGCCTCTGCGATGTCTGTGACGACGTCTGCGATGATGTCTGTGCTGATGAGAATAATGTTGCTGAATAGAATCTGTTGTTTTTTCCATATTGGACCTCTTACGCTAAAAATTCGATATACGGACTACTTACTATACTTTCACGTATTTGTTGACTGCAAATGCAGCACCTAACGCACTGACCAGCACCCCATAAACGCTGTTAATCAGCAATAACTGCCAAAACAGCATTGACGGCTGAATCAGGAAAACTCCCTGCATCACCTGATGGATATTCGGATATAGCAGGTTGTATCCGTAAAATAATAATAAACTGGATAAAATTGCACCAAACAAACCGACTAATATACCTTCGATAATAAAAGGTGCTTTAACAAAGCCATTGGTTGCTCCCACATACTTCATAATGTTGATGTGTTTTCTGCGGGAAAAAACTGAAACATTGATAATGTTAGAAATAATGCTCAAACAAAGTAATGCCAGTGCCAGATAAATAATACAACTGTACAGGTTAATACTCTCTTTTGCTTCCACCAATTTCTGAGACGTTTCCAGATTGTTGGAAATGGCGTCCACTTCAGGAATCAGACGAATTTCATTCATAATGGAATCTGCCTGATCAAGATTTGTTACAGTGACTTCAAATCTGTTGCGGAACGGATTATCGGCTTCGGATAATCCCTGCAGCAGAGGGTCATCTCCCACTGTTGCTTTAAATTCCCGAAACGCTTCTGTCTTCAATACCAGAACAGCATTTTCCACCATTGCAACTTCCATAACGCTTCCTTTGACCCGTTCCAATTCTTCATCGGAGACCGTGTCATTTATATAAACATTAAACACAAAGTTATTGTTAAGCTGATCAGAAACGTGCACCAGATTGAACGAAACAATCTGGATGAAACCTGTCACAATCAAGGAAACCACGATAGTGATAACAGTCATAAAAGTGACTGTTTTATTGGAGAATAAATTGCCGAGGGCTTCCTTGAAAAAATAACTAAAATTTTTCATGATCACTGTAGCCTCCTCTTTCATCATCTCGGATAATGTTTCCGCCGCCTACAGCGATAACACGTTTATGCATTCTGTTTACAATATCCTTATCGTGAGTAGCAACGATGATTGTGGTACCGCTACGATTGATTTCCTCTAGATACTCCATAATTTCTTTGGAAGTATCCGGGTCTAAATTCCCGGTAGGTTCATCGGCAATAATCAGATTAGGATTATTTGCCAATGCTCTTGCGATTGCAACACGCTGCTGTTCCCCACCAGATAACTGATCAGGATAAAAATGAGCCTTTTGAGACAGCCCCACTCTGCCCAAAACATCAGGAGCCCGTCTTCTGATCTGACGATTGGTGGCACCAACCACCTTCATAGCAAATGCCACATTATCAATCACTGTTTTATTGTCCAGCAAACGGAAATCCTGAAACACCATTCCTAATGTTCTTCTGTAATAAGGGATTTCTTTTCTGGTTAACTTCGTCACGTTGATATCATTGATGATAATTTCACCGGAAGAAGCCTGTTCTTCCGCAGTAATCAATTTAATCAAGGTTGATTTTCCTGCGCCACTATGACCAACCAGGAAAACAAACTCCCCTTTTTCAATATCCAAATTAACATTTTCCAATGCGGTTACATTGGTGTTTTCATAGGTTTTGGTAACATCTTTAAACTGTAACACTACTTAGCACCTCAAATTTTCATCACATTTGCAGAAAGGTATTTTTTCACCATCATGGCCACTTTAAAGATAATTGCATCATCAAATTCTCTTAAATCCAATCCGGTCAGTTTCTGGATCTTATCCAGACGATATACCAGGGTATTTCTGTGAATGAAAAGTTTTCTGGATGTTTCGGAAATGTTCAAACTGTTATCAAAAAATTTCTGAATGGTCATTAAAGTTTCGGAATCCAGCTTGTCAATAGAATCTTTCTTAAACACTTCATCTAAAAACATCTGACAAAGTTTTACAGGAAGCTGATAAATCAAACGACCGATTCCCAAAGATTCATAATTGAGAATTTCCTTTTCTGCATCAAACACACGTCCGATTTCCAATGCAACCTGTGCTTCACGATAAGAAGCTGCCACATCTCTCAATGTGGGAGCCAGAGAACCGATTCCGACACAGATATTAATCATAGCCTCAGAACGCACCGTGTCGATAATCGTGGAAACCAACGCTTCCTGTTTTTTCGCGGAACGTTCGGACTCAGATGTTTCAGAAATCACTGCAATATTCTTTTCATCCAGAGCAATTACAAACTGTTTTCCTTTTTCAGGGAACATTCCACCTAAAATTTCTGCCACATTGCCGTCATCCTGAACAGGAAGATTTACCAGATACACGGTTCTGGGCACTTCATAAGACAACTTCAATTCTTTGGAGCGAGCATAAACTTCACCGGGAAGGACACTGTCTAATAAAATATTTTTGAGGAAATTTCCTGCATCATACTTTTCTTCATAAAAATGCTTGATATTGGAAAAAGTTGCTGCCAACATCTGTGCATATTTTTTTGCTATGTCAGAATCAGATTCCACATAAATGCAAAATTCCAATTTAGAACGCACAAAAATCGGCTTATAAGTAACCCCTTCTTCTACGATGACGGATCCGTCACTTAACAGCTCCAAATCAATTGGGAAATGTTTTCCTACGCTCATGTTATTTGATGCGGCAACCACAAAGCTGTTTTCATCCAACACCCCGAACGGATATTCCACAATCCCAACAAACTGATATACTGCATTCTGAAAATGTTTATGAATCATACTGTACCACCTTATCCTCTTAATTCCTATGTCAATTCTTATACTTTACTTAAAAATTCTTTTCAAAATATTATAACATAAAATCAAAAAGAATTCAAGTTTTTTTTACATTTTTTTGAGTTTTTTTGTATATATTTATAAATTTATACATATTTTTTCAATTCACAAATAATTTCATGAATTTCCGGAGCATTTTCACTTCCGCCACGAGCATTTAAAATTGTTTGAAAACGGTTTAATTCTTTGGTCAGATACTGTTTTGTCAGGTTGTCATTCCGGTTGAGAAGACATCGTCCCAACTGATAGCTCATTTCATCCCGATTGGGTTCCTCTCCGTTGGAAACCAACATCAAAACATAAAACCTGCGATCCTCTAAAGCGATTCTTTCCTCCTTGATCACAAAATGATTTTCAGATAAAAAACGTCTTAACACGGGAATTTCGCTTTGTGGCTGGAGCACCATATATTTCGCACGACGGGCGGTGTCAATATCGTTTGCAAGGATATTGACAATTAACCGACCTCCCATTCCGCAAATGGAAATCACATCAAACTCCTTATCGGAAAGTTCTTTTAGTCCATCGCTTTTCACCGTTTGGATATAGTTCTTCACGTGAAAGGCGGCAATATTTTTTGCGGCATTTTTCAGCGGACCGTCTCTTACGTCACATGCATATGCATAGTTGATTTTCTGTTGTTGCAACAAATAAATGGGAAGATATCCGTGATCAGTTCCGATATCACATAATGTCCCTGTTTTTTCAATCATTTCCGCAACGGTTTTGAGTCGCTCAGTAATTGGAATTTGCATAGCACTTTCTCCGAATTTCAAATTTTATTTATTATAACATATTCTGTTTTTTTTGTCAAACAAAACAGAAATTGACAAATTAATTTGGAAAAATTAATAAAAATGCAAAAATATGGTTGATTTTTTAAAAAGAATATGTTAGAATGGATGAGCATATAATGTAAAAAATTTTTTTATGCAAAGGAGATTTTTATCATGAAAAAAATGATGCAGCTTTTGGCGCTGGTTCTTAGCATGTTACTGCTCTTCACCGGTTGCCAGACCACCACTCAGCCCGCTACCAACAACGATGTTGAAACCGCTAATGAAGAATTAGTAATCGGTTACACCATCTACGAACCCATGAACTACTTAGATGAAAATGGTGAATTAACTGGTTTCGATACCGAATTTGCAGAAGCAGTTTGTGAAAAACTGAACATGACTCCCAAATTCGTTGAAATCAACTGGGATACCAAATTCGTAACTTTAGATGCTGATCAGATTGACTGTATCTGGAACGGCATGACCATTTCTGATGAAGTAAAAACCAACTGTTTAGTGTCTGATGCATATGTTAAAAATGCACAGGTTGTTGTAATGGCTAAAGACTCTATTGCAGATTACACCACTGTTGACAGCTTAAAAGGTTTAAAATTTGCAGCTGAAGCAGGTTCCGCAGGAGAACAGGCTATCATTGACAATGGTTTGGATGCAAACTACACTCCCGTTGCTGCACAGACTGATGCTTTAATGGCATTAGCAGCAGGTCAGGCTGACGCTTGTGTTATCGATATCACCATGGCAAAAGCTTCCACCGCTCCCGGCACCAGCTATGAAGCATACACCTTCGGTGTAGAACTGACTACCGAAGAATACGGTATCGGTTTCAGATTAGACGACGCTGAACTCCAGGCATCTGTGAACACTGCAATCAAAGAATTATACGAAGACGGCACTTTAACCGCTCTGGCTGAAAAATACGAACTGAACTTAGCGTTCTAATTTAACAACAAAAAACGAAAAAAAGGGTTGTAACAAAATGAGACTATTCTTTTTTTGAAGCAACCCTTTTTCATCAATTAAGAGGTTTTTATGCAACTTTTTTTAAAGGTTACCATGAGCCTTTTAGAGGGCTTTGTAACAACACTGAAAATATTCGGGTTAACCCTGGTTATGGCATTGCCGTTGGGACTGATTATCTCATTCGGTTCCATGAGTAAACTGAAAATTATCAAATATCCGATGAAAACCCTGATCTGGATTATCCGGGGAACGCCTTTGATGTTGCAACTGATTGCATTCGGATTTGGCCCCGGATTGATGGGGGTAAAAGGTATTAACCTGTTCTCCGCTGTAATCTTCGCATTTGTGCTGAATTATTCCTGCTACTTTGCAGAAATCTTCAGAGGAAGTATTGAAAGTATTCCGAAAGGTCAATACGAGGCAGGAGCCGTGCTGGGTCTTACCAAACGGCAGGTATTCTTCAAAATCATTCTGATGCAGGTTGTAAAAAGAATTATTGCTCCTATGAGCAATGAGTTTTTAACCTTGGTAAAAGATACTTCTCTCGCCAACACCATTATGATTTATGAAATCACATGGAATGCAAAAAGAATGATGAACAGTGAACATATTTTATGGCCTCTGTTTTATTCCGGCGCATTTTATCTGGCATTCTGCGGAATTTTAACTCTCCTTTTCGGATATATTGAAAAGAAACTCAGTTACTACAAAGTGTAAAAAGGTAGGTTCCTATGTTAGAAGTAAACAATCTTGTAAAAAGTTTTGGAAAAACCGAAGTCTTAAAGGGAGTTAGTTTTTCCATCGAAAAAGGTGAAGTTCTCTCCATTATCGGATCCTCCGGTGGCGGAAAAACCACCCTGCTTCGCTGTTTGAATTTCTTGGAATTTGCAGAAGGCGGAACTATCTCCATCAACGGAAAAGAAATTTATAACGGGGAAAACAAAAGCAAAATGAGTGAACAGTATATCCGCGAAATGCGTCTTCATTTCGGATTGGTATTTCAGTCATTCAACCTGTTTCCTCAATACACAGCTTTAAAGAATGTTACCTTAGCGCCTACCCTCTTAAAAACAGACACTCCGGAAAACATTGAAAAAAAAGCGCTGGAACTGCTGGACAAAGTTGGTCTTTCCAACAAAATCAACAACTATCCCTGCGAACTTTCCGGCGGTCAGCAACAACGTGTTGCAATCGCAAGAGCATTGGCATTGAATCCCGATATTTTATGCTTTGATGAACCCACCTCTGCGCTGGACCCTGAATTGACCGGCGAGGTTTTAAAAGTAATCA
This sequence comes from Clostridia bacterium, assembly GCA_045656345.1. GTDB lineage: Bacteria > Bacillota > Clostridia > UMGS1840 > UMGS1840 > SIG452. The sequence continues at coordinate 16,084 of JAZOQZ010000146.1, forward strand.
AGCAACTTGCCGAGCAGAAAACAACGATGGTAATTGTAACACACGAAATGTCTTTTGCCAAAGAAGTTTCTGATAAGGTGATTTTTATTGATAACGGTGTTATCGTGGAACAAGGCACTCCCGACGATGTGTTCAACCATCCGAAAAGCGAACGGTTACACGCATTTTTACAAAGCTATCATACTTAAAAAGCAAAAGAAAAGGATATACAGGGTATATCCTTTTTTCATCTCTGTTATTAATTTTAGAAAGGTAACCTTATATATATGAATCAACAACCGGAACAAATATTGCACAATATGGAATATGCCATTTTTGATCTGGACGGAACTCTTCTGGATTCTATGCCAATCTGGGTAAATCTCGGTGAAACAGTGCTGAAATCCTTGGGAATCATTCCCGACGAAGAAACCACCGAGCGATTTCGCACTATGACATTAACCCAATCGTCTTACTATATTAAAGAGCATTTTCCAATACAAATCAGTGCCGAAGAATTGCTGAACCTATTTACAGAAACCGTTCGGAAAGGTTATGAAGAAGATGCTCCGTTAAAACCTTGTGTAATGGATTTTCTGAACTTATTAAAATCAAAAAATATCAAGATGTGCGTAGCAACTGCATCGGAACGGCATCTTAGTGAAGCTGCTTTAAAACGAACCGGTGTACTCCCCTACCTGGATTTTTTAATCACTTGTTCAGATATTGGCAAAACAAAAGAAACACCCGACATCTATCTTGAATCTATGGCAAAACTCGGTGGAAATCTTCACAATACCGTGGTTTTTGAAGATTCTCTTTTTTCCATACGTTCAGCAAAAAAAGGCGGTTTTTCTGTAATTGCATTATATGACGAATGTGCAAACAAAGAAAAAGAAACGATTGAAAGCATCGCAGATGCTTATCTGGAATCTTTTCAGGAATTGATTTGATCACCAAAAAAATACCGATGAATCCTTTTTGGATTCATCGGTATTTTTAGTTATAGCAATTACTTGGTAACAACGATGGTCTGTGCTTCAAACACGCCGTTTGTTAAAATACCAATACAGGTAATGGTGTTGCCTGCTTTGATATCTTTAATGGATTTGGATAAAGCACTGGTGGAATTGTTGTCAATAATTTTGGTTTTGGTATTGCTTACGTAAATAGCAACAGAATTGCCATCACCATCAACAACTGTTACCAGGTTTGCAGTGGTGTTCACAGACTGTACAATACCGGTTACATTTGCATTCTGAGACTGAGTGGAAACTTCAATCTTAGAAACAACAGAACCGTCTAAAGTAACTTTTGCATACTGAGCCAATCTTAAATCATAAATGGTTTTTATTTCACCAAACACGTAGAATTTGGTATCTTTTCCGATTTTGAAAGCGCTGGGAACGTTTCCGTTTAATAAGGTAACGCTGGAATCAGCTGAAATCACGATTTCAGAAATCGTACCGGAAGTGGATTTGATTTCAGAGAACGCTTCAATTTCAACAATACGGTTGTATTTCATGCTAACGCTGGAAAGCTTGTCGCCTACGCCCAATGCAGAAAATTCAACTTTGGTGCCATTCTTTTTAATGACGATATTATCAGAATTAATTGCATAGAAATCAGTTCTTCCTGCAGTATCTTTTAATTCTAAAACTACGTGAGTATCTTCGATGATGATATCATTTATGGTAACATCAGACAGTTTAGCAGAAGAATCCAGAACAGTCAGATTTACAATTTTATTATACTGATTCAAATCCAGCACCGCATAGTCACCGGTTCTAACATGAGCTAAGGTGCCATCAGAGCCATTTACTACAATTTTGGATTTGCCGGAAAGCTCATAGGTGGTAATTTCTCCGGTATCAGGATTTTTCAACTGTACAGAACTTTTTGCAGTATTAACGCTTTTCACTTCACCGTCAACAGTATCGGTGATTTCAGGAAAATCAAAGAAGGTGTCCACTTCCACAATCTTATTGTCAATCATTTTCACAACAGCGTGGGAACCGGCATATAAATCCTTGGGAGCAATTTCCACTCCACGATTTCTGATTAAAACATCAGAATCAATTTCGTAAGTATTGGTTACCACAAAGATTTTTGCAGTGTTTTCAGTAACGTTTACACTGTCAATAGTACCTTTGGTGATGGTGATATCAATCGTGTCCATCACACGGTATAACAGAGTTGCCATCTGCGCACGGGTAACATTGGATTTAGGAGAAAAATTGTTGTCACCGATGCCGTTCATCAATTCCTGATCTCTCACATAATAAACAGCTTTTCTGTAATCCTCAGAAATATCGCCATCATCTGCATAAGTATTTAATACAACAGAAATGTCGTTCATTTCTTCCACACCGTCTGCTGCTTTAGTGATATACAGCGCAGCTTCTTCACGGCTTAAGGGATCTTCCAGATCAGCTTCTAAAATTTCTTCCACAGTGAATACATCGCGGAAAATCAAGTATGCCAATTCTTTCTTATAAACGGTATCCAAATCAGATAAATCATCTGCATACACAGAATAAATACTGTTGATATTATCGGAAACAGCGGTGGTGTTGTATCCTAAAATTCTTGAGATTAACAGCATCGCCTGAACTTTAGTAACATTAACATCGGGAGCAAACTCAGTTTCGGAAATACCATTGATGATTCCCTTGTCTGCCATTTCATAAATTGCATCATACGCCCAACTGTGACTTTCTTTTGTCACATCCTGAAACGATGCGGCAAACGCCATAGTGCTCATCAAAATCATAAAGCAGAGAACAAACGATAAAACTTTTTTTATCATAGTAAAAATCCTCCAGATAAATTTATTATTGAATTTTTAAACAAATAGAATCAGGCATCAAAACCGTTGGGATTTTGTTTTTGCCAGTTCCAGGCATCACGACACATATCAACGATGTTTTTCGTTGCCTGCCAACCAAGTTCTTCTTTTGCTTTGGTGGGGTCTGCGTAACATTCTGCAATGTCACCGGGACGACGGTCCACAATCTTATAGGCAATCTTGATATCGTTCGCTTCTTCAAATGCTTTGATAATATCCAAAACACTGTAACCTGTGCCGGTGCCTAAATTATGCACGAACACGCCTTTTCTGTCCTGAATATATTCGATTGCTTTTAAGTGACCCATCGACAAATCCATTACATGGATAAAGTCTCTCACGCCGGTGCCATCATGTGTGTTGTAATCTCCGCCAAATACACTCAGTTCTTTCAGTTTGCCGGAGGCAACCTGAGTGATGTAGGGCATCAGATTATTAGGAATTCCTTTGGGATTTTCCCCGATTCTTCCGCTATGATGTGCACCCACAGGATTGAAGTAACGCAAAAGCGAAATGGAGAATTCCGGATCAGAAACATAAACGTCAGATAAAATCTGTTCTAAGAACAGTTTTGTTCTACCATAAGGATTGGTAGCAGAATTGGGCATATCCTCAGTAATCGGAACTTTTGCAGGGTCTCCATATACAGTAGCAGAGGATGAGAACACCATTTTCTTCACATTATGTTTTTTCATCACTTCCAGCAGGGTGAATGTGCCGGTCAGATTGTTTTCATAGTAGCGAAGCGGAATAGAAACCGATTCTCCAACTGCTTTTAAACCTGCAAAATGAATCACAGAGGAAATTTCATGCTTTGCAAAGATTTCGTCCAATTTATCATAGTCATTGATATCACATTCGTAAAAATCCAGGCTCTTTCCGGTTAATTCCATTACACGCTTTAAAGATTCAAAACTACTGTTGCAAAGGTTATCCACCACCACAACGTCATAGCCGTTTTCCAAAAGCAATAAAACTGTATGGCTACCGATATAGCCGGCGCCTCCTGTTACTAAAATTTTCATAAGTACCTCCCTGTTGCTTGCATACTTTTTTACAGTTTTTATTATAGCACTATCTTTACAAAATGTAAATAAAAATCAGAAAAAAACTTTACTTTTTAATCAAATTGTTATATAATTGAAATATAAGAGAATCAGGACAAATACTTTTTACATAAATATAACAGAGAAGATACTGATTGCTTTTACTAAATCGGAAAGGACGATTTTGTTTGAAAAAAATAATCGGGATAAACGCAAGTCCGAACACCAACGGAAATACCGCACATCTTCTTACCCTTCTGGGAAAAGAAATCAAACAGCAAGGAGTGGCTTTTGAAATCATTCATATCGGAGAAGAACTATCCAAACTGAAACTCCCATACTGTGTTTGCTGCTCTTCTCCCTGTAACCGTTCTTGCTATCAGGGTACCTCTTTTGAGGAAGCAATGAACCGTTGTATGGCGGCAGACGGCATGATATTTGCAAGTCCGGTATATTTTGGTTCCATGAGTGCACAACTAAAATGTTTTTTTGATAAAACCAGAGATGCACGTGCCAAAAAAGCATTCTTAGGAAAACCTGCCTGTGCTGTCAGCGTGGGTGCTACCAAATATGGCGGTCAACAATCCACCCTTCGTGCCATTCAGGATTGCTGTATGGTTCTGGGATTTTCTATTGTGACCGATGCAGATGAATCCGGTTGCGGTCATTTCGGATTAAGTGCACAACGTCCTGCAGCCGACGACCAATATGCTTTGGGAAGGATTCCTGCCCTGGCAAAAAGAATGTGCTTAGAAATTTCAAAGTAACATCTTAAAATTAACGAGGTATATATATGAAACTCTTGATTTTATCCATCACAACCGGTCAGGGGCATCATCAGACCGGAAAAGCTATCACCACCTATATGGAAGAAAACGGGCATCAGGTAACTCAGCTGGACTGTTATGAATACTTCAGCCCTGCTATCAAAGAAGCATTATCCAACGGATATTTGCTTTCCACCAAGTATTCCCCCAAATTATACGGTAAATTTTACGGTCTTGCAGAAAAAATGGAAAGCAAGTCTTCCAATACTATTTTACTGCAGATTACCAACTCAATTTTCCATAAAAAAATGGAAAAATTTCTGGAGGAATATAATCCCGATGTGGTGGTATGCACACACGTTTATGCTGCCCTTCTGATGACCTATTTAAAAGAACACGGAACCACCTACCCCACCCTTGGTGTAATTACTGACTTCAAAGTTCATCCCCATTGGGAGGTAACCAAACTGGATTACTATGTGTTACCCAATGAATATCTGATTCCCTCCATGGTGAAGAAAGGATTCAAAAAAGAACAGTTGCTTCCTTTTGGCATTCCGATTTTTGAAAAATTCCGTTCGAAAGAATCGAAAGAAATCGCAAGAGAGAAACTGAATTTTGATAACATTTCCACTATTTTGGTGATGAGTGGCAGTATGGGATACGGCAACATCGCAAAGATGATTAAACAAATCGACATGGTGGATGAAAATTTCCAGATGATTACCGTTTGCGGTAACAATAAAAAATTAAAGAAAAAAATTGATAAAGCAGAATACAAACACAAAGTCTACAATTTTGGCTTTGTGGATAATGTGGACAAGCTGATGGATGCATCCGACTGCATCATTACAAAACCGGGCGGCCTCACTGTGTCTGAATCATTGGCAAAAGAATTGCCAATGGCAATCTTCAAACCAATTCCCGGCCAGGAAGAAAGAAACCTGGAATTCCTCTTGAATTTCGGTGCCTGTATGAAAATTTCCAAAACAAGTCCCGTAGACGAAGTGATTGCACAGTTGTTTATGGACAACCGTAAAATTGATACAATGCTTCGCAACATTCAGCTGATTAAAAAACCGGATTCCACACAACAATTATGCGAACAAATTATTGCAATGGCAAAATAGAAAAGGAGAACGAAATAAATGATAGCAATCGGTAACGACCATGTAGGTTATGAATTAAAAGAAGCTGTAATCGAGGTGTTAAAGGAATACAACCTGGAATACAAAGATTTCGGAGCATACTCCTCCGACCGTGCAGACTACCCTGTTTATGCACAAAAAGTAGCACTTGCTGTTGCAAACGGCGAATGCGACCGTGGTATTTTGCTGTGCGGAACCGGTGTTGGCATTTCAATTGCCGCAAATAAGGTAAAAGGTATCCGTGCGGTGGTTTGCACAGAACCTTACTCTGCTCAGCTTGCAAAAGAGCACAATAACGCTAACATTTTAGCAATGGGCGCTCGTGTGGTTGGTCCTGAATTGGCAAAAATGATTGTAAAACATTGGCTTAATGCAGAATTTCAGGGTGAACGGCATGCACGCCGCGTTGATATGATCACTTCCATTGAAGACGGCATTGTGTTAGAATCCTAATCAATCCTCAGAATAAGGAGCAAAAAATTGCGATATCTGATCATTTTAATTATGATTCCGGTGATACAATTTGCAATATCTTTTTTAGGGCAGGAATTTCTTCCTGCCCAAAATTCGTTTCTGTTCAGATACGGTTTCTATTTTTTGCAACAATTTTTTGCAGTTTTTGTTCCCACCTACTTTTTATTCAAAAAAGAAAGCTACTTAAACAAAGAAGACTGTAATCCCAACGGATATACCAACCTTCTGCGCTTTGCGGTAATGGGAATCTGTTTACAATTTCTTGGCATCTTCATCAATATGCCGTTTAGCGTGATGCTCCAAAAACTGGGGTATTCCGTTCCACCGTCCTTTGCACCGGCAAAAACTGTCCCTCAATTTCTCATTCAGACATTAGCATTATGTCTGACTCCTGCAATTTTTGAAGAAGTGCTCTTCCGAAGAATGATTTTCGGGTCCATCCAAAAAAAATCCGGAATTGCAGCAATTCTTTATTCAGCACTGTTCTTCTCGATGGCACATATCGACTTTTTCAATCTACCCGCCACCTTCTTTATCGGAATTTGCCTTGGAATTATGAGATATCGTGGAACACCTTTAATTTTATGTATCGTGGCACATTTTTTCGTCAACTTCTCTGCAACAGGTTTGAATATTCTGCTTTCAAGTTCCGCAATCAGCGATTTCTTTATGCGATATTTCCTGCTGTTTCTGATGGTGTTTTTAATGTTATTCATCTCTTGCTTCCCCAAAAAAAGAAAGCCGGAAGTTCTCACTGAAACATCGTTGAAACGTTTTGGAACCTACACATTAAAATTACTGAAAAATCCTTTATTCTACACATATATTTTATTATTTGTGATGCTGGGGGTGCATAATTTATGAAAAAGATGATTTTAAAAATCCTCGGAGCGATTCTCCTGGTCATCATACTTGTGTTCGGATGTGATATGATTGGTATCTTAGGCTCAAATGGCACCATACAAATTACAATTTCCGAAAACGACAATCTCACCACAATCTCTAAAAAACTGGAAGAAAATGGTGTGGTTTTGAATCGTTATATTTTCAAGTGGTATTATCAAGCGACCAATCCGGATGCAACCATATATCCGGGAACGGCAACTGTACAAAAAAACAGTTCTTACCAAAACATCGCCAAAGCAATCAGCGCACCCACAACCGACAACATCACCCTGACAATCCCCGAAGGATTTGAAGTCAGAGAAATAGTGGCAAGACTGAAAGAAAACGGAATGATTTCAAGCGAAGAAGAATTTATAAACCGATTACAGTCTTACACTTTTCAGACCAAACAAGGCACTTTAATTTCCGGCGAAACCATGCTGGAGGGTTATCTGTTCCCGGATACCTATCAAGTGAAAAAAAATGC
>JAZOQZ010000147.1:0-5036 GCA_045656345.1 Clostridia bacterium
ACCACAAACAAAAAATCGGCACAGAGAAAACTCTGTGCCGATTTTTTGTTTGTATAAAGAATGTCTTTTTGGGACCAAGTCGGAGGCCAAGCGGTCTTAGGAAGACAATAGAGAGGGACAACTCCTTGGCTCACAGAACGACATGGCTACGATCCGACTTACCACAAACAAAAAATCGGCACAGAGAAAACTCTGTGCCGATTTTTTGTTTGTATAAAGAATGTCTTTTTGGGACCTTCTTATTTGGTCATTGCAGCCACAACACAGTCTGCAATCATACCCATACCGGTGCTGCCGGGATGTACGCCGTACTGGTCAGGCATAAAGCTTCCTAAGTTAGCGGAAGTGAAGCCTGCATCGTTACGGATGTCTACATAAGTGCAGCCGTAAGTTTGGGCAGCATCTTCGATAACATTACAGAAACCATCTGCGGAAGAACCGTAGTACAGTAAGTTTAAGAGATAAACATCTGCTTCGGGGTATTTTTCGGTGATGCTCTGGATCATTGCAGGATAGTTGGTTGCAAACTGAGCTAAGGTACAACCGTTAGCAAAGTCGTTGGTACCTAAGTACACAGCGATAACATCGGGATTTTCACCGTCGTTATTGTGCAGCTGGGTAGCTCTGGTTTTACCGTATACACAAACTTTGTCGCCGGAGAAAGAGTTGTTTACCAACACTTCCATACCGGTAGTGTCTGCAACACGTTTCCACCAGGTCTGGTCAACGCTTTCCACTTCGTTGTTGTTGCCGTAGTACCAAACAGCGTTGGAGCCGATGGTGGAGTTTACTGCAGCATTGTTGGAATAACCATTGAAGGTAGAGATACTGTCACCTAAGATGGAGAATTTCAGACCGGTTAAGGAACCGATAGTTACATCTTTCACATCTGCTTTGGGCACTAAGTTTTCATTGATCAGCATTGCTTTTAAGGTAGTGCCGGTAGCTTCGGGCAGGTCTACAGAGTATTCTTTGGTTGTGCCAACTGCCTGTGCATCGGTATCAATATAAGTGATATCGATTGCAGTCAGTTTGTTGCCTTCGTAAGAAGCTAATACAAAGCTTACAACGCCGTCATCGTCAGTACCCATGTTTTTGAAGGATACGGTTGCAGCTTTTGCTTTGCCGTTTAAGGAAATTTCAGAGAATTCGTCAACTGCAATCACGGGTTTTAAGTTTGCAATATTCAGCTGATCTGCCCACTGACTGGTCAACAGTTCCCCTGCGGAATGCATAGAAATGTTGGACAGGATTGCAGTATTATTACCAATGTTTTCAAAGGTAATTTCGTTTGCACCGCTTCTTACATACAGAAGTTCAATATCCAGTCTTGCAGCGTCTGCCCAAGCCAAAGTGCTCTGGTAACCTGCAGGTTTTAACACATCTGCGTAGAAGCCGGTGTCGGTGGATACTCTTACGGTGTTTTCAACAGTATCGAGGAAGTAAATGTAGGGATATACGATACCGTTTAAGCCCTGAGAAGGAGTATAGGTGAAGGTATATGTTTCACCGGGTGCCAGATACAGAGACTGACCTGCAATCAATGCATCTTCCTGACCGGAAATCACGGGTTCTTCTAAAATTTCAACCTGAGCGAAGTATTCCATACCATTGCCTGCTAAGGATTCAAAGTTCAGGTTAGCGGCAGCATCGGAGGTAGCAATATTGTTGATGCCATTTACCACATACAGATAACCGGATTCGCCGGCTGCTAAAGTTACGATAGAACCGGTTTCGTTTACTAAGGTAACCGCTTTATCGGAGGTTACTTTGTAAACACCTGCATAAGATGCGGTGAAGGTAATTGCATCTGCAGGAACTTCCGGATTCGGAGTGGGAGTGGGAGTAGGTTCGGGAGTAACGGTGGGTTCGCTTGCTGCAACAACAGGAGTCAGATATGCAACATTTAACTGGGAATCCCAGCCTTTTCCTGCTAATTCACCGGAACTGTGCATACGAACGTTAATCAGAACTGCATCGGATGCACCGGTATTTTTAACGGTGATGGTGTTGTCCCCTTCTCTTACATACACAAGAGCAAGGTTTGCACGATTTGCATCCATCCAAGCCCAGGTGGTACCGCCGTAGCTACCCTGGAATCCGCCCAAAGTGGTGTAGAAACCGGTGTCGGTGGTTACGGTTACTTCAGTACCTGCATTGAACAGGATGTAGGGGTACATAATACCTGCTTTACCTGCAGTGTAGGTAAAGGTGTATTCTTCGTTGGGTGCTAAGGTTTTGTATAAACCGGTTGCAATCGCATCTTCCTGACCGGAGATAACAGGTTCGGAAGCCATTACAACCTGAGATTTGTAATCTAAACCGTTGTTAGCTAAAGCGGTAAAGGTTACGGTTGCAGTTTTATCAGAGGTTGCAATAGAGTTTGCACCTGCGATTAAGTAGATGTACTTGGTTTCGCCTGCTGCTAAGGTAGCGGTGGAGCCAAGTTCAGAGGTTAAGGTAACCGCTTTGTCGGAAGTTACTGCATAAACACCTGCATAATCAGCAGTATAAGAAATACTGTCAGGTTTTGCGGTGGGTGCCGGAGTAGGAGTGGGAGTAGGAATCACCAGATTTTCATCCACGATAACTTTTGCATTCGCCATATTACAGGTTGCCCAGGTCTGAACAGAATCAGTTTTGGAAAGACGAATACCATCGATAGAAACAGTTTTTGAGTTATTGTTAATCAGTTTAACATAGTTTTCGCCATCCGGCATATAGATCATCAACAGATCGGTACCATTTCCGTTAACATCGGTATCTTCAAAGTGAGAGTTACCATTTGCAAGAGTATAATTGAACACACCATAGTAACCGGTACTGGTTTCAATGCGAAGATTTCCGGATGCTTCCAGAGTCTTAATACTTACATAACGGGTACCGGCTGTCATATCACTGTTCGTCTTAAAGGTAACAGACTGGCCTGCCGGAATGGTAATGGTTCTGCCGCTGGTGGTTACGCCGCTGTCTTTTGCATAAATAAAGTCAACTGCATTGGTGGTACTGTCATTTACACTGAAGCCCATGTAGTAATGTTTGGTAGTAATCGGAGTATTATCAACTGATACACTACCAAGATAATTCATACCATTGTCGTCTAAAGCTGTAAAGGTTACATTTGCATCTTCGTTGGTGGTGCTCATAGTGTTGAGACCTTTGAACATGTAGAAGTAACCGGTGCCGCCTGCAGATAAGGTCACTTTATGACCGGTTTCATTGATTAAAGTTACTGCTTTGTCGGAGGATGCTTTGTAAACACCTGCATAAGGTGCATCATAAGTCATCTGACCTGCTACAACCACAGGAGTAGGAGTAGGAGCCTGAGTGGGAGCAACAGTGGGAACCGGAGTTGCTGTCGGTTCCGGTTCAACAGTTTCTGCACCCAGAACTTTTAAGTTTTCTAAGTTTAACTGCCAGTTGTAATCAGCTAAGGAAGCTAAAGAACCGGTTTTTGCCAGTTTAATTTTGGAAATATAGGTAGTTGCACCGGGGTTTTTGAAGGTGATGGTGTTTTCGCCGGCTCTTAAAAATACGATTTCTAAGTCCTGCTGACCTACACCGTGAGTACCCTGATACAACTCGTTCCAACCCTGACGGCCGGACTGCTGGTTGATGATACCGTAGAAACCGGTGTCGGTTTCAACACGCATCTGATCTGCGCCTGCATTTACGAACTGAACCTGAGTTACATATAAACCTGCTGCGGGAGCAGTTAATTTTACGTCAACAGATGCATCGGTACCAAAGGTAACTAGAGAACCGTTGTCGCTGATAGATCCCTGGGGATTTTCATAGTTGCCGGTTAAGGTCAGTTCAGAAATGCTGGAAGCTGCCAACGGGATGTCTGCAGTTACCTGATCTAAGTAATCTAAACCGTTGTTTGCATAACCGGTAATGGTTAAGTTTGCATTACCACTGTTGGTTACCACGTTTGCACCTTTTAAGAGGTAGATGTAACCGGTTTCGCCTGCTGCTAAAGTAACAGTAGAACCGATTTCAGTAGTAATGGTAGTAGCTGCATCAGCAGTTACTGCATATACACCTGCATAAGGAGCATTGGTTAAAGAAACATCGTCTAAAGACGGAGCTTCGGTAGGAGTGGGAGTTGCGGTAGGTTCTGCGGTAGGAGTCGGAGTGGTTTCCGGAGCATCCGGATCATAACCATCATAAACTACCTTACAGCTTGCCATATTCAACTGTGCTGCAGTAGTTGCATTGGACTGCAGAGTGCTGCTGACGGTTTTGGAGCAACGCAGTGCAGTTAAATTGATGGTAGTAGGACCATTGTTGGTAATCGTAATATAGTTGGTGCCTTCTCTTAAGTATACCATCAGAAGGTCAGTTTGAGTAGGTTCATCTTCGTAGTGAGTTGCATTGTTTGCCAAAGTAGTCGCATACTGACCGTAATGACCGGTATCAGTTTCAACTCTGACGTAAGAACCTGCACCGGAGGTGATGACTGTCATGTAGTACAGACCAGCTTCCGGAATGTCAGCAACGAAGGTTGCATTGCTGGAGTTAGGAATGGAAACACTGCTTGCGCCAACGGAAACGTTACCGTAAGTGGAAGAAACCTGGCTTGCAACGTTGCCAACACTTTCATATCCATATTTCACATGGGTGCTGGTTAACGGCTCGGTATCAATATTCACCTGATCCAGATAGTCCATACCGTTGCCGGACAGAGCGTTGAAGGTCAGTGTTGCTGTGGTATCGCTCATGGTAATATTGTTATTACCTTTAATCATGTAGAAGTATGCAGGAGTGTTTGCTGCTAAGGTAACAGTGTGACCGGTTTCGTTGGTCAGAGTTACCGCTTTGTCAGAGGTTACCTGATATACACCTGCATAAGGAGCATTTGCTGCGGTGATGTTATCATAGTCAGGAGCTTCAGTAGGTGTAGGAGTAGCGGTGGGGGTAGTATCGTCGCTTTCTACATCCTTGCCAAGGTCTTCTACCAACTGTAAGCCTAAGAAAATAATGTTGTTTGCAGAGTCTCCAGAGGTAAAGGTAATGGTATGGTTACCTGCTTC
>JAZOQZ010000148.1:0-19117 GCA_045656345.1 Clostridia bacterium
TCGACTACTGGACACCCGAAGATATCGCTGCCATTGATGCGGACATCGCCGCCGAGCTGGCAAAACGTAATCAGGTTCAGCTTGAATTTGCAGAAAGCCTTGAATGGCTGGAAGAAAACGGCGATAAGACAAAGCTGTATGTGCTGAATGATAAGGCTGATCCCAATTACGGCATGATTTTTGCCTTTATAGAAACACAAACGGAAGTTGAAGGAGGCCCGGCATATACCAATCTGTTGCCTACCGCTACCGACACCGATAGAAAGACCATTTACGGTGGTGATTACAACGGTGACGGAGTGAACGACGGATATCTGAAAGACAAACGCCTTTCTTCTTCTGGCTCTGTATCTTCTGCGACAGACAATAACATGGCTACATCAGGTTTTATCTTTCCTGTTAAAGAAGGCGACGTGTTGCGTATTGCAAATGCGGTAAACGGCGGTGCCAATCTGTATGTAATCGCCTACAATAGCTCCAACACTAAAACCGGATATGTTGCCTATATTATTAGCGATGCGGTTGACGGTGTCCATACTTTTAATCTTACGTCCGACAAATTTGGAACAGGATTTGATGCAGTACGATTCTGCGCAGGCGAAGATATGAGCAATGTTATCGTCACAATCAATCAGGAAATCAAAGAGGGCGGCGGCACTGAGATCATTACAGAAACAAAGTGGGCAAGCACTGGACATGCCTTGCTTCCTGCCGACTACGAGCCTAGAATCATTGAACTGGAAAAGAAAGCGACCAACCACACTTCCAGAATTATTGCCCTTGAAAAAGCGGTGACAACTGGTGGTGCAGACGAAACTGAAGCACAGGCATTAAAGAGAATCAGAGAATGGGACAAGCCTATTTATGATCCTGCTCCGGTCACGCTGATTGATGACAGCCGTGTGAAACCTGCACTGACTACCAATGACCGCACTATTTCGGCTATCTACGCAAAGTACAGGGCATTGATGGCGGCGCATCCGGGCTATATCACGGAAACCAACATGGGGCCTTGTACATCTTCGGATGCTTTTGCGGCTGTTGATATGTTGCGTTTTGATTTCAAAGAGCCTGACGGTTTGACAGATTCCAGCTACAATCCTGCGAATCTGCATGAAACAAAACCCAAAATCATCCTGATGAGTGGTGTGCATACCGAATGGGTCGGTGTCTGGGGCTTGTATTATGCATTGGAAGAAATCACCACCAATCCTGATTTTGATGATATCCGCAGAAACGCCCATATCATCGTCATCCCGTGTGCGAATCCGTTCGGGCTGTCCGACGCAGCAGTAGATGGTTGGACAAACAGCCACGTCAATGCTAACGGCATCGCTCCGCATAACAATTTCGGTGTTGATCACAGCACCAGTGGTGCAGTAGGCGAGTATAATTACGGCGGTTCTGCACCGTATTCCGAACTGGAAACGCAGTACATCGATGGTGTTATGGCTGAGAATCCTGATGCTGTTGCATTTGTCTCTTGTCACAATAACGATTACAGCACTACCCACGGTGCACCTGTGATTTGGGCATCTTCTGCCACCTATCACATGTGCAATCTGGTGTTCCGTCTGACCGACAAGCTGACAAAGGCATGGCTGGGTAAGTATGGCGATACTCTGAAAAATGCCATCGACAGCTACAAAATCAATATGGATGCCAACGATTACCGCCTCGGTAGAGCTACAATGTCCACATCCAAGGGTACGGAACAGAAGAACGCCACGAAGTACGGCATCATGGGCGTGAATCTGGAAATCTCCCGGATGATGAAAGTGTTCTCTGGTGATACGGACGGTTCTTCCGAAGTTATGACTCACGGTGCGGAAGTGTATGCGAACTTCATGCGTACTTTGCTGTGGAACTATGACCACAAGGACAAGAAGGAGTACGCACCGAATCTGCCGTGGAGTGAGTAATCCGCATTCTGAAGAGAAAGGTGACTAATATGAACCCGTTACATTTACTGTGGATTGTTCCTTTGTCTGCATCGTTTGGCGTGTTTTTCATGGCACTGTTGCAGGTTGGCAACCGTGATCCGGAATGGTACGATGATGAAAAATAACAAGAAAGCACTGCCCTTCGGGGCGGTGCTTTTCTAATTCCCGAAAGGCGGTGAAATGATTGATTGACCAATTGATTATAGGCAACAAGGCTTCTTATGATGACTTTGAAGCCAGCGTGAGAGAACGCAAGGATAATAAGCCGAAGAAAAAGAGCATCAAAGAAACTGTTCCTTTTTCTAATGTGACCTATGATTTCACCGCAATCAATGGTGAAATCTATTGGGAAGAAAGAACCCTAGAATATGTGCTTGAAATCACAGCGAACACGCCTGAAGAACTGGAAGAAAAGAAACAGCTTTTTGCTTCGTGGATTATGAATGTGATGAACGAAGAACTTCACGACCCGTTCATTCGTGGTTATCACTTCTTAGCAACTTATGATTCTATCGACATTGATGATTCCGAGGTTGAAAAGTCTACGATCAAAGTCATATTCACAGCATATCCGTACATGATTGCCAACATGAAGAAGACATACCCCGTTGACCTTGAAGCCGAAGAGGAAATCACCGTGAGAATCATGAATGATTCCTCCCATAGAATCACCCCGACTTTCATTGCAAATGTTGCATTTTCTTTGACCATGAATGGTGAAACATCTGTGTTCAATGCAGGAACAACCGAGGATAAAGTCTTCATGTTTGCTGTTGGTGAAAACACGGTGACGGTTCGGGCAAAGGACAAGGCTGGAACGCTGAAAATCGAATTCTTTGAAGAGGTGTTCTAAATGTACATCGTTGACATTCATAACGGCGAAACCGTGACAGAAATTCACGGCTTACGATCTAAACTGAAAAGCGGCAATGTCGCAAAGGGAATCAATTGTATTGATTCCTTTTCTTTTTCCATGCTGCCGAACAATCCGGGTTTCGATAGAATCTTCGATTTTCAAACATTGGTAACTGTCTGGAACACCAATAAGAACCGCTATGACTTCCAAGGCCGTGTTCTGTGTTCTGCTCCTGCAATGGAAGAAAGCGGAATGATTACGAAAGAAGTCACTTGTGAAAGTTTTTTCGGCTTCCTCTGTGACAGCGTTCAGAAGTACGTTGAAGAAAAGAACTGGACACCCCGTGAATTGCTGACCTACATTATTGACTGTCATAATTCTCAGGTTGAGGAATACAAACATTTTTCTGTTGGCGAAGTGTCCGATGACCTTGACCCGAATAACAATCTTTATATTGGTATCCAGCGTGTGAATTCATGGAAGACTATTGAAGAAAAGCTTCTGAACAAACTGGGTGGTGAAATCCGCTTCCGGGTTGTAGATGGTGTCATCTTTATTGACTATCTGAAACAGATAGGCGCAACCAGGACTACGCCAATTGAGCTGTCAAGGAATATGAAAGCAATCCGAAAGGAAAGCGACCCCACTGCGTATATTACCCGGCTGATTCCTTTGGGCGCAAAGCTGACAAAGGAAGTCACAAGCGAAAGCGGAGAAACGGAAACCGTAGAAACAGAAGAGCGGCTGACTATTGCTAATGTGAACGATGGTAAAGAATACATTGACGATACCATAGCAATTGAAGTATACGGAATCCATGTAGGGTATCAGGAATTTGGTGATGTAAACAGCGCACAAATCCTTCTGACCAAAGCCCGGAATTGGCTTGCTGAGAATAACAAAGTTCAGGTGAAGTATGCAATCACAGCGCTTGACTTGTCTTTGCTGGGTCTGGATATTGATGATTTCAATGTGCATGACTATCATCCAGTTATCAATCCCCTTTTGGGAATTGATGACTTGGCACGGATCATCAAGAAGAACATTGATATCTGTGAAGAAATCAGATCAACGATTGAAGTTGGCGACAACTTCAAAACACTGTCAGAAATTCAGCGTGAACAGGCTGACAGGCTGAATAATATTGGCAGTGAAATTTCGGAGAAAGTTGAAAGCGCAACAAGCAAACTGGAAGACAAGGTTGGTCAAATCGTTGCAGGTAAAATTGATGAACCACTGAACGAAATCAGGCAGACCGTGGAAGAACGGTACACTTCCGCAGTCAATACTGCTGAAGAAATCATCCTTTCTGCGGTGGAATCCTGTGTCCAGACTTCCAACTACGATCAATTTAAAGAAACTGTTAGTTCGCAACTAGCAATATTGGCTAATGAAATCAGCATGAATTTCACCACTACAGCAGAACAGATCACGAACGTTGACGGAGATATTCAGACAAAGTTCTCGCAACTGTATAAATACATCAAATTTTCTGGTGAATCTGCGATCACTATTAGTTCTGGCAATAACGCAATCACATTGGAAATCGACAACGAAACAGGAATTGTTTTCAAAAAGAACGGCGTTCAGTTTGGTTTGTGGGATGGCGAAAACTTCTATACTGGCAATATTATCATCAACGTGAACGAACGGGCGCAGTTAGGCGCATTCGCTTTCGTTCCCCGCACTGATGGTTCGTTGTCATTCCTGAAAGTAGGTGCATAAATGGCGTTTTGGTTAGACGTTCCGAGCGGCGTTCTCGGAGAAACACAGATTATAGACGTTGATGCAGATAACGAGGACAAATACATAGATGCAGATGGTGGTTATTATCGAGGCGGCTTGACCGCAACTATAGAATACAGCTGTGGAAGATTCAATGGTACAATTGCTTCAAAAACAACTAATGAAAAAGTAACATGGACACCACCGATTGAACTTGCAGAAGAAAACCCAACGGGAAACCATGTTTATGTGACTCTTTCGCTGACGATCTATTCTGGATCAAAAGTAATAGGCCAAGATTCCACAGATGTTTTCTATTCCATTCCGTCAACTGTTGCACCAAGCTTCACGGTAGAATTCTCTGATGCGACTGGCTACAAAGAAATTTACGGTGATTTTCTCCAATTAAGGTCTAAGCTGAAAATCAAGGTCAATCCGACTACGTTGTATGGTGCAACTGTCGAATATTGCAAAATCAATGTACGGGGTGAAAGTTTCAATGATTTGGAAGCGGTCGCAAGTGAAATTGATTCGCATGGTAATATACAGGTATATGTATTGATTCAGGACAGCAGAGGCAAGACTGCACAAGGTTATTTCTATGTGTATTTCCGTGAGTATTCCCTGCCATCTGTTCGCTCATTGACCGTAAGACGATGTAACAGCAATGGAACATCGAACGACCAAGGCAATTATGTTCGGGTAGATTATACAGCAAGTGCAAACACGCTGGACAACCTGAATACCGTTGCTTACAAGTTGGAATACAAGAAATCTAATGCTTCCGCATTCACAGCCGTAAATCTAACGAAACACACAAACAATTTCTATATTTCGGACACATATATATTTGCCGCTGAAACTGGTTCTTCCTACAATGTCCAATTAACGGTAACAGATGCTTTTGGTCCAGTAGTAAGAACAACTCTTGCATCTACGGCGGCAACCATCATGCACTTCAAAGCAGATGGAAAAGGTATCGGACTTGGCAAGGTATCTGAGGTTGTAAATGCTGTTGATATTGGTTGGGATATGCAGATGAACAGCAATAGAATCATGGGACTTGCTGACCCTGTGGACGATAGTGATGCTGTTTCAAAAAAATTCCTAGAAGAATCCATCGAAGATGTCGTGCCAGACCAAGACGGATATAGGCCGATATTCAATGCAATATGGCCTGTCGGCTCTATTTATATTTCGGCTACTTCTACTTCCCCGGCAGAACTGTTCGGCGGCAAATGGTCGCAGATTGAAGATAGGTTCTTGCTTGCGGCTGGTAGCACTTACACATTAGGTTCAACTGGCGGCGAAGAAACGCACACGCTGACGGTTGACGAAATGCCAACTCACGATCATGGCGGCGTTCGACGTGCCAATGACGGCAAGCCCGGTACAGGTTCGCAAGGCTCAAGCTCTGGTAGCGGCGACGCTGCGTATGAAACAGACGATAAGGGTGGAGGCGAACCGCACAACAATATGCCGCCCTATTTAGTTGTCAATGTATGGATGCGCACTGGATGAGGTGAAACGAAATGAGAATCATTGACGAAAGTGGGATTGAAGTTGAATCCCCCGATTTGGAAAAAGGCTATCTGAAAAACGATAGCCTTTTAATTATGCATCATGAAGCTGTTGAAGGCGTGAAAGAAGAATTTCACTATGAAACTATTGCTGAATATCCCAACGGCGGCAAAGATGTCAAGAAAGTCGTTGACGTTCCCGGTGTGGAAGCAAAGGAAGCATGGGACGAATACGAAGATGTTCTGAGGTATGTTGCCTACACAGAAGCGGAACTGAAAATCAGAGAGTATGAAAAGAACCGTAATCCGCTGACCGCAATGGAAGTTCTTGAAATGCTTCTTCCGAAACAGATCAACACACTCGAAGTGGATGACAACACCGCCCTGAGAATGAAATCCTATTACCCCGACTTTGGCAGCATCGTGGGGCAGGAAGTCAAAAAGGGCTTCCGATTCCGGCACGGTGGCTATCTGTGGGCAACCGTAAAGGCTCTGACCATTGAAGCTCATTACCCTCCCGGAGCTGGCATGGAAAGCTTGTACACCGAAGTAAACGAAACCCACGTCGGAGCCGTTGACGATCCCATCCCCTACGATGGCAACATGGTTCTGAACAATGGACTGTATTACTACCAGAACGGTTCTATTTACCTTTGCAACCGTGACAGCATCAACCCGGTGTATCATTCTTTGGCTGAACTTGTCGGGTTGTATGTTGAGTGTGTCTGAATAATGAAAGGGGTGGTTCTATATGGGCGATTTTCTCATGCAGACATACAAGATCGTTCTCCCTATCCTGATGGGCTATATTGTATATCTGTTGAAAGAACAGAAGAAAGAGCGTGATGCGAACAGTCGTGGCACAATGCTTCTTTTGCGTGTGCAATTGATTGAGTACCATGACAAATACACGGAACAAGGGCATATTCCTTCGTATGCATATCAGAATTTTTGCGAGATGTATGAAGCCTATCATGAACTTGGCGGCAATGGCATGGTAACGAAGATGTACGAAGAAATTCATGAACTGCATTTGAACAGAAAGGATGAATCAAAATGAAAAACAAGGAATACTGGATGAACTGGATCAAGGCGGCTGGCATTCGTGCCATTAAGACCGTTGCACAGACCGCCGTTGCAACCATCGGCACTTCTGCCGCAATGGGCGATGTTGATTGGATGCTGGTAGGCTCTGCCGCTGCTCTGGCTGGCGTGCTGTCTTTACTGACTTCCATTGCGGGTCTGCCTGAAGTGACTGTAAACTAAATACATCAGAAGGGCAATCAACTTCGGTTGGTTGCCCTTCATTTTTCATATTATCAGAAAAGGACGGATCACCATGACAGTCAAACAGAAACAATGGCAACTGTATTTTCTAGGATATTACGATGGAAAGATTGATGGAATTTGGGGTGACAAGTCCCGAAATGCAACGAAGCAATTTCAAGCAGATAATCACCTTTGGTGCGATGGCGTTTTTGGTTTTGCAACCGAAGAGAAATCAACAGCGATCATCAAGACCATTCAGAAGGCCGTTGGCACAACCGTTGACGGTCTGGCAGGAGAAAAGACGAAAGCGGCAACCGCTGAATATCAGAAGAAGCATGGCATGACAGCAACCGGAATAGCAGATGAAAAGACCCGTGCGAAGATCGCCGGGGGCAGTTCCAATACCGCAAGCAATACCACGAGCAACACCACGAACAAAACTGCAAGCGGTACATGGTGGGATGATATCAAGCATTTTGACCGTTCTGAATTCGCTTGCAAGTGCGGAAGATACTGCAACGGATTCCCTGTTGAACCGAATGAAGTTCTTGTCCGTCTTGCTGACAGAGCAAGAGAAGAATTCGGCGCACCCGCAACGATTTCCAGTTCCGTAAGGTGCAGCCAGCACAACGCCAATGTCGGGGGCGTGTCAAATAGCAAACACAAACTAGGGCTGGCTATGGATATCAGCATCAAGGGCGTTTCCGGTTCTAAGTTGTATGCTTGGGCGCAGAAACAGCCTGAAGTGAGATACACATACATCATCGAAGGCAACTGGGTTCATATTGATGTTGTTGCCTGAAGCCCACAGCAAGCCACACGGCGGCTTTTATCATTCGGACGATAAAACACACGGCAATAAATAAAAAAGGGCAACACGCTCAAATGGAGAACGCAGAAAGGGGAAGGATTCAAAATCCTTCCCCTATTTTTTGTTCATCAAGCAATTGCGGCGATTTCCAGTGCTTCGATTTCTTCCCAGGAGAAGCCGAAGATGTTGTGCAGGCGGTCGGCTTCATTGGAACACATGATGGAAACTTCCATTGTGGGGTGTTCGTCAAAGTATCTGTGCAGCCGCTTGAAACCTTCAACGGCCTGCGCCTTGATGTGGTTATCAATTTCGGTCTTGCTGTGGAAATAAATGTGGTCGATGTAGTAGCCCTTATACTGTGTCATGTTGTGTACCTCCGATATATGTTAAGTGTGGATTAGTTTATTTTGTTCTGTGTCAGCCCCTTTTCGTGTCGGCCCGTAAGGTTGGCCCCCGCTAAACTCTACGCCCTAGCGGGTGGGCGGTGTTTGTTGTCCTGTTCTTTATGTACTTATTATATACCCAATGAGTACAAAAATCAAGATGGGATAATGCACAAAGGTAGCGGGATAAAGTTGTGCATTTATACCCAAAGAGTACAAAACGCACAAAAGCCGGGGATCATTCCCCGGCTTTGATCTTGCCTTCATTGACAAGTTTGTATTCCATAAGCTTCAAGAGGTATTCCGGGCATTCACGCAAGCCCAATTCCCAATTCTGAACGGTTCTATATGGAATCTCAAAGTATTCCGCAAACTGCCCACGGGTCATTCCTGATCCTTCACGAAGTTTCTTGAATGTCATTGTTCATCATCCTTTCTGTTAGTAGGGTTTTTCTTATGTGGTGGGCGGGTTGCCCCCGCCCAGTGGTTAGTATACGAAGGGCATGCTATTGATTGATGCCATGTAAGTGTTGTTGCAAGGGTCAAAGCATTCGTTTTCGGGTTCTTCGTAAGGGTGTCCGAAAAGTTCTTCGATTATGGTTGCTTTGACTGCTTTCTTCATTGCCTTGTATTTTGCTGGGCTTCTAAACATTCCAAGAATACTGATGAACTTAACGGTTGCGATCCAATCTTCTTCGGAAAGCTGATCCTTCAGCGTTTCGAAGAATGCGTTCTGCTGTTCAACGGGAAGGTGGATGATGGTTTCAGCAAATTCGGTGGTGGTCATAATTATTATCTCCTTTATTGTTTGGCTCCTTGTTTGTGCCTTTATTATATACCCAATGAGTACAAATATCAAGATGGAATGTTCCACAAAATTACAGCACAAAACCATGCACAATGCACATAACGCACAAAAAAGAAGCACCGCCATAAACGGCAGTGCTTCTCTTCTTTTTGGCAAACTATCGAGCACATCTAAAAGTTGCGCTCTTCTATCATGGATGTGCTGATTCATAGGCTCCCCAATGATAGAAGTGCTAAAAACACAGTGGTATCAAACCTTCAGTTTGACATCCAATTCGATTGGTGTGTCTGACCAGCCTGATTCAAATTTTGTGACTTTAACAGCAAGTCGCTGACCTCTCACACGGCTATATGTGATCCGATCGATACATGCTTTCAGAAGCGCATTCTTTTTCAGCGCATCTACATCTTGGCTTTTCAGTGCTTCCAATGCGGCTGAAAATGTGCTAATCTTTTCAGTATAGTCCACAGGTTCCGGCATTGATTCGTAGGCTTTGCACAGTGCTTGTCGGACTTCTTCTTTTTCCCTCAACACCTTTTCGTTCAGGGTATCAAAAATGTGCTTTGGCATGGCTTCTTCGGAATATTTTTCCCATTGGCTGATTTCTTTTTTCTCCAATTCCAAAGCCTTTGCTTCAAGTTGCTTGATTAACCGGGCATGGAGTTTCACGGAATCACTTTCATCGTTCTGAATCCTGATTTCAAATTCTTCAATACACTGTTTCAGAATTTCACTGGTTCGGTCAATCAAAACTTCGTATGTGGAAGACCGGGTTTTGCAGTGTGATTGATCTGGACATACAACTCTTGGCGGTTCGTCCTTTTTGTTTTGTAAAATCATTGCCCTTCCGCAAGAACAGAACAACAGGCCAGCAAAGACATTGTGGGTTTTCACTTCCGGTTTTGTTCTTGGGTTTTTTCCGGTTCTTTCCTGGGCTGCATTGTATAAGTCGAGCGGCACAATACCATCGTGTTTGCCTTCAAAAACAAGGTATTCACCGATCTTGTTGTGCGGTCTGGTTTTCAAAAATTCGCCATCTTCAACGATAGTGACGGTTTTTCTCCAATTCCAACGAACCTTTCCGATGTAATGGACGTTCCGTAACATGTCCTTGATGCTGGATGCTTGCCAGTGATCTCCTTTTGGCGGTTTAATGTGCAGACTATCGAGATAACTTGCAATGCGCCTTCGTCCCATATTTTCGTTGACATACAGGTCAAAAATCATTCGCACAACATCTGCCTGTTCTTTGTTTTCTTTCAGGGTTGGACATTCTCTTTTTCCATCCAGCACCTTCGTTCTGTCAAACCCATACGGGGGTTTTGGAGAAATATAGTTTCCTTGGCTGACAGAAAGCAATTTTCCACGGGCTTGAATTTTCTTGTAATACTCAAGGTATTCATTGCCTTGCTTGAGCTTCCGTTCAAATGCTTCCCAATCATATTCGTCACGAAGATCATAAATTCTTTCCGGTGTGATTACCAGCGTGTTTGAGTGCTTTAACAGCTTCATCAATCGGCCGATATCTTCCAGATCACCACGGGTCAAACGCTGCGGCTCAACCACTTTGACAGCTTTGATTTTTGGCGATTCGATCAAGCGGAGAACCTTTTGGATTTCGGGTCTGCCTTTGATTGTTTCACCGGACACAACTTCCCGGAATTTGTTTTCTTCCGGTACTTTCCCTCCAAGATGTTCTTCTGCCCATCTGTCCAAAATCGTTTCATGTTTTTGCAAAACTTCTTCCACGCTCAAAAGTGGATCATCTGACTGACTTTTCCGCAGATAGTCAAGAATTTCTTCCGGTGTCAGTTTCGGCATTTCTTTGAGATACATTCACAACACATCCTTTGCTGTTTTCTTGATGCTCTGCCGCATATGTTCGGCATCACCCCCTTCAAAGAATCTCTGTTAATCAGTTTTTATGTGGGATAAACGACTGCAACCATTCGATTTGCTTATCCTTGGCATCCATCTGCCGATCCTTGAATGCAATCTGTTCCCGGAGGAAGTCAACCTTCTTTTGTGCTTCTGCCCGGACATTAGCCAATTCCTCACGATATTCTATAGACAGATTTTCCATAGTGTTCTGCAAGTGCTGGCACTGAGCAATGATGGCAGGATTATCAACATAAATTTCTTTCTCTGTTTCCGTGACCAGAACGCAAGGGGATTGACCCCATGCTCCATTCACCAGAGCTTTCGTTACGGCCTGCATGGTGGTGATTCTCAGGTCTTTTACATCACCGGACATGATCCGGTCAATGGATATCTTAGAAATGTTGGATTTTTCCGCTATCGTTCCATTCTTCCAACCAAGGTGATCTCTGCGAAGGCGACACCATTCGCACCACCGTTCAACGGTCATTGCAAGAAAATTTGGGCCGTCACAGGTTTGTCCGATTCGGGAACAACTTATGCAAATGTTGTATGGCTTCTCTTCAAGTGTTTCAGGAGAAAAAGGCATAACGCAACCTCTCATTTCATCTTATGTGATAGTGGTTTCATCTGATGTGATGCAAAGTGCATCCGATACGATGACAAATGTATCTGATATGATAACAGGTGTATCAAATGTGATAATGAAAACATCAGATGTGTGTATTGAAAATAAGTCACTAAAATGATAGGCTTTAGTCAGGTAAAGCGCAAGCCTACCACACCCGGTGTGGGGATGAAAGTTTGGCGGCTGGCATCCTCACACCATCTTAAAAATTGTAATTACAGAAAATTGTTTTACTTCCAACAGTTTCCGATTGTATCCGATATTTCAGAATACTATAATTCAGATGACAGGAACAGAAGTTCCCATGCTAAACCGGAAAGGATGAAGTCACCATGTCAGCAGTTGACAAATTAGTAAATATTATACTTAATTTCACGCCAGAACAGTTAAACCAATTCCTAAATGATCCGGTTACCGTATCGATCTTGCGACCTGAAGAAGCATCTGAATCTTGTCTTCCGGAAGTTTCTTGATACAATCAATAAGTTCCATCATATCTTCTGAAAGCCCATCGCCTTGTGCGGTGGGCTTTTCTTTTTTGTCTTCGTTGTTTTCTTCTCCAAGCAACTCAGATACCGGGATATTGAAATAAGTTGACAACTTTTTCAAAACATCCGGAGACGGAACTTCAACCTTGTTCACCTTCCACTTTGTCACAAGAGATTTGCTCAATCCCGCTTCCAAGGCCGCAGCACTCATTGAAATGCCACGCTGTTTGCAAATGTGAGCATATCTGTCATAAAACACAATATCGCACCCCCTATTTTGTGCATAGCGACTAAGTTCACGAATTTCACATTTTACCCCTTGACGAATTGAAAAACGTGAACTACAATAGGGGCGTAGTTGAAAAACGTGAACGGTAGTGCTTTCATATTTGTTGGCACTTTTATGATAACACGATAGTTCACAAATTTCAACAAATAGCAATGAATGGAGTTGAAGTTTGTATGCTTGCACAATGGATCGGTGATTTTGTCGGGCGTATGCACCGACACAAAGTAACTATTACACAATTAAGCCAGGAAATGGGCGTTACCCGTGAATACCTGAGTTTAATTCTGAATGGACACAGGGAACCAATGGGAATCGAAAAACGAATGAACGATGCGTTGGACAGAGTTATTGAGAAGAGCCGCACGAAATGAGAAACCGAGAGGGAAATGTCTATGCGGAATGATATTTTGACCGATGCACAAGTTGACACGGAAATTGAGCGGCTGAACGCTTCACCCCTTGTCAAGCTTGCCAGAAAAGAAAGAAGTGTCCGCTATGCACGCCGCCGATATCTGTACGACCTGAGAAGGCTTGAACAGCGGGGCAAGCAATTAGCGGATGCCGGGTATACGCTGGAATCCCTTGAAGCACTGCTCATCAGGGAAGATGATGCGGAAGATGAAACCTTATGAAAGAAACTGAAGAGGGGGATTCGGAATGGAACTTGATAGCTACAAAGAAGTCAGAACATTTGAATATCCCGGCTTAGTCGCAAGGGTATACATTCCCGATCTGACTCCTGAAGAAAGAGATAGAAGGATGAAAGCCATACATAATCAAGCAGCAAATCTTTTGAAGAAGGTGGCGAAATGAAGCACGGACGGAAACCCACAAGGGAACAATGCAAGCTGATTCAGAAATGGAAGCTTGACCCGGCAATGTGGTTCGTGGTGAAAGACACCCCGGATCAGATGGAACTGGTACATAGATACAGCGATAAGACGAAGCGGATCATTCCGAAAGGAAATTAAATGGAGGAAAACGAAATGTCTAACGATATTAACAATCTGGATACCCACGATGAAGGTTTGAAAGCGATCTTCGGCGACCGCTTCCACGATGAAACCACGGAAAAGCCCGAAGCGGCGAAGACCACCCACAAGGCAGAAAACCCCGCAAAGGCAGTGAAAGCCCCGGCGATTGAACCCAAGACCGAACCCGCTTCCGGTAAGGAATGCAAGTGGAATCCCGTGAAGCCTGATCCCAATTGGCTGGACAAGTTGAAGAATTGCGCTATGTATACGGTTGGTTTCGGTGGCCTGAGTATTCTTCTGTTCAGTTGGCAGCAGGCCGGGTTGATGGATTCTTCCGTTGCAATCCCCAGCATGTGCGTATGCACTGCCCTTGCTGGTTTTGGCGTAGGCAAAAACGCATTGAAAGGGTGTCGCTGATATGGCAAAAGATGAAAGCATGATTCGGCTTCAAACCCTGTGGTATATCCTGAACAAGCACAACGTTGAAACGAATATTGCCGCACAACAGGAAATTCTGAAACAGTCTTTGAATGCCGCTCCTGTGATTCATGCCCGGTGGCGGGTCATTGAAACAAAAATCCCGGTCATCGCATGTTCCAACTGTTGGAGCGAATACGATGTGAAACATCGGCTGTTGTTCAACTTCTGCCCGTGCTGCGGCGCACGAATGGACTTGAAAGCGAGGATTAACAAATGAATATTTTCAAAAGCAGAAAGACAAAGCACCTGATTGAAGAATCCATCATGCTGGCGATTGATTCTTTGTCAAACGACATCCAGAGAAGCAGAAACGAAGAAGAAAACAAGATTGATGCAGAAACCATCAAGATTCTTGCGGAAGCTTATGACATTGTTCACCGGGGGAAGCGGGGTGAATGTTGATGGATATGGAATTTTTAGATTTGCAGATTGATGAAATGGAAGTCATCCAAAAAGAAAAACCAATGTACGACTTTCCTGTTGTTACTTTTCATAAAAACGCAGCCTTTATAGTATCCTTCAACCAACATGCAAAAAGAGCATTCGACAATTATGATTATGTAAAAGTTTTCGCTAATGCTGAATATATTGTTTTTCAACCTTCCAACAAGAAATATGGCACCGAACACAAAATTGGACGCAACAGATCAGGTGGCTGCTGCTTTAATTGCGCCAGTCTTGAACGCTTTATGCTTGATGGAAAAGCCTACAAACTGTACAAAACGTCAAAAGGGCTTGCAATCAAGATAAATGAACCCCTTAAAAACAGAAAGTGAGTGAATACAGATGTTGAATCAAATTACCGTCATGGGCAGATTCACCCGTGATCCTGAATTGCGCCGCACCGGAAGCGGCACAGCGGTGGCGGGCTTCACCCTGGCTGTTGACCGTGATTTCAGCGGCAAGGACAACAAGGAAAAAGAAACTGACTTCATTGACTGCGTTGCATGGCGCAGCACTGGTGAATATGTTTCCGAGTATTTCAGCAAAGGCCGCATGGCAGTTGTATCAGGCCGCTTGCAGATTCGTTCTTGGACTGACAAGGACGGCAACAAGCGCAAAACTGCCGAAGTGGTTGTTGAAAACATTTATTTCGCAGATTCCAAGAAGGAAGAATCTAACGGCAATGCACAGAGCGGCTATAACAACCAGGGCGCATATAATCCCGCTGGTGGCGGCTATTCTGAACCGCAGAATACATACGGCGGTTATACCATACCGCAGTCATCCTCTTGCGATTATGCCATGTTGGATGACGATGACGGGCAGCTTCCCTTCTAAGGCGGTGAAACCATGAACATAAGTGAATATAGGAAGATGCTTCAGAAAGGAAGCAAATACAGAAACCAGCAAGTCACGGTTGGAGATGAAACCTTTGATTCAGGCAAAGAATACAGAAGATTCTGTGAATTGAAGCTTCTACAAAGAGCCGGGAAGATTAAAGACCTTCAGCGGCAAGTGAAGTTTGTGTTGATCCCCACACAGCGTGAATCGGATGAAATCGGTGTCCGTGGCGGGGTGAAGAAAGGCAAGGTCATCGAATACGAATGCGCCTATATTGCCGACTTCGTTTATACCAACGACAAGGGTGAAACTGTTGTGGAAGATACGAAGGGTTTCAAAACCAAAGACTACATCATCAAACGGAAGCTGATGCTTGAAAGGCACGGTATCAGAATCAAAGAAATCTGAAAGGCGTGTTGAACGTTGAAGGAACTGAGGAACACAACAGCACTGGTAAAAGAGATTTTGACAGAGGATGAAAGAGCAAGAAACAGCGACAGCTTTTTGTACTTCCGGGTCATTGAAACCATCGGGAAGCGGAACGGAATGAATATCAACAAGATTTCTGTGGCGGCTTTCCTGTTAAACATGGGGCTGTGGGGCTTCCCCTAAGTTCGAGAGCGTACGAAGAACACGACAGAAGATACAACACCATTTCCCGGAATTAGCGGCGCACAAGCCCGTCAGCGACTTCAGAGCAATAAAAGAGAAGACGTTCCGGGAATATGCAAGGGAGGAACTTTGATGATTGACGAAAAGAAACTGATTGAAGCACTGAACCACGATGACGGAATGGATTTCACAGTAACGTTGAACAGCCATTCCCCGCAAGCTATCTGCAACACCTTTCAGGAGTTCGCAAACAAGATGAAGGAAGGCTTTGTGAATCTGATCAACATGCAGCCAAGGGTTTCCAGTGGTGGGTGGATCAGAACGGCAGATGAACCGCCTGGAATGTTTATATCCGTTCAGATGCATACGCCGGGTGACGAACCGCTTCCCACGGTTCACGAAGGCTATCTGACCCCGGATGGAATTTGGCTTTCGATGCGTGGCGAAGTATACACGATGGATGAAGTGCCGTATTGGTCACCAATGGCTGAACCGCCGAAGGTTGGTGGCGGCGCATGAAGAAAGAGGACTTCAAGCCGGGTCAAACGGTGTATCTGCTTCCGGTGCGGATGATGAAGTGGGAATATCTGAGGATTGAAAAGCAGATTCGTGAAACGAAGGTTGTTTCAGTCGGACGGAAATACATAACGGTTGAACACGGCAATATCAAGTTTGATATCACCAACGATTTTCGGGAAGTCACAAACTATTGTGTTGAATACAAGCTTTTTCTTTCCAAAGAAGATATTCAGCAAGATTTCAAGCGGCGCAAGATGGAAGAACAGATTGTAACTGCCCTTTACTACCATAGACATGTTACAGGGAAGATGACCTTTGAAGAACTGGAAATGGTACATAACATCGTTAAAAAATACATGAAATTTTAAAGGAACTAAATATGAAGGATTCATGGATCAGTGTACGGGAGCGGCGGCCCAGCCTTCCTGATGTGCCTGTGTGCAACATCTTCGTACTTGCATGCAATGAGGGTGACAAGAAAAGCCGCCCGATGGTATATGCACGGCAAGTGAGGAAAGGCAGAACGGAAGAAGTGTGGTTGACTGCCAGAGCGGAAGCAACATACCACATCCCGGATTATTGGCAACCGCTGCCGAAACCGCCCAAGTGCCAGAAAGGAGAATAACCAATGCATTCAGTTTTGAAGGAAGCTTTGCAGGCAGTTGATGCCCTTCCTTTTGAAGAAAAGGTGCTTGCAATCAACGAAATCAAAGGATTCTTAAAAAAGATCAGCCCCTTTAGCGCAAACCCCGTTGAATGTGTCCAGTGGGTGAAGGCTGATAAGGTCATTGCCAACGACTACAACCCCAACGCCGTTGCACCACCTGAAATGGAACTGCTTCACACATCCATCCAGGAAGATGGCTACACGCAACCCATTGTTGTCTGGTATCACGATGAAATCTATGAAGTTGTTGACGGTTTCCACAGAAACCGGGTCGGCAAGGAATATGCCGATATCCGGGAACGAATTCACGGATATTTGCCCGTGGTTGTCATCAACAATGACCGTGAAGACAAGGGCGACAGAATCGCTTCCACGATCCGGCATAACCGGGCAAGAGGTAAACACAAAGTGGAAGCAATGTCCGAAATCGTGATTGAACTGAAACGCCGCAATTGGAGCGATAAGAAGATTGCAAAGGAATTGGGCATGGATGCGGATGAAGTGTTGAGACTTTCTCAGATCACAGGACTTGCGGAAATGTTTGCAGACAAGGAGTTTTCACAGGCATGGGAAGTAGATATGACGGAAGATATCACGGAGTTTTGATATGGAACGGATTTTTCACCACTACAACAGATGGGAAGATTTTCACGCTGGCATGTATGCCGAAAGCAAAGAAGGCAGAAAAGAGCGGGTAAAGAAAGCCGCTGACATTTTGGGAACGCCTTCCCTTTGCCGAAAAGCAATGGAAATGGTTGTTTCACAGTGGCGGATTGCAACGGAATACAACCTTTCCAATGTGGAAATAAACCGCAAAGCATGGCTTGGTCAAGCCGCTTGCAGTTGTTACGCCGGGATTCACGAAGATGAAACCCGTGAAGCATGGGGCATTATGACGGAATCCCAAAGGTCGGAAGCGAACCGCATTGCAGCAAGCATTATCAAGAAATGGTTGCGTGAAAGAGAACATGAAGAACTACCGCAAATGATGTTTAACGATTGGGGGAATATGTTTTGAAAACATTGCTGGACATGAATGTTTTTGAAGCGGCACAACAGCGGATTGCATGGACATTCGACACCTTTGAACGGGTGTATGTCAGCTTTTCCGCTGGTAAGGATTCCACTTGTATGCTTCACATGGTTATGGATGAAGCAATCAGGCGTGGGCGCAAAGTCGGCGTTCTGTTGATTGATCTTGAAGGACAGTACAAAAAGACCATTGACCACGCTGAACGATGCCGGGAACTGTACAAGAATCATTCAGAATGGTTTTGGGTATGCCTGCCACTTCATCTGCGGAATGCGGTTTCTGTGTACGAACCATTCTGGAAGTGCTGGGATGCAGACCGGGAAAAAGATTGGGTCAGGCCGATGCCCAAAGACTGCATCAAGGACTTGAACTTCTTCCCCTTCTTTGAAGATGGCATGGAATTTGAAGAGTTTGTGCCGCTGTTCGGCGAGTGGTATTCACAGGGTAAAAGTTGTGCTTGCTGTGTCGGCATCCGCTCAGATGAAAGCTTGAACAGATACCGCACGATTGCGAACCGCTACAAAACCCCGAAGGATGGGAAAATGTGGACAACGAAGGTAACGGAACACACCTTCAACATCTACCCTATTTATGATTGGCGCACGGAAGATGATTGGATTTACCAGGGCAAGAACCCTGACAAGCCATACAACGAACTTTATGACTATATGCATCTTGCGGGGCTTACGATTCACCAAATGCGAATCTGCCAGCCTTACGGTGATGACCAGCGGCGTGGGCTGTGGCTGTTCCATCTGATTGAACCTGAAACATGGGCAAGGGTTGTCGCACGGGTGAACGGTGCAAACAGCGGCGCAATGTACATAAACGAATCAGGCAATGTGAATGGATATCGGAAGATCACAAAGCCGGAAGGTCACACATGGAAGAGTTTTGCAACCCTTCTGATAAATTCGATGCCGCCCAAAACTCAGGAGCATTACAAAAAC
>JAZOQZ010000149.1:0-18505 GCA_045656345.1 Clostridia bacterium
TTTACAAAAAAGAGTAATTAATTATCAACTAAATTAAAAAGATGTGTCAAAAACGAAGGGGTTGGTGATACCACACCAGTGTGTGCAAAAAAAGTGATAAAACGCTAAAAAGGACAATGGATATTTCCATTGTCCTTTTTGTTAATTTTTGATATGGCACAGGCAATAAGATCATTTTTCCAGCGAAAAAACAAATTTTCCCAAAATCAATTGACTTTTGTAAACTCGAGTGCTATAATATATATGTATAGGAAAAACATACTCACTTTTTTGTCATGTAATCAGATAATGCATCGGAAAAACATACTATAAAGGGGTTTTCCCATTTGAAAAAAGCAACCGAAAAAAACAAAAAAATATGGTGTCTCATTATCATCCTTTTGCTGGTTCTCATCGGTGTTGCAACGGTTGGCGCGTTCCATCTGTATCAACACAACCAAAAAACCTTTGATGCAATGAAAATGGTAAACGAGTATGGAGCAGAAGGGCTGGAGCAGAAGCAGCAGGAGTTGACCGAAAAATTCCACAACACCGTGCTGGATTTACCGGACTCCCATATGGAAATTTTAAACGAACGGGATCACCGCAAATTAAAGGGCGGAGAGTTAACTCCCGAACAAACAGCTCAGATATTTGAAGAAGCCAGAAAGCGTTCCGGCATTACATCTTCGGAAGAAAACGAGCATCCCACACAAGCCGCTCCCGTTCCCACCAAAGCACCAGCAGAAGAAGCTCCCATACAATATACCGATGTGGACGTTTTGATTGAGCAGTTTTATGTGTTAAAATCCAAATATCTCACCGGGCTGGAGCAGGTGATTCGCCGAGGTAAAAACGAGTGGCGTGCCAAGCCAAAATCCGAGCAGACCTTAACCGCACGGTTTCAGATGGCACAAAAGTGTATGGCATGGGGAGAAGCTCTGGAAGCAGAATGCGATGCCGAAATGGCTGTGTTGCTGGCTGAGCTGGAAACATCCCTCAAAGCCACAGGGCAAAGCACTTCGCTGGCGGATGAAATCCGCACCCTCTATCAGGAAGAAAAAAATGTAAAACGGGCGATGCTGATTGAAGAATACTATCCCCAATAGTCCCCCCGCAAATTATAAACAAAACAGATAAAGGAGTCTTTCTCTATGATGAAGAAATTTTCCAGTGTACTGTTAGCCGTTGTGCTGTTGTTCCAATTGGGAATGACCGCTTTCGCTGCAAGCTACACAGACAATGTTGACCTTACCGCAAATCTGCAGGTAACCACCGCAGGAACCCCTGTAACCGCCGAAACCGCAAACACTGTTTCTGTATTCAAAACCGGCGCAGAAGCTTTCCCGGCTTTTGATTTCAGATGTGTTCTCAGCATGGAAGGCGTGCGTGCAAAATTCAATGATTACTACAACAACTGGGTTTCCATTTTGAACTATGCAGGGCCTTCCGACCGTATTGACGCGTTGAATGCTGAATTGCAGGCAATGCAGGTAACCGGTACCTTCACTGCAGAAATCGTGTACCCCAACACCGTAACCATTCCCGCAGAGTTTTTAGTAAACAACCAGATGATTGGTTTTGACGATAATGCAAAACTGATTTTCGGTAACGATACCCGTACCGTGACCAACGGCACTGATACCAACACCCTGGCAGTTACCTTCTCTATTGTGGGTACTGCTGCTGCAGGACGTCCCGGTTATGTGTTGGCAAGCGACCTGTTTGCCCATATCAACACATACTTAGCAGACTTCACCCTGACTCTGCCCAACGTTGGCACCACCACTCTGGGCTCTCATACCGTGCAGGGCAAGTTAAGCGGTACCACCGTGGCAACAGGTGCAACCACCGACCTGACCATTACCTACCAGACCAATCCCGAATATGCAAATGCAACCGCAACCGTTGCCGAAAAGGGCAATCGTCCGGCTCCCACCAGCACTCCGGCTCCTACCGCTGCTCCCGGCAACAGCTACACAGTAACCTTCTTTGTTGACGGAAACCCCTCCGATTACAATCCCGTAATTGCAACTGCAGGTGCAACCGTTTCCTTAAGCGACTTACCCATCCCCTATCAGGATGGCTACTCCTTCAACGGCTGGTATACCGACAGTGCACTGACCAACAAAGTGACTGCTGAATTTGTGTTGAACGAAAACGTAAATCTGTATGGTGCTTTTATAAGAAATAAAAGTGCAAGCAAGTTAAACGATGTTGACCATTTTGCATACATTATCGGTTATCCCGACGGAAACGTGAAGCCTGAAAGCCCCATCACCCGTGAAGAAGTGGCAACCATTTTCTTCCGTCTCTTAAAAGAAGAAGTGAGAACTGAATTGATGCATAAATTCAACGAATTCAGCGACGTGGATTTGGAACGTTGGTCCAACACTGCAATCTCCACCTTAGTAAACGGTGGCTTCTTAAACGGCTATGAAGACGGAACCTTCCGTCCCGGTGCATCTATCACCAGAGCAGAATTTGCTGCAATTGCTTCCAGATTGGATGCGGTGATTGAAAACCCCACTCACAACTTCACCGATATCTCCGGTCACTGGGCAGAAACCAGCATTGCCAACGCTGTGGCAAAAGGATGGATTACCGGTTACGAAGACGGCACCTTCCGTCCCGACCAGAGCATCACCCGTGCAGAAGTGGTAACCATCGCCAACAGAATGTTAAACCGCTTCCTGCATCACGAAGGCGCTCACGATGACGCTGTAATCTGGCCCGATAATCCGCAGGATTCCTGGTATCACTTAGCAATCATTGAAGCTACCAACGGCCACGATTATGACAGAAACGAAGACTCCGTTTACGAAAGCTGGCCCAATATGAAAGAATATTTTGACTGGAAATCCTTAGAACAATAATTTTCAGTTCCTCTGTAGCCGACCAAAACGGTCGGCTACAGGAACACTTTTTAATAATGAATAAGGACAGTGCATCATCATGAATGCAATTAATGAACGCACACCCACTTTTGTTAGTTTAGACACACAATCGAAAAAAGTATTTCACATTGCAAAAACCAAACCCGCAGGAGGGTTTGGTTTTTGTGCTGTAAAGCGGCTTTTCGACATTCTGTTCGCTTTAACGTTTGGTATCATAACGCTGCCTGTGATGCTGATTATTGCACTGAGAATCAAGCTGGAATCTCCTGGAAATGCACTCTTTATTCAGGAGCGTGTGGGCAAAAACGGAAAAACTTTCCAGATGCTTAAATTCCGCACCATGATAGACAACGCTGAGCAAGGCGTTCCCGTCTGGGCAGACACTGATGATCCCCGTTGCACCAAGCTTGGCAAAAAGCTCCGCAAGTGCCGGTTGGATGAGTTGCCTCAGATGTGGAACATTTTATTAGGGCATATGAGCGTGGTGGGTCCCCGTCCGGAACGCCAGTGCTTCTATGACGAATTTGAAACATACATACATGGTTTTTCCAATCGTCTGGCAGTTAAGCCCGGTCTCACCGGACTTGCCCAGGTAAACGGTGGCTACGATCTGCTGCCGGAAGAAAAAATCGTGTTCGATATGAAATATATCGAAAATCGAAGCCTTTGGCTTGATTTTAAAATCATTCTAAAAACCATTCGGGTCATCTTCAAACATGAGGGAGTGAAATAGTGAACTATTCGGTGCTGATGTCGGTTTATCGGAAGGAACAGCCGGAATATCTTCGGGCTGCTGTGGAAAGTATGCTCAATCAGACTGTGCCCCCTTCCGACTTCGTAATCGTGTGCGACGGTTCTTTAACCGAGGAATTAGACCGGGTAGCAGAGGATTTTAAACATCAGGCACCCGAATTATTCCAAATCATCCGCTTAGAAGAAAACAAAGGGTTGGGACTTGCCTTAAAAGAAGGACTTCCCTATTGCAGGGAAGAATTGGTTGCCCGTATGGACACCGATGATATCGCCGTTTCTGACCGAATGGAAAAACAGCTTCGTTTTTTAAAGGAGCATCCCGAAATTAGCCTGGTTGGCGGTCAGATTGCCGAATTTGAAGAAACTCCCCAGCATATTACCCGCTATCGGCTGGTTCCGGAGCAGCAGGAAGAAATTTTACAAAAGCTGAAGTTTTCCAATCCCGTCAACCACGTTACTGCCGTGTTTCGAAAAGAGCATGTATTACAGGCGGGAAATTACCCCCATCATCCCGGCTTTGAGGATTATCACCTCTGGACCAATATGCTCTCCCTGGGCTATTTACTTCATAACATTTCCGATACCTGCTGTTTTGTGCGGGCAGATGCCCAAATGTTAAAACGGCGTGACGGATGGGGTTATTTCAAAAACACCGTAAAAATGGAAAATCTGCTTCTGAAAAAGAGGATGATTTCTCTGTGGCAGTACCTTAGGAATATTGTAATCCGCTTTGGTGCAACAGTGTTGCTACCCCACAATCTCAGAGGGAAGCTGTTTTCCAAACTGATGAGAACCTCACACAACAAAGAACAAAACATTTAATCCAAGGAGAATTCCTATGGTCATCCTACATATTGCCCATATTGAAGCTGCCACGGTGGGTGGCGTGAATATTGCAGTTCCGAAGATGGTGAATGCCCAGAAGGAATTTGCCCATGTGGGCATCTTAAACTTAACGGGAGAACCAATCGGTTCTGTGCCCACTTTCTCCTTAGATGATTTTTTTATGAAAAAAATACCGGTCTCCTTTCAAAAACCGGACCTGGTTGTTTTTCACGAGGTATATCGCCCTGCCTTTTTAAAGCTTTCTGCTTATTTTAAGAAAGAAAAAATCCCCTACCTTGTGATTCCTCACGGGTGCCTCACCAAAACGGCACAAAGAAAGAAATTTTTAAAAAAATGGACAGCAAACCTGTTGTTATTCCGAAAATTCTTAAAAAAAGCTGTTTCCATTCAGTATTTATCCCGTCGGGAGCAGGAGCAGTCGGCATTTTCCTATCCCTCTTTGGTATTGCCAAACGGCATTAGCCTCCCCGAAGAAAAGAAATCTGCTTCACACTCCGATTCAACGAAGCTCCTTTATATCGGCCGTTTGGAATGGCACATCAAAGGCTTTGATTTGATGCTTGGTGCCGTGAATCTCCAAAAGGATTTGATGCGAAAAACCGGCACCACCTTAACCATCCACGGTCCCAACGATGATGCCTCACGGGAAGAACTCCAAAAAATGATAGCCCGCTATGATATCTCCGATTTGGTTACGCTTGCGGGTGAGGTTTGGGGTGAGGATAAGGAAAACGCCTTTTACGCTTCTCACTATTTTATTCAGACCTCCCGTTCCGAAGGAATGCCCATGGGACTTTTAGAAGCTATGGCACACGGCCTGCCCGTGATTGTAACCGAAGGAACAGGCTTTGCAAAAGCCGTAGCCGCTGCAGACTGCGGATTCGGGTGCAAAACTTCCCGGGAGAATATTGCACTTGCTATTGAAAAAGCGATTCACTCCAAAGAAGAGTATTCCAAGCTTTCAGAGAACGCAAGAGCTTTCATCCAAAAAAACTACGAAGAAAAAACAGTGGCACAACAAACCGTTGCCACCTACCGCACACTTCTCACATAAATTTCAAACTGATGAAAGGATACCCCTATGTTTCTTGTTGAGCGACTGATTGGCGTCAGTATTTACAGCTATATTTTGATTATGGTATGTTTGCTGATTGCTTTCTCCAATATCAAGTGCAAAAACATTCTCCGGCTGTATCTGTTGCTGTTGGGGGGCATGGGCTTCTTTTATCATCCCTATATCACTGCAGACCTGTACCGTATCTATGAGGCTATGGAATGGTACGCCACCTTCAACTTCTCTGATTTTTACAATACACTGGTGGCAACCTCCTCGGTTCCCTCTTCCCGAATTTTATTCTGGCTCATTGGGAAAACGGGAGTTGTGGAGCTTCTGCCTTTATTTTCAGCCATCTGCTCATATTCTCTGATATTCTACACGTTGGAAAAATCACGGGAAAGATTTCAGATTTCGCGACAAAATTTTGCCATTGCAGTCTTCTTTCTGATGAGTGGGTCTATCTACATTTCCGTCATCGGCGGTATTCGTATGATGCTGGCGCTTTCTCTGATTTTTTTCTGCTTCTATCGGGAAACGGTGGAAAAAAAGAAAAATTTCTTTTTGCATATTCCCTTATATATCATTGCTGTTTTTATGCACGATATGGCGCTGATTGTACTGACAATCAGGATTATTTCTTCCATTTTTGACAAAAGAAAATCCCTCGTCAAAAAGCTGTTTATTCTGCTGGGCATTGCAGGAATGTTCCTTGTGGCGATTGTGCTGTTCCGCTATAAGCTGGAAAGTGTGTTTGAAAAATCCGCAGTTTATTTAACCGACTCCGGATATTACGATGTTTGGGAATATTTGATGGGTGGAATTTATTTTCTGTTCTTTTTCTTTCTGGCAATAAAGTTTCAACCCCTGAAAAAGCAATATTTGGAGCTCAACAGCTATTACACTGCCTCAAAAATCGGATGCTTGTTTGCTGCCATCTGTTGCTATGACTTTTCTATTTTTTATCGCTGCATCGGACACGTGGTTCCCATTCTTTTGACACCGGCTTTGATGATTATTCTGGAAAATGCAGAACAAACAACCATCGGAAAAACCACCAGGAGATACAAAATGGTTTCTCTGCAATGTGTTGTGCTGTTGGTAAGTCTGGCTCTGTTATTTGTGGGCGGAACCAGAGGGTCTTTAAGTGCCTTGAAATTTTTTGAGTTTGGTTAAAGGAGAAACGATTTATGGTAAGCACCCCTTTGTTTTCCGTTATTGTGCCTGCTTACAACAGTGAGCAATTCATAGAGGAATGCATCTGCAGTGTGCTCTCTCAGACCGAATCTGATTTTGAACTGTTGGTTGTGGATGACGGATCTTCTGATAACACCTTATCCATCATACAAAAATTATCGCAACAAGATTCTCGTATCAAAGTGTTTCATCAGGAAAACAAAGGCCACACCGGTGCCAGAAACACGGGCCTTAAAAATGCTATCGGTTCCTATGTCTTATTTTTGGACAGCGATGACGGATTGGAACCTGATGTGCTGAAAAAATGCAGAGATGCATTTCAAAGGGATTCCTCCGACCTTGTCGTTTTTGGAATTTTCCGATATACGCCCAGAGGAACCAACCGGTTTCATAATTTAGTAAAAGATGGGCACTATCATTTGCAGGATCCCAAAAACCTCATCCTGCCCACACTTCTGATGTCTCCCAACGGGAATTTTACCTTCCCGAAATCCTTAAGCGGAAAAGTATTCCGACGGGAATTGATTGCAGCCTGTCAGTTGCAGATTCCTACCAACATCTTAATGGGAGAAGACGGGCTTGCTTTTGTACACTCAGTTTTGTTGGCAAAAAGTGTCAGCGTCATTTCCGATGTGAATTATTTATACTACATAAGAACAGACTCTGTCTCCCATAAGAAAGATCCCTTAGCATTTCAGAGGTTTGCTACTCTGCTTCAATATTATCGGGAAGTGATTGTTCCGCTTCATCCCTGTATCAGCGAGCAATTTGAACGTTTCGTAGTTGCCCAATTAGATACAGCTGCACGATTTTTATTCCGCTCAGGCTGTAATATGAAACACTTCAAAAAACAGTGGAAACAAATTACCGCCCCTGACTACATCCAAAAAGCTGTCAAATATGCAAAGTTCGATAAAAAAGATGAAAAAGGCAGAAAAATGTGTTTCAAGCATTTTCTGCAACGGCATCAATTATTTTGGATCAGCAGACTGTTGCTGAAATAACCCTAAAAAGGAAGTGAGCTCTTGCAAAAAATTACCGACATTTTAACAATCCAATCTCATCTGGCTGCTGTGCTTGAACACTTTGCCGCTTTTTGCAAAGAACATCATCTCACCTTCTTTTTATCCAACGGTACCTTAATCGGCGCTGTGAAATATCAGCATTTTGTTCCCTGGGATGACGATTGCGACGTGATGATGCCCAGAGAAGATTACGATAAATTTTTAACCTTATATAAAAATAAAAATGATGCAGATAAATATCGTCTGCTCTCCATAAAGACCTCAAAAACCTGGCGGATGCCATATGCCAAACTATCTGATCCTGATACCCTGCTCATTGAAGGAGACTATGAATTTGGTGAAGTACTCGGTATTTCCTTAGATATTTTCCCCATCGACCG
The DNA here is from genome assembly GCA_045656345.1 of Clostridia bacterium. Lineage (GTDB taxonomy): Bacteria > Bacillota > Clostridia > UMGS1840 > UMGS1840 > SIG452. Next base: position 8,132 of record JAZOQZ010000149.1, read on the forward strand.
CTGGCACCCAAAAAAGTGGAGAGCAAAGCTCCAGGCCTTTCGTGCAGAGCTTTTAAAACGCTTTTTAATTTGCGCCAATGCACCTTCTTTTCAAACCGAGAAAAAAGGAATCAAACGCTTCGTTCTGTGGGGAATCCACATTGTTGGAAAAGCCTTTGGCTGGAAGCTCCTTCAAAAGAAGCTGTGCCACAGTGCAGAAATCTCAAAAAAATATCCCGATACCTATGTAGGTTGCGTTGTCTGGTGCTGTCACGGAAAGGGTGAAATTTTGCCGTCTGAAGTGTTTTTAAGCACCGTGGATGTGAGTTTCCAAGGAAAAACATATCCTGCTCCCGTAGGATATGACCAATATCTCACCAACTTATATGGAGAATGGAGACAAGAACTCCCTCCCGATCAACAAAAATCCAATCATAATATTGAGGTTTTCAAAAAAAATGTCGAAGAACACTAACGTTTTAAAAAATATCGTGCATGTTGCCTTTTCTCAAGGGATTTCCTTGGTGGCAAGCATTGTAACAAGTATTCTTCTTCCCAAGATTTTAAATGTGAACAGCTACGGATTATTCCGTATTTTTACGCTATATCTGGGCTACACTTCTCTGCTTCATTTTGGTTTTGTGGATGGGGTTCTGCTTCGGTTTGCGGGCAGTGACTATGAAAGCCTGCAAGAGCAGCAAATGCGAACCTATTCCCGCTTTTATATTGCCTCCCAGCTCATCCTCGGAGCAGCTGTGTGCCTTGGCGGACTGCTTATAACAGATTCGGACTATCGCTTCATTCTGCTGATGCTGGGAATCGATCTTGTTGCCATTAACCTGACCTCATACTATCAGTTTTTGTCGCAGGCAACCAAGCGGTTTCGGGAATATGCCTTAAAAAACCTGAGCCTGTCCGTTTTTAAAACAGTTTTTGTATTGATACTGTTTGTGCTGCACACCGCCCTTCACTTGCAAATTTCCTACCGCTTTTATCTGATATTCTTAGTAATGGCAGACTGCTTGATGCTCTTTTGGTATCTACTTATATACAGCAACATTACCTTTGGAAAAAGACACCCCTTTTCTTATGAAAAGCAAGCACTGTTTGACCTTTTTAAAACCGGAATCGTGCTCACGGTTGCCTATCAGGTATCTCATCTGATTCATATGTTAGACCGCCAGTTTGTAAGCACGCTGTATCCCATTGAAACCTATGCAATGTATGCATTTTCATACAATCTGGTTACCTTGATTTCCACGATGGTTTCTTCCATCGCCATTGTTATGTTCCCCATGCTGAAAAAATCCGGTAAAGAAGCCATCCAAAAGAACTACAACACCATCTTATCAGGTGTTTGCGCTATTATTGGAGCGTCCTTAGTGCTATACTATCCTTTGGTATGGTTTATCGGATGGTTTCTGCCCGAATACACCGGTTCGGTGGTCTACTTAAAAATTATCCTTCCCTGTATTTTATACACAGGCGCCATTTCAGTGGTGATGTTCACATTTGTGAAAATTTTAAATGAAAATTTCAAATTTTTCAAAAACAGCTTACTCATTTTAGCTCTTGGCTTTATAACAAACTATTTGGCACAGATATTATTCCGCACTCCCGAAGCAATCTCTTATGCTTCCCTGATAACAATGGCTGTCTGGTTTGTTTTGGAAGGCAATCACCTAAAGAAGCTGCTGAATCTTTCTTACTTAAAAGAATTCTGCTATGTGCTGGCAATTACCCTGGCATTTTTGGGAACGGTGTCTTTTGTTCCCCGGATGCTTCTCGGAATGGGGTGCTATTTAACCGTTTTTATCACAGTCACCTTAGTCTTTTATCCCGAACTTCCGAAAACAGCACTTTCTTTCTTTCGTAAAAAATAATAAATATATACATATTAAAAAAGGAGACGAAAAACATGAAAAAAGTTTTTCAAAGTGTATTAGCACTGGCATTAGTGTTCTGCATGCTCCCGGTCTCTGCTTTTGCAGCAGTGGATTACAATTTGGACACCACCAATTGTAATTACTACAAGCTGATTTCAAAAACAGACTACAACTTAGCACCCGGTGCTGTGGAATCTGAAATCATCATCAACGATGAAACCGGCAACAACCGAAATGTAATCCACGCGATTGAAGTGGATTTAACCAACCCCAACATTTCTGTGATGCCCACCAGCAAAAACATTTCAGAAACGGTGGACTACACAGATACCGATAACTGGGGTATTCAGACAATGACCGAACAGGCAGCCCACGTGGAAAAAAATCTGGGTTTAAATGTTGTGGGCGGTATGAACTGTAGCTTAAGCTGGAGCTTTACCCATCCCTACGGTCTGTTAATTTACAACGGCAAAGTTCTGTGTGATAACAGAGCCTCCTGTGATACCTGTGGCACCGGTCATCCCGGCGGCGGTTATCTGGCTATCACCAAAGACGGAAAAGCGGAACTCCGCGATAAAAACGCACCCTTAACCGGTGACGAATGGATGGCGCAGACCGTTTGCTTTAACTATCTGGTAAGAGATGGTGTAAACCTGCATCCTACCGAAGACCATAAGAGCGACCGTGCCCCCCGTTCCGTAATTGGTATCAAAGCAGACGGTAAACTGATCCTCATGATGAACGATGGCCGTCAGGCTCCCTACTCTGCAGGGTTCACCAATCACGAAATGGCAGAAACCATGATTGCTTTAGGCTGTGTAGATGCGATTAACTGTGACGGTGGCGGTTCCTCCACTTTCTTATCTGAAAGAGAAGGTACCAACGCTTTAACTATGAAATCCAGCCCCTCCGACGGGTCTGAACGTTCCACCCTCTCCGGTATCTTAGTTATCTCAAAAGCAACCAGAGACGGTAAATTTGACCATTTATCCTTAGAAACATCTGATTCTTATGTAACTCCCGGCTCCACCGTGTCCTTCACCGCTACCGGTGCTGACTCTGCCGGCGGTCCCGCAGAGGTTCCTGCTGACGTAACCTGGCAGTTGAAAGACGCTTCTATGGGTACTGTGGAAAACGGTAAATTCATCTCCAACGGTAAGGTTGGCGAAGCAGTGATTCAGGCAGTTTACAACGGCAATGTGGTTGGCGAAGGCACCGTAAACGTGGTGATTCCCGAATCTATTTCCTTTGTAATGGCAAATATCACAGCTCCCTTCGGCAAATCCGTTACCTTAGACGTTACCGCAAAATACGGCTACGCTGATGTAACCTTAAAGCCCGATGACTTAACCTTCACCTTATCTGACAATGCTTTAGGTACCATCGACGGTATCAAATTTACTGCTCCCAAGGAATCCGAAGTAACCTCCGGTACCGTTACCGCTACTTTGGTTCATAACACCGCTGTTACTGCATCCGCAGGCTTAATGCTGGGTAAAGGCTCCGAAATCGTTTACGACTTTGAAGAAGGTCCCGAAGCAATTGCAAACTGGACTTTGGCCTATAAAGGCGTTTACACTCCCGATAAATATTTCTTCAACGATGAACTGAGCGTTTGTACCAAAGAAGACGGTAAGGTAAGAAACGGTAACTACGCATTTAAATACAAATCCACCTCCAATTCCATCACCTGTATGAACTGGTGTCAGAGTAAATTACAGGGTTGGAACCTGGATTTAACCGACGCAGTTTCCGTAAGCTTCTGGATGTACATTCCCGAAGGCTCTCACGGTTATGAATGGGACTTTGGTTCTGCAATTCCGGTTGTGTTAGGTCACGAATTTAAATACGGTACCGGCTGGCAGTATTTCACTGTTCCGGTTAGCTCAATCGGTGCAAACGTAACCAAATTAAACGAAGTTCGTCTCTACAGAAGTGATACCAACAACACTGCAGACGGCTACGTACATAACGAACGCCCCAACTACTATGCAGACGTTACTTATTACATCGACGATATTACCATAAACTACTCCTCTGCTGTGGAAGATTTCGATGCACCCATCATTTCCAATGTGCAGGTAGGTCACTCTATGACTGATACCCCCATCGAAATCAATGGTCAGACCCTGACCGAAAACGTGGTTTCCTTCGTAGCAAATGCAAAAGATGCTATGGATAAAACCAACTACACCGGTTTAGATACCACCTCTGCAAAAGTTTATGTAGACGGCGTGGAAATTCCCTCCACCTGTTCTTCCGCAGGTTACATTGCATCCAATAACGTAACCTTAGCAAACGGTGTGCATACCGTTCGTGTGGAAATTTCCGATAACAACGGCAACACCTCTTATCAGGAAAGAACCTTAACCATCGAGAACAGCGAAAACACCTTAGACACCATCCGCTACGTAAAAGCAGATGAAACCTTAGAAAACGTTGGCATTGGTTCCTTAGTATGGATGAACTTAGTTTCTGACAACATCGAAAATGTGGATGTTGTTACCACCACTTTGGAATTGGATAACAACAACGATTGGGAATTAGACCACATGGTATTGGCAAACGGTTTCTCCGCAGAATATACCATCGACCCCGAAACCAACGATGCAACCATCACCATTACCCGTGAAAAAACCACTGCTGATAGCGGCGAAGCTGTGTTGGCTTCCTTGCCCATCAGAGTATGGATTCCTGAATTTATCAACACCACCGGCAGCGAAGACTTCAAAATGTATCGTTTGGTTTCCGTAATCACCGGCGTTCAGATGGGTCATCTGACTTGCTCCGACGGTAACGAAGCAACCTTCGCTTCCGAACTTCTGACCACTTCCACCGAATACAACTCCACCCGTCTGACCTCCACCTTCGAAAAAGAAGGCTGGCACGTTCACAACGAAGTGGCTATGGAAGACAAGGCTGCAACCTGTACCGAAAACGGTTACACCGGCAGAACCTTCTGTAATGACTGTAACTCCATCATCACCTGGGGCGAAACCATTGATGCAACCGGCCATAGCTACACTGTTGTGGGCGGTCAGAATGTGTGCTCCAACTGTGGCGAAACCGGTTCCACCGCGAACGGTTGGATTCAGGATGCAAACGGCTGGAAATATTACTTAGAAGGCCAGGCAGTGTACGGATGGGTGAACTTATCCGACGGCTGGCACTACTTCTACTCCAACGGCTATGCAGCAAAAGGCACCGTTACCATGAACGGTGTTGACTATCGCTTTGCAGATGATAAAGGTTTATCCTTAGGCGGTTGGAAATATACAGACGATGGCAAAATGTTCTACTATTGCCACAGATATTACAAACAGGCTTGGGCTGAAATCGAAGGCGAAAAATATCTGTTTGACTATCGCGGTATTGCTTTAACCGGCAATGTAATTAATGACGATATGGCATATGAATTTACCGAAGACGGTAAATATGTTCGTGATATTGACGGCGTATTTATGGTAGATGGCTACTACTATTACGCAATCGACGGCGAAGTTCAGTATGACACCGGTTTGGTTCAGTGGAACGACAACTTCTACTATGTTCGTTTAAACGGCCGTCTGATAACTTGGGCTACCACAATCTCCGAAGAAAAAGCCAACGGCTTACTCCCCGAAGGTGACTACCAATTCGGCGAAGACGCTAAGATGATTCTGAAAAACGGCGTTGATTACGATAACTACGGAAACTTATGCTACTATATCAACGGTCAACAGCAATATGATGCCGGAGTAGTAGAATGGAAAGGTGACTTCTACTTTGTTCGTACAAACGGACAGTTAAGCACCTATGGTCGTACCATCGGTGCAGACAAAACCAACGGTCTGATTCCGGCAGGTACCTATGAATTTGACGCAGAGACCTGTAAAATGGTAATGCCCAAAGGCACCTGGTTCTACGATTCCGATGCAAAACAGATGGTTTCCTCTTTAAACGGCGTTAACAATCTGCACGCAAAAGTAACCTTTACCGGTAAAGAAACCGGCACCGTTACCGTAATGGCTGCTCACTACGATAAGGCAACCAACAAAATCGTGAAAATGGAATTTATCGATGCCCAAGTGACCACCACCCAAGGTGCAAACACCACCTACACCACTCCTGCTATGGCAGTTGGTGCAAACGAAACTATCAAAATCTATGTTTGGAATTCCACCGGTGCTTTAACTCCTGTGATGACTGCTCCTGCAGTAATTTCCAAATAAAACAACATCAAAATTTTCAAATCAAAAGTCCCACGGGAGAACTATCTCCCGTGGGGCAAACTTAACGAGGAGGGGATTTCCCCATGGTTTTCTCCGATATTCACTCGCATATTCTGTTTCATACTGACGACGGCCCCAAAACCCGGGAAGAAATGTTTTCTCTCGTGGATGCCATTTATGAGGAAGGCACACGGTACTTGTTTGCCACACCTCATTTTCACCCGGGCTTTTACGGCAACAATGCTCCCAAAAAAACGGAAGCATTCAAAATTCTCAGTGACTATACCCAAAAAAAATATCCGGATTTAACGTTGCTTTTGGGAAATGAACTTCATTACAGCAAGGACTGTGTATCCTGGCTGCACGAGGGACTTTGCCAAACCTTAGACAACAGCCGTTATGTGCTGGTGGACTTTTCCCACCGTGCATCATACCGGGAGATTTCAGACGGTTTAAAAAATCTGCTCTCGGCAGGATATATTCCCATCCTTGCCCACACCGAACGGTACCGCCTTTCCAAAAAGCAGGTTATTTCGCTGAAACAGTTGGGCGTTTTAGTGCAATTAAATGCCCAATCCATCTTGGGAGAAGCAGGTTTTTTCCCGAAGATACGAACCAGGAAAATTCTGTCGGAGCGTCTTTGCGATTTTGTGGCAACCGACTCTCACGACCTGACATACAGACCCCCAAAAATGAAAAAGTGCCATCAGTATTTATGTAAACACCACGGCTCCTCTTATGCCGATTTCGTTTGCTGTAATCACGCATTGGAGCTGCTGAAATATAGCTCAGAAAGGAAGTAAAATGGAAAACAATACCAAAATCAGAGTTGTGTCCTTTCGGGACCTTTGGGACATTTTTGTGCAAAAAATTTGGATTATTGTGCTTGTGTGTGCCTTGGTAACCGTGGGGCTTTTTGTGGTGAACACTCTCACCTTTGAACCCGAATACCGTTCCACGGCAACGATGTATATTCTGCGTCAGAATATGAAGCAGCTTGCTCCTGAGCAAAACAGCGCAGACGACGTGGCAACAGACTTTTCACTGGCTTTGGACGTGGTGAAAGACTGCGACTATCTGATGAAGAGCTACACTGTGGTGGAGCAGGTAAAGAGACACTTAAATCTCTCCTTAGATTATGAAGAAATCTCCAAACGTATCTCCACCTCAAATCCCGATAACACTCGTATTCTGGAGGTTTCTGTGATTGCAGAATCCCCCGAGGAAGCCAAGCGTATGGTGGATAACCTCTGTGATGTGGGTGCTTCTGCTATCAACTCCACCATGGGATTTGAACAAATCAGCTTGTATGAATACGGCAATATGAACTATGAACCCAGCAACAAGACCAAGCCCTTGCTGTTTCTGTTTGTGGGGATGATTGCTGCTGTGGTAACCTATTCGGTATTTTTAGTTATTTTCTTATTGGATGCCACCATCAAATCCGATGAAGATATTGAAAACTATCTGGGGCTAAGTATCTTAGGGGATATTCCCGAAGCCAACAACGATAAGAAAAACAAGCAGAAATATCGCTATAAATACCGTAAAAAAGGATATGGCTACGGCTACATCAATCCCAATATCTTAACAAAAAATGAAGGGGAGGATCAATAATGAAGACAATTCAGTTAAACCTGCCCGGAATGAACGACTTCTTCACCGAAGAGGCCTACAAGGTGCTCCGCACCAATCTGCAATTCTGCGGAAAAGACGTTAAGGTGATTGTTATCACCAGCTGCAACGAAAACGAAGGAAAATCCACCGTTTCTCTCCACGTGGCAAAAAGCTTTGCAGAGCTGGGGAAAAAGGTGCTCTTAATTGATGCGGATATGAGAAAATCTGTTATCGCAGGAAGAAACACCACCGTGACCAAGCCCAACGGCTTAAGCGAGGTGCTAACCGGACTCAATACCCTGGAGGAATGCTTATATCCCGTAGAGAATTCTTCTATGAGAATTCTGTTTGCAGGAAAATACCCACCCAATCCCGTGGAGCTTTTAAACTCAAAATATTTTGAAGAGCTGATTAAAACCTGCCGTTCGGAATATGATTACATCATTGTAGACACACCTCCTCTGGGACTTGTTGTGGATGCCGCCGTGGTGGCAAAACAAGGTGACGGGGTGGTTATGGTAATCAGCAACGCCAAGGTGCACTACAAGGATGCTCAGAACGTGGTGAACCTGATCAACAAAAGCGGCTCCAAAATGCTTGGCGTGATCCGAAATAACACCAACAAAACAAAAGGTCGCTATTCCTACCGAAAAGGTGGCTACAAGGGTTACTACTCTGCTAAAGAAACGAAAGAATAAAATCATCAACCCGATTCAAAAACAAAAAAAGGAACAAATTTAAAAATTTGTTCCTTTTTTATTTCATCTTTTTTTACACAATCTGTTTTATCATAATCACTCCAACCGTTTGAGAAGGATACAGCTCTTTTATCTGCTTTTTAGCGGCGGTTTTCGTTTCTGCATCCACAACGATGCGGTCAATTTTGCCATCAATTTCCACAATAATTTCATAGGATTTCATTGGATATCCCTCCTTGCCAAATCACTTTTCTCATTGTACCCCCTTATTTCGGATTTGTCAACAGTTCCTGACAAAAAACAAAAGAAAAACTTTCCTTTTTATATAGGAAATCTGTTAAAATCTGTCAACTTTGTTGACAAATCAACAAGTATTTGGTATAATATGGTTGTTGATAAATCAACAACCATTCTTTCTCCTCTGAGATGGAAGAAGAATAATCTTTTAAAATAAGAGGTGTCTATGTTTTTCTTAAAATCAGTATATTGCCGTTTATTTCAAGGGGCGTTCCGACTGGCTCTGCCCTTTTTACCTTACAGAGAACCCAAAATCATCAGTTCCTGCGAAAAACTGGGTGACATTTTGCGGGAAGAAAAGGCAACATCTGTTCTGGTGGTAACCGATCAGGGAATCATCCAAAACGGTTTGTTAAACCCGCTCACCAAGGTGTTACAACTCCATCAGTTTTCCTATGTAACCTATGATCAAACCCTTCCTAATCCCACAGTGGACAATGTGGAAGATGCACTCCGTCTGTACTATCAGCATCACTGTAATGCCATCATCGCTATCGGTGGCGGCTCGGCAATGGATTGCGCCAAAGCGGTGGGGGTGCGGGTTACCTATCCCAAAAGAACCGTAAATCAGCTGGGTGGTAAATTAAAAGCCTGGAGAAAACTACCCACATTCATTGCCATTCCCACAACGGCAGGAACGGGTAGCGAAACCACGCTGGCTTCTATGATTACCGATTCCAAAACACACCGCAAATATGCCATTATGAGTTTTCCTTTGATTCCCCATTATGCGGTGTTGGATGCAAAGCTAACCTATTCTTTGCCTCCTCATTTAACCGCAACCACAGGGATGGATGCCTTAACTCATGCAGTGGAAGCATATATCGGTCGTTCCACCACCAAAGAAACCCGTCGTCTTGCCTTGGAAGCCACAAAACTGGTGTTTGAAAATGTGCATACCGCATACGCCGACGGCAAAAATCATACCGCAAAAGACAATATGCTTCACGCCGCATACAAGGCGGGGATTGCCTTCTCCAAATCTTATGTTGGCTATATTCACGCTCTGGCACACGCCTTAGGCGGGTTGTACGGCACCCCTCACGGACTTGCCAACACGGTGATTATGCCTTATGTGTTAAGTGCATACGGAAAAAGCGTGTATAAAAAGTTATATCAACTGGGAGTATATGCAGGCGTTTGCCAAAAAACAGATTCCCGCGAAGCAGGTGCCAGAAAATTTATTAACGCCATCCGAACCCTGAATGCTTCTATGGGAATTCCCGAAACCTTACAGGGCATCCGGGAAGAAGACCTGTTTGCCTTGTCCAAACACGCTGAAAAAGAAGCAAATCCCCTCTATCCCGTGCCGAAGCTGATGACCCGAAAACAGCTGGAGAGCTTTTACCGAAAAATTGCAGATTGGAGCGAGAAAAAATGACCGGTGAAGAAATCAAAAATTTATTGGAGCAACAGAGAAATTACTATCAAAGCGGAGTTACCATTCCGGTAACATTCCGTATCAAGCAATTAAAAAAACTGTATGCCACCGTGAAACAATACGAAACCGAAATCAACGATGCCTTAAAATCCGACCTTGGCAAAAGTCACTTTGAAGGATTTATGTGCGAAAGCGGATTGGTGCTTTCCGAAATTTCCTATATGATTCGTCATACCAAAAAATTTGCAAAACGAAAGACCGTTGCCACCCCTATCACAAACTTTGCATCCCATAGCTACAAGCAA
>JAZOQZ010000150.1:0-6040 GCA_045656345.1 Clostridia bacterium
GGGTTCGAATCCCTCTCTCTCCGCCAACGAAAAAAAGCATCCGCAAGAGCGGGTGCTTTTTTGTTTTATAATTGATTTGCCTGACATTATGAAATACTCGCCTGTAATAAAGATGGCACTTTATCATCAATGATAATTCCGAACAGGCTTTCGGTCATTTTAATTAAACCGGACTTTTTATAACGGGAAATGGAGCTGATGCTGAAAGCAAAATGGTCTGCGGTGTCTTCAATGGTATGCTCTTCTATATAATAATATTGTAAAATTTCTCTTACGGTGTCGTTGGAGATATTCTGCATTGCATGAGTGATTTTATGAAACAGATGTTCTGCACGGGCAATGGATGCTTCTGTTTTTTCAATATAATTATCGTATTCCTGGTCAAAATTTCCTTTGGATTTTTTCAGGAAGGAGATAATGGCAGTTTTTTTGTCGGTTTTTCGGGCGATTTTGGAGAATTCTAAAATATCCTTTTTAGAGCCACTGATAAAGTTTTCCAGCGTCCGAACACTTTTTAACATACGTTTCGTGCGTTGCAGGTAAGGTTTTGCCTCACGGTATGTAAAAATTTCATTCATTTGAATCAGTCCTTTCTTCTTGGGATTCTGTGGAATTTTTTAATTCTGAAAGTATGGATTCGGCTAAGGTAATCAGCCGTTCACGAAGTACTTTGTCTGATAGATTCATCTGCTGACCTTCCTCTTTGGATTCGGTTTTCGTTTTCAATAAATATGTCACAAACGAATGGTTAAACCGTTTGGTCAGGGCGCCTGCAATCAGTCGCGCATACACGGTGTCTCTGGCAAATTCCAGGGTATCTCTCAGTTTTTTATGTTTTTTTGCAAGGGAGTCGGCTTGTTTGATGCCAAGACCGTACTGCACGAAAAACTCGTCCAGCACGATGTGATTTTCGTCACGTAACCATTCCAGCAAGGCATCTGCCAAAGCACTTACGGAGAGTTTTTGCACCTGTTTTTTCTCTCCTTTCGACGGTAATACTGATGAACTTTCTGAAGTTTTTCGGTGAGTTCTTCTTTTTCAAAGGCAAGCCGTCTTCGCTTTGCCATCAGGGCAATAATGCTTTCATCATACACGGTGATGGAAAGCAAATCGCATAAAATACGGGCAGTGGGGAGGGGGATTTTGTATTCTTCTTCCGACACACTAAGACGGATGATATCCCCCTCACGGTACGCTGCCACACTCGGTTTTTTAAAAGGCACGGCGGATTCCTCCTTTGCGTTGGGGTAACCGGGGGTTTCGCACAGGTTTTTGTTCCCGCACAGACATCATGTAGTAACGCAACTCATCCAGAGCGTGGTCATCTTTTTTATAGGGTTGGTCGCTACCCGGCTGGAAACGGTACCCTTTGATTTCTCTGATCAGGTTGGGGCAGTTTGCAAAAATATAAAGCCCTGCTTTTCCATCGGGATAAAGCTCTTTGTCAGGATGGGAACGAATTTTTAAGGCTTCCCGCACCTGCTCAATTCCAACCCATTTTGATTTTTCTACTTTGCTATTCACTAAGATTTTGTGTCGATAAAACAAATCAGACACACTTTTATCCGATGCTAAGGTTTTCTGGTCGGCAGCACTGTCAATTAAGGCGTGAAGATTGCCGTTGGCATCGGTATCCCATCCTAATTCTTTGGCAATTTGGTGAATCTCTCTGGCGTGTTCTTCCACACTTTTTCCGCTTTCGTAATGCTCACGGATCACGTAAATGGTTCCGTCAGGATCACGGGCGTAAAAATGGCAGGATGTGGGAGCATAAAAACCGGGGTCAATACTGATATTGTCATACCATTCTTTTGGCACGTCAAAGGGGTTAATCACGTGAATATTTTCCCGGAATTCCTTGTAAACCAGTCCTGATTTTGCCACAAATCTACCGTACTGGCGGGCTTCTCTTTCTTCTTCGGTCAAAGACTCTTTCATATATTCAATTTCCGACGGATGAAGATAAGGATTATCTTCCCATTGCATAAAAAAGGTTTTAATGCCGTTGTCATTTCGCTCATTTAAGTAAATCTGCTCATACACCCAGCTTAAGCCGGAGAGGGGAGTCATGGTGCCCCACATAGCACCCATAGTATCTACCACTCTCATCCGGCACTCGTCGAAAATTTCTTTGGGCGGTTCTTCGTCGAACCACACAAAATCCAAACTGGTTCCCTGAAATTTGGCTCGTCCCTGTTCGCAAACCTTAAAACCAATCACGCTGTCGCCACCTGATTGCGATTTCACCACAATGAAATCAATGATAGCATTTTTCGGATCGTCTGCTTCGCCTCGGCGGGCAACAATTTTTTTAATCCAATCGGGCTCCAGCCAACGAAGGATTTCTTTTTGTGCCACATCTCGTTGCACTTCGTTGGTAAGAGATACCACCCAACCTTTCATTGGTGAGGTAATTTTGCGGTAGGGATGATTTCCTCGGGCAAACCAAACGGTTTCCACGGCACCTGCCACTGTTTTTCCTGTACGGTTTCCGCCGAAAATCCAGCGGATGCGGGAATGGTCTTTGTGAAAGTCCAACTGTTTTTTATGTAGTTTCACATCAGTAAGGTAGGGCGTTTCATTATTATAATACCGAAGACGACATCGGGTCAGTCTGCGGTTTCGCTCTTCCCAAAGCGTTAAGAATTGGGTAATGTTTTCGCGGATGTTTTTGATGGCTTAGGTCCTCCTTTTTGAATTGCTTTCACACAGTTTTTACATAAAATGATCTTTCGTGAGAGGGGTTCCTTTTCCTCTCCGAATAAATACTCACCACGGTTTAAACAAGTGGGAGTTTCACATTGAAGCATCAATTCGCCACGGTATTCTGCTAATCTGATTGCCATTTTTTGATTCCTTCTTTCTCATTTGCTACAACTTCATTTTCTTTTTTTTAGTTCTTTTGCTCGAAAACACGAACAAATGTTCGCTTTTGTGTTTATTATAACACTCAAATTTTATTTGTCAACCCTTTTTTTGAAATTTGACAAGAATGATAAAGATTTTGATAAAACCTGAATAAAAGCATAAAAAAACAGTACAGAAAAACTGTACTGTTTTTAGTGTAATATGTTGTTATTTACAAGCGTTCAGCGCCACTTCTGAACAGGTCGCCGCATCGGGCGTGTAGTAATCGGCGGTAATCTGGTCGCAGAATTCCTGAGTAACGGGAGCGCCGCCAATCATAATAGTTACCTTATCGCGAATTCCTGCATCTGTGGCTTTTATGATAACCTGTTTCATTTCGTTCATGGTGGTAGTGAGCAAGGCAGAGCAGCAAATCACATTGGCATTGTGCTCAATTGCTTTATCAATAAACATTTCTGCAGTCACGTCGGTGCCTAAGTCAAACACTTCCATTCCTTTTGCTTCTAACATCATTTTGCAGATGTTTTTGCCGATATCGTGTAAATCACCTTTTACCGTGCCGATCACAGCGGTTCCTTTTTTGGAAACACCTTCGGATATGAGCAGGGGACGGAGCAAATCCACACCTGCATTCATTGCCCGTGCCGCCATCATCACTTCGGGGATAAACACTTCGTTCTTTTTGAATTTTTCACCGATAATCGCCATTCCGGAAAGCAATCCGTCTTCTAAAATGACTTCTGCAGCAAGTCCTTCAGAAATTGCCTGGTTGACCAATTCGGTTACCTTGGGAACTCTTCCTCGCTGCAATACTGTGCACAGTTCTTGTAATACGCTCATAGGAGTCTCCTTAAAACTAACAATAGTATCTTGATGACGTGGAACCTCCGGCGCAAGTGAAACAACCGCTTAGCCTCCGGGAGGTTTATCATTTCTTTTCAAAGGATATTATACAACATTTAGGCTCCCGGAGTCAATACCGGTGAACATAAATTTTATGATTTTATGAAAATTTAGTTTGCTACTTGATTTTTTTCAAATGATATGTTACAATAACGAAGTAAAAACTGAATATTTCACACGAAGTGTTGATGACACTGTAACAGCTTTTAGCAAGGTGTCATCAGTGAAAAAGGGAATGGGGTGAGAATCCCCTGCGGTTAAACTGTCGGTGTGTGCACTGAAGTTTTTGTATCCGTTGGCGAAAGCCGGTCATTGGGCAACTGAGAAGGCAGGATATAAAAATGTGGATTTTATCTATATGGTGCGAGTCACAAGACCTGCTTTGATGTTATCTTGCAGATGTAATTTAAATCATTTGCATAAAGGTAATGTTTTTGGTTGATTGGAACCAAATTGTGATTCATCACAGAAAAACTCAGCTGTGGTAGTTTTCGAAAGAAGAAAATTACTGCAGTTTTTTTATTGATAATCAAATTTTTAAGAAAGTGAGGTGGTTTTATGAATGAATTTAAGACATATCATCCAATTGTTAATTTTACATACTTTGTGTTTGTGATTGGATTTTCCTGTTTTTTGATGAGTCCGGTTTGCCTCGGCATTTCCTTGATGTCGGGATTTGTTTATTCGGTAATGCTAAAAGGAAAAAAAACAATTCTCACGAACTTATTATATATGCTTCCGATGATTGCAGTGATTGCGCTGATGAACCCGTTATTTAATCACGAAGGGATTACTGTCTTAGACTATCTTCCCGACAATAATCCGCTCACTTTAGAATCAATTGTATATGGACTTAGCGCAGCGGTGATGCTGGTCAGTGTGATTTGTCATTTTTCTTGCTACAACGAGGTTATGACCAGCGATAAATTTATTTATCTGTTTGGAAAAATCATACCGGGGATGTCCTTAATCATTTCTATGACCCTTCGCTTTGTTCCAAAATTTAAAGCACAACTTAAAGTTGTGGCAAATGCTCAACGCACCATGGGGCGGGATGTGTCTAGCGGCAGTATCATAAAACGTGCTAAGCACGGACTGAATATTTTATCCATTATGACAACCTGGTCGTTGGAAAATGCCATAGAAACGGCAGACAGTATGAAAGCCCGTGGATACGGGATTCCCGGAAGAACGGCGTTTTCTGTTTTCACGTTTGATAAACGGGATAAAAAAGCTTTCGTTTCCATTTTGTTATTAGGATTGTATACATTGGTGGGAAGTATGATGGGAGGAATGTATTTTTGCTATTTTCCTTCGCTAAAAAGTGTTGCACCGTCTTTGTTCAGTGTCAGCGTATTTGTGGCGTATCTGCTTCTTTGTATCAGTCCGATTGTCATTGAAATTTGGGAGGTGAGAAGATGGAAAGTTTTAAGATCGAAAATTTAAGTTTTACCTATCCGAATAAACCGAAGAAAGCACTGGCGGATATCAGTTTTACAGTACAACAAGGCGAATTTGTGTTGTTGTGCGGAAAATCGGGTTGCGGAAAAACCACGTTGCTTCGACTGTTGAAGTCTTCTTTATCGCCTTTTGGAGAATTAGACGGAACCATTTTGTTTAACCAAAAACCGCTGGCAGAATATAACGCGAAAGACCAAGCTGCTGGTATCGGTTTTGTTATGCAAAATCCAGACAATCAGATTGTAACCGATAAGGTGTGGCACGAACTTGCATTCGGTTTGGAAAGTCTTGGATATCAGCAAACGGAAATCAGAACAAGAGTTTCTGAAATGGCATCATTTTTTGGAATACAGACCTGGTTTTACAAGAACGTAACCGAGCTTTCCGGCGGACAGAAACAATTGTTAAATCTTGCATCTGTTATGGCAATGCAACCCTCTGTGTTGATTTTGGACGAACCCACCAGTCAGCTTGACCCTATTGCTGCAGGTGAGTTTTTGAAAACCCTGGAAAAAATCAACCGTGAGCTTGGAACCACCGTTATTCTCACGGAACACCGTCTGGAAGATGCTTTTCCGCTGGCAGACAGAGTTATCGTGCTGGATGATGGCAAAATCATTGCAGACGAAGTGCCCGAAAAAGTGGGGAAGATTTTAAAAGACCAAAACCACGATATGTATCAGGCGCTTCCGACTCCTATGAGGATTCACGGCGAAGTTGAAAACAGTTTACCTTGTCCGTTAACAGTGAGAGACGGCAGAACCTGGCTGGAAAACTATTCCAAGGAACATTCATTAAATCCCGGAGT
>JAZOQZ010000151.1:0-1866 GCA_045656345.1 Clostridia bacterium
TGAGAAGTTCTTTGGGGTATAAGTCAACAGAATCGGTTTTTCCGTAGGCAACCTTTTGCTGGGAAAACACCTCTTCGGGGTTGGTTAAGGAAGTGGTCTGATAGTTGGCAAACCCGTAATCCAGCAGTCTTTTGGCATCGGTAAAACGCATTTCGCCGGTGGGAGAGTTCAGCACCACGGCAATTAACTCCATCCCGTTTCGTTTGGCAGATGCACTCAGACAGGAGCCTGCGTTGGTGGTGGAACCGGTTTTTAATCCGGTTGCGCCGTCGTAATAGTGGATCAATTTGTTGGTATTGGTCAACTCAAAGGTGCCGTTTCTGATACGATCCTGCCAGATACCGGTGTAGGTTTTGGTTAAAGGATGGCTCAGCACCAGACGGGAGATGGTGGCAATGTCTTTTGCAGAGGAATGGTGACCGTCCTCATCCAGTCCGTGAGGATTTTTGTATGCGGTGTCGGTTAAGCCAAGTTCGTTTGCCCGATCGTTCATTCGTGCCACAAACGCCTGCTCGGAACCCTCCAAATGTTCTGCCATGGCAATGCAGGCATCGTTGGCAGATGCCACAAAGATGGATTTTAGGAGAGTGTCAACATTCATCACTTCGTTTTCTTTCAGATAAATCTGCGAACCGCCCATTGCCGATGCGTTGGCACTGGCAGTTACTTCATCGGTAAGACTGATTTTTCCGCTGTCAATATCTTCTAATATGAGAAGCACAGTCATCAGTTTGGTAATACTTGCCATAGGGCGACGTTCGGTTTCGTTTTTCTGCGCTAATACGGTGCCCGTTTCCTTTTCAATCAGGATGTAGGCAGATGCCTCGGGTTCTGTCAAGGGTGTTTTTGCAGTTGTCAGAAGAGGGCATGCAAACAGACAGCATAGCAGCAGACAAAGCACTTTTTTTGAACAGTTCATAAGATTCATAGTATCAGATTCCTTTCCTCCCGAAGGAGAATGATTTCTTATCATTCAGTATATGTAAAATAAGTGGAAAATAGAAGAAGTCAATCCTGAGATTTGGGATGAAATTTGCGGTAGTCTGAAATGATTCTCGGCTTGAAATTCTTCACATAGCTTTTTGTGAGAGCAATGTTTTTGTGACCCAAAAGTTCTTGCACCATTTCCAAATCTGCGCCATTTTCCATCAGATGCAGCGCCATACTTTTTCGGATCAGATGGGGTGTGATTTCTTTTTGTATGTTTGCTTTTTTTGCAGATTCTTTTAAAAATTTCCAGAATCCCTGTCGTGAGATAGGCTCTCCCTTTAAATTGAGAAACAGATAGTCGTTGGTGCGGGATAACACCAGATATTTTCTGGAGTGTTGCAAATAAACACGAATTGCAGACAGCGCACCACGGTATAAGGGCACATATCGGGTGTGTCCGTCCGCTTCCACGGTGAGATATCCTTCTTTTAAGTGAACATCGTTCACCTTGAGATTCAAAAGTTCCCCGGCTTTCAGACCGGTGGCGTACAGGGTTTCCAGCATTGCGCAGTCCCGATAGCCTTTGATATCTTCAGTTTTGGAGCAGAGAATCAAACGGTCAATTTCTTCGGGAGTAAGAAAGACTTCGTTTTTTGCGGAATGTTCATTTTTTTCATATTTTGTCCCTTTGGTGGGATCTTGGGGGATGATTTTTTTGCTCACCAGGTACCTGAAAAAACTGCGGAGGGAAGCGATTGCCCTGGAACGGGTGGAGGGGGAACGTCCCAATTCTTCCAAGTGAGCAAGATAAGAATCAAAATCTGCTCCGATTTGGGTGATATCAGTGTGTCCGTTTCCACGGCAAAATTCTAAAAAAGCATTCAGGTCATCCCATTTCCCCTCAATCAATAGTTCTTTTTGCAGAACAAATCCTCC
>JAZOQZ010000152.1:0-7277 GCA_045656345.1 Clostridia bacterium
ATTAAGTGGGCCGGTGCATCCGGAATGGTCATTGGAATGGAATAAATTGTTTTCAAATTCTCCGTTACATCCTCACCCTCAACGCCGTCACCTCTGGTGGCGCCACGAACAAAAACACCGTTTTCATACTCTAACGAAACGGAAAGACCATCAATTTTCAATTCCACCGCATATTCATAGGAATCTCCCAATCCGTTTTGAATGCGTTCATCAAAAGCCAGGAGTTCTTCATAAGAAAAAGCATCTTCCAGACTCATAAGGGGAACCCTATGCGTAACAGGGCTGAATACATCACTGGCTTTTCCGCCCACTCTCACAGTGGGAGAATCTGCGGTGCGAAGATGGGGATTTTCATCCTCCAACACTTCCAGTTCCCTCAATAATTTATCGTAGGTAAAATCATCTACCACAGGGCTGTCTTCGTTATAATAGCAATCGGAATAATAGCGAAGCAGCTCCCTCAGTTGTTTGATTCTTTCTTCCGCCTTCATTGGCTTAACACTCCTTACAGCCCCTGACTGAGGCTTTCGTAATTCACAAAGAAATTAAAATTCATCACAGGTCTTACCACAACGGAGTTATTGATCTGGTGACAAACATTACGGGAAAGTTCACTGGTATTTGCGGGAGGCAGAAGCATTACCGCAACAATAATGAAACAAACCACTATGTAAGAAAAACTGCTCAATAGCAGACCGCCAATACGATTCAGCTGACCTATCAGCGGGATATGGTTCACAATCTTGGTCAGTTTTTTTATGAAGAAAATTGCTAATTTAATCAACACAATAATCAGGAGAATGCTGACGATATTAAAAATCACGGCAGTGATTGCTTCCGACATTTTTGCACATAGCATTTCAATATTATCAGCCTGATAACGCAGAAATAAATCATTAGGATTGGTATGCTCACTCACATAATTTTGCACCCAACCTAAAACGCTCTGGTTCACCACCCCGAACAGAGGAGTACCCATCAGAAAAGATGAAACGTATGGATACAGCAAATAACCGCCGAAAGCAGAAACAAAAACCCCCACAAATCCTACCAGGGATTTCAGAAAACCGGAACGGTATCCCACAATAAATGCAATTGCAAGACCTAATAAGAAAATCAGATCTATCATCGTTTTTTCTCCTTTTATGTTACTATCTTTAGTTTGTGATTACTGCAATGTCATACGGTCTTGCCCGATAACTGCAACTCTGTTCTGAAAATAAGTAGCATGCTGAATGTCGTAATCGATAACACCGGATTTCATAATCTTCCCGTCTTTGGTAACATTGAAGAATTCCTTCCGCTTAAATACCACAAACTTGTCATCTTCGATATCGCCGATTCTAACAAATGCGTCCAAAGAAAACTGTGCAGTTCTTTTTCCCTTGGTGTCATACACCTCGCACTGATAGGTGTCGGCAGAGCCACTTTCATAACACAACAGCATTGATCCGTCGGTGAAATAATCAAAAAATTTCAAATCCCGGTTCGTAACATCAACAAGATAACTTAAGTCCCCTTGATCATTCACCAGATAGAGACCATTGGCACATAACACCAATGACTGATTTCCCCGATAGGAAAGTGATACTCCCACACGGTTGCCCACCACGTGACCCCGCACAGGTTCCGGAGTATCCATCCGGAAGAACAGGACTTTTGAGGTAACGCTTCCGTCAGAAACATCGTTGGTTAACACAGCCATAACGTTATTATCCGGATTGATGGTGGCATCTACCACATAACCTGTGCCGGAATACCAGGTGTATCTTTCGTTACCGAATTGGTCATATAATTTCACAGCAGCTTTGGAACCATCTTCGTTGACAATCATCACAAACTGTCCGTCACGGTTCATACTGGCACGAACAATTTTCCCGTCAAAACTGTATGGTGCGATAATTCCGGATTCATCATACAACAGCGCAGAAGTGCCCGCAATATCATACACCAAAACGGTGTTCTGGCTCTTTTCAAAAACAGGCTCCTTCATCGCTTTCACAAAGGGAGAAATGGTTGCATTTACCTCAGAAGCTGCATCTTCTCCTTTGATATTGACAGTTTTAATACCATCAATTGTGGTCAGATAATAGTGGTCGTTCAGATAAGTACCGTCAATATGAGTAGCCGGGGTGTAATACACCATCTGAGCTGGCGGATAAATGGGCAACACTTCGATATGATACAGATAATTAATGCCCAACAGAATCAAAAACACAGCAATAACCATCCAAAACCATCTGGATTTCCAAAATCTTTTTTGCTGTTTTTTCTCCAATCGAAGACGGCGCGCTTCCCGCTGTTCTTCAATGGTAGTCGGCTTCTTTTTCATTTATGTTCTGTCCTTTCCATCTAAATCGTAATACACGTCATACAGATACAAACCGTGTGGCGGAACAGTCATCCCTGCATCGGTACGGTCTTTTTCCGAAATAATGCGAGCAAGTTCTTCTTTGGTCATCTTGCCGATACCAATCTGAATCAATGTTCCCACGATGATACGAACCATATTGTATAAAAATCCGTTGGCACTGACACGGATTTCAAGTTCGTCATCAATGGGAGTTACACTTAACTCCATCACGTTTCTTACGGTGGTTTTCACCTGTCCGCCTGATGCCATAAAGCATCTGAAATCCTTTTCACCCACAATCACTTCGCAAGCATCCTGCATTTTTTTTATATCCAGCATAATGGGATAAAAATAACTGCGGTTATGACGAAGTGCTTCGGGGTTTCGTTTATTTAAAATCCGATATACATAGGTTTTGTATTTAGGGGAAAAGCGGGCGTGAAAATCCTCGGGAACCTCCCAACAACTTCTCACGGTGATATCCATAGGAAGAAGCGAATTCATTGCCAAAACAAAACGCTCACAAGGAATGGGAGAAGCAGTTTTTACATTAAAATAATACCGGATGGCGTGAACGCCTGCATCGGTTCTGCCACATCCTACAATCCGTAAGTTTTCACTTGTTAAAATATTTAAAACTCGTTCTAATTCACTTTGAATGGTAATCTGTCCATTCTGACACTGAAATCCGTGATAGTTGGTGCCGTCGTAAGAAATCTGAAACAATAAATTTCTCATAGAATGCCTCCTAACAGATTCAGGGAAAGAATCCCACCACAGAAAACTGCAAAAACGAGAAACGCCACAGTATCTTTTTTCCCATAACGAAGTGCATTCATTTTTGTGCGGTTGTCGCCGCCGTGATAACAACGGGATTCCATTGCCACAGCCAACTCATCCGCACGGCGAAACGCTGAAATAAACAGCGGAATTAAAATGGGAATCAACGCTTTGGCACGTTTTAAAATGTTCCCTTCGGATAACGCTGCTCCCCTTGCCTTCTGGGCTGCCATAATTTTGTCGGTTTCTTCAATCAAT
The DNA here is from genome assembly GCA_045656345.1 of Clostridia bacterium. Taxonomy (GTDB): domain Bacteria; phylum Bacillota; class Clostridia; order UMGS1840; family UMGS1840; genus SIG452. Next base: position 3,392 of record JAZOQZ010000152.1, read on the forward strand.
GTGGGAATAAAGCGAAGTGCAATCGACATCATCATTGCAATTTCATGAGCAGGCACTTTGATTTTCTTGAAAGGTTTTAATAAGCTTTCAATCCCTGCCGTTAAGGTGATGGGGGTGGTGGTATAAGTTAGAAACGAAGTTCCCAAAACCAGAAACGTTACTCGAAGCAACATCAGAGATGCCATCACAACACCTTCTTCGGTGATTCTGAAAATCCACCACTGACAGAGAAGTTTGCCGTCTGTCATAAACAGATTGAGAAGTGCTGTGATAGCCATTAAAATCAGCAATGGTTTTAAGCTTTTTAAAAGATATTTCATTGGGATTTTAGATGCTTTGGACAAAAGCACGCAACCAATTCCAAGCGCCAAAAAGCCCCAGAAATTGCCAATAAAGAAAATGGCAACAATGTAGGCTAAGGTGAGTAATATTTTGAGTCTGGGGTCTAATTTATGAACCACCGATTCCGACGGGTAATATTGCCCGATGGTAATATCTTTTAACATAGTTTTCCTCGTAGTTTTAAAATTTCTGAAACGGCATCCTGCACAGTGAAAATATGTTCGGGAAGACTGATTCCTTTTTCACGGAGCTTTTGTGCCATTTGAGTAACCTGAGGCACAGAAAGTCCCACTTTTTTTAGTTCATCTGCCTGGGAGAACACTTCCGCTAAGGTGCCAAAAAGCATCAGTTTCCCTTCGTTTAACACAAAGAGTCTGTCGCAATATTTGGCCACATCTTCCATACTGTGCGATACCAAAATAACCGTCATCCCCATTTGTTTATGGATTTTTCGGATGCTATCTAAAATTTCATCTCTGCCCTTGGGATCAAGTCCTGCAGTGGGCTCATCTAAAATTAAAATACCGGGTTCCATTGCAAGAACCCCTGCAATTGCCACACGGCGTTTTTGTCCACCGGAAACGGCAAAAGGTGATTTTTCTGCCATAGAAATGGGCAATCCCACCAATTCCATCGCAGTGCGTACACGAAGGTCGATCTCCTTCTCGGATAAGCCCATATTGGATGGACCGAATGCAATATCCTGATAAATGGTTTCCGCAAATAACTGTTGTTCGGGATACTGGAATACCAACCCCACTTCAAAACAAAGTCCTTTGGTATCTGCATTTTTCCCCGTAATCACGCGTTCCCCCACGGTAATGGTGCCCGAAGTGGGTTTTTCCAGACCGTTTAACTGCTGCACCAAAGTGGATTTACCGCTACCGGAATGTCCGATTAAGCCGATAAATTCACCGCTTTCTACCGAAAAGGAAATGTCTTTTAAAGCTTGCTTTTCATGAGGAGTGCCGGGTGCGTATATATAAGATAAGTTTTCAACTTTTAATTTCACAATGATTCCTCGTTTTTATAAAACTTTCGTGATTTGCTCCACAAAATCGTCCACAGATAAAATACAACTGTCTATCGGAACACCTGCTTTATGCAGTTCATAAGATAAAGCCGTAATCTGCGGAACATCCAGCCCTGTATGCTTTAAAATTTCATACTGAGAGAAAATTTCTTTGGGCGTGCCATCTAACAGGATTTTACCTTCTTCCATCACCACAATACGTTCAGCCAATGCCGCTTCATCCATATTGTGAGTAATCAACACAGCGGTGATGCCGTATTCACGATTTAATCGCTGGATGGTTTCCACCACTTCTCGTCTGCCTTTGGGGTCTAACATAGCGGTAGGTTCGTCCAGCACAATCACAGAAGGACGCATTGCAACAACTCCTGCAATGGCAACTCTCTGCTTCTGTCCGCCCGACAAATGATGAGGAGACCACAAGCGGTATTCATACATTCCCACGCATTTTAGGGCATCATCTACCCGTTGTCTGATTTCATTGGGTGCAATTCCAAGATTTTCGGGGGCAAAGGCAACATCATCCTCGATGATGGATGCCACCAGCTGATTATCAGGATTCTGAAATACCAACCCGCAGTTTTTACGGATGTCCAAAAGCAATTCCTCGTTGTGGGTATCCATCCCCGCCACATACACAGTTCCGCCCTCAGGAAGCAAAATGCCGTTAAAGAGTTTTGCCAAAGAGGACTTGCCGCTTCCGTTGTGACCGAGGAGTGCGGTAAAACTGCCTTTTTTTATTGTCAGGTTTAAATTGTCGAGAACAATTTTCGAGCTATCTTCATAGCGGAAAGTTAAGTTCTCTGCGTTAATAATATCCATCGATACAAATCCTTTTTACAATCAATCACTCAGCCTGCCATCTTGCAGTGGAACCGCAGGGCAAGTATAATCCCGAATGTTTTGCCTGAAAACCAATTTCATCAGCGGTTACTTTGCCACCGAATTTTTTGGTAACGGTTAAGTTTAAGATGTTTTCCATGACGGTATTGGATAAGCCTGTGGTGTAGCTGTTAATGATGAAGAATAAGGGTTTCTCGGTTAAGATGCGAGAAGCAAGTTCCACCAATTCAAAAATTTTATCTTCAATTTTCCAAAGCTCACCGTTGGGGCCTCTGCCGTAGGACGGAGGGTCCATAATGATGGCATCATAGTAATTGCCACGTTTGATTTCTCTTTCCACAAATTTATAGGCATCATCCACAATAAAGCGAACCTTGCCGTTTTGGTTTAAGTGATTTAATTCCACATTTTCCTTTGCCCAGGTGACAATGGATTTTGCCGCATCCAAGTGACACACACTTGCCCCTTCTTTCAAGCAGGCAACAGTGGCACCGCCGGTATAGGCAAAGAGATTTAACACCTTAATTTCCCTGCCGGATTTTGCAATTAAATCTCTGGCAAAATCCCAGTTGACCGCCTGCTCGGGGAATAGACCTGTATGTTTAAATCCTGTGGGACGCACCTTGAAGCGTAAATCACGGTACATAATTTCCCAATGTTCGGGCAATTTTTTATAATGTTTCCATTCGCCGCCGCCTTTTTTGCTGCGAAAATATTTTGCATCAATATTTTTGGAATATGTTCCGATTTCGCCGTGTTTCCATACCACCTGCGGGTCTGGACGGAGGAGCTTCACATCCTTCCATCTCTCCAGCTTGTAGCCGTCATCAGCTTCTAATAATTCAAAATCATCCCAATACTCTGAAATCCACATAATTTATCCTCTTTTTCTAACCAAAATCTATCAAAATCTAAAAATGGACATACTTTAATTAATTTTATCACAATTGCTATGTTTTGTCAAGGTTTTAAGGGCGGAAAATGGCATAAAAAAAGCAGATACAAAACGACAATTTTGCACTGCTTTTTTATCGTGGCTTATAAATTTTTGCCCCCGTAATCGGGATACAATTTCCGAAGTTATCCCACACCATAACCTTAATGCTATCATATACCTCAGGAACCGGGAACCAATAAGCTGCATAATCACTGGAATAAACTGTGCCAGAAATATACGAAATCTGATTGCCTATATAACACACAAATACAATCTGGCACCCCTCAGGGAGAGAACCTTCAACGCTGATATACTCTTTTTTATCCCCCGCATACAAGAAGCGATCTGTTATAAAATGAATCAACAAACTTTGCTTTTCACGTTCCGTTTCTCCTGTAGTTTCATGCTTGTTAAAAGCATCTAAATCCGGCAACGGTATAAGTTCTCCGCCGGGAGTATATCCCGTACCCGGGATAATCGTACCAGCCGGTTCATCTGTTATAAAAGGAAACGACGAAGCAAATGCGCGCATATTCGTCAGGATGCACAGTAGCACTATTCCTATCAAAACCCGTCTTTTCATATAATGAAATCCCCAATTAAATTTCTTGTTTCTTTTCATAATTGTAACACAAAACTCTAAAAAAGTCCACATTTTTTTAAATTTGATAAATTTATTTTGTAGGTGGCAGTGCCCACTCCGCCCTGAAAATGAATTCCCAAAAATTATA
>JAZOQZ010000153.1:0-7957 GCA_045656345.1 Clostridia bacterium
ACTGGCAGCGGTGGCAGATGTGGAAACAATGCGAGGAATCAAAGAAACAGAATTCAGAGAATATGCAAGGAGTTGACGGAACATGGCAAGAAAAAAAGGGGCATTTAACCGCTTTGTTAAGAAGGAAAAACGAAAAAAAAAGCCGATAAGCACAGTTGACAGAACACAGTGCAGCCATTGCCTATACAGACCGATTAAAGGCTTTGAAAGTCACATTTTTGGCTGTGCGTATATCTGCTTCACAGGGAAACGCAGACCTTCAGAACCTTCACCGAATTGCACTGTCTTTGAAAAGTACAACAAGGAAAAAAGAAAAGAGCTTGAAGCGAAAGCAAAGGCTGATTACTGGAAGGGGTTTTTCTGATGGCAGAAAAAAGAATGTTCACACAAAAGATTGTTGACAGTGATGACTTCCTTGATTTGCCCCTTTCTGCACAAGCATTGTATTTTCACTTAAACATGGAAGCGGATGACGATGGTTTCATAAACAATCCCCGGAAGATTCAAAGGGGATGCGGTGCTTCAACGGAAGATTTTGAATTGCTGGTCAAAGAAAGATTCATTCTGTGCTTTGACAATGGGGTTGCAGTAGTTAAACACTGGCGAATGCATAATACCCTGAAAAAAGACAGATACAAGCCAACAGCATATCAAGAACAGCTTGCAACACTTATGGTAAAAAAAGATAAATCATACACGGAAAAGGCACAAAACAACAATGTTTCCACTTTGGAACCAGAATGGAACCAGAATGGAACCACAGTATAGTATAGAAGAGATTAGTAGAGAAGAGGATAGTAGAGTAAAGGGGAGTATAGGAGAAGACAGCGAAACCCAAAACACAACACACACTTCCCCTTCATTCTATGGCAAATATCAAAATGTTATTCTTTCAGCTGATGACCTTGAAACCTTAAAAAATGACTTTCCAGACGATTATAACAAACGGATTGAAAAGTTGTCAGCTTATATGCAAAGCACCGGGAAAACATACCAAAATCATCTTGTCACTATACAATACTGGGCTGAACAAGACAAGGAAAAGCAAAAAAACGAAACACAGACCCGAAATGCACCTTCAGGAAGCAATCCTTTTCTGAATATGGCAAGGGATAAGGGTCTGATCTGAAAGGAAGATGAGGGGAAATGAAAATAATTTACGAGCAAGGTGATATTGTTTACAACTTAAATAATTTCGCTTATGGCATTGTTTTGACTGAACATGAAGATGTTGCCGTAATAATAGAATTGTCAAAAGATGCATTTATAAACTATGTTCCAAAAGGAGCTTTGCAGTACAAAGGGCATACCGACATTGCAAAGGCATTAAAAAAGATTGTTGATGCTGTTGTTCACTCAACCGAGAAAGGCGGTGAGCGGTGATGGCAACACAGAGAGTTAAACTTGACTATAATCATCTAATGGAACAGATTGATGGTTTTTTAGCCGATAAGTCAGAAGATAATGACACCTTTGTTTTTGGTATAGCGATGGGGTTAGAGCTTTTAAGCAGCTACATAAGAAACATTGCAGAAAGAGCAATTGAGTTAAATGACGATGTTTTAATTGAGTTGCTAAAAGATTTGTGCATTTTAAAAGAGAAGGGGGCTGCGAAGTGATGGCTGATGTAATCGCCTACAAATATGTAAAAACGAGAAAACCTCATAAATGTTTCGGTTGTGCAAGAGAATATCCTAAAGGTTCTATTCTTAACAGAGAAGCTGTTGTGGATGGAGGAACTGTATTCACTGCTTATATGTGTTCTGAATGTGAAGACTATTTGCACAGCAACAGCGATTATAATGGTGAGGAATTTGGCTTTGGAGATTTATATGAATCGGTGATGGAGTATAGACAAACAAGGCAAGAGAAAGGAAGAATGTGATGGCAAGGTATATTGATGCGGAACAGATGAAAATTGAAATAAAGATAAACAGCCTTGAAATGTCAATATCAGAAAACACACCGCATAACCTTATAGGAATCGCTCTTGTAAAAGAAGCTGTTCAAAAGCAGATACCGAAAAAAGTTAATATTCAGCGATATATTTATACAAAATGCAATTGTGGACATGAATTTTCTAAACACTACGGCGATGGGTATTATGACGTTCCACACGAGAACAAAACAAATTATTGCCCCGATTGCGGACAGGCTTTAGATTGGAGTGAAAAAAATGGCTGAATGGATTGATGTTAATGAGAGGTTGCCGAAAAACGATTATGGAAAACATTGGAAGGACAGGCGGCATTATCTTGTAGTAGTTTCACCGAGTGGATTGATGCGTGTTGCGAAATATGGTTACAAGGATAAGGGTTGGTGGATTGATAGTCACGATTGCGTTTTGGCAAAGGAACGTTACACCGAAGTCACCCATTGGATGCCCTTACCCGAACCGCCGAAAGGAGCGACAAACGATGAATAGAACATACAGAAGAAGTCAACAAAAAGACCAAAGGAAAAGAGACAAAGAACGCAAAAGATTTGAAACGATGCGTAATACTCTTTTGGAAAGGGCTTGCAATTTGCTGAAAGGAGTTGTTGAGAATGGCTGAATTAAAACCTTGTCCGTTTTGTGGCGAAGTTGCGTGTCAAGTGTTTAGTGTAAACAGCGAAAGATATAGATATGGGTGCTTAACAAGTGGCTGTATGGGAAATGTGAATAATCAATTAACTTGCTTTAAAACAGATGGTGAAGCAATCAAAGCTTGGAACACACGCACACCGCAGAAAGAGAGGTGAGGTTATGGGTTTGCCATTTATGAGGATTTACTTAAATTCACGTCCTATGTGTAGAATAACTCAAACAATCGTCTTTGAGAAAGGAACTACAAATCAGATTTGTGAAAGGAGAACATCAATGAAAAAATTGAAATATTATATTTTTTGTATCAAGTGGCTTTGGAGGAATCGTGAATGGGAAAACACCCGTCAGAAATTTAAGGCAATGGACAAAGCATATCGTAAGGAAATGGTGGGGAAACAAAATGACAGATAACGAGATTATAAAGGCTTTGGAATGTTGCAAGGATGCAAAACTGAATCAGGATTGTTTAGATTTAAAATGTCCGTTTGCAACAGAATATGGGTGCAATATTGATGCAGAAGAATTGCGAAATGCTGCCCTTGACCTCATCAACCGCCAAAAGGCAGAGATTGAGAAGTATCGGCACATCAAAGAAACATTAAATGAGTTTTGGGATATTCTTTTAAGGGTTAAGATAGCAAAAAGAAAAGAAGAACCAACGTTAGAAGAATTTGCAGAAGCTATACAAGAAATCCAAGCTGAAGCAATAAAAGAGTTTGCGGAGCGGATAAAAAAACACTTGCTGAAAAACGGGTTTATATGGTGCAGCGAGGTTGAAAAAATTGTTGACGAAATGACCGACAACACCTTCACAAAGGTTGAACACAATTCGCTGTGTGAAACAGAAACCTTTGAAGGAAGGTGCTGAAATGACACAAGATGATGCAATTAAAATTTTGGCGGTTCTTACCGCTGCATATCCGCATTCATACAAAAGCATGACACCTGAAGAAGCAAACGGGGTTGTGGCTGTTTGGTCAATTCAGTTTGCAGATGTTCCGGCTGACATTGTATTCATGGCGGTCAATATGGCAATAAGCTCTTGTAAATTTCCACCTTCAATCTGTGAAGTGAAAGACTGCTTGAAAACATTGTACTGGGATGCACAGTCAATGCTGATGCAAAGAAGTATGCCGCTTGATGATGCGACAAGGGCTGAATGCCAGCGGATATGCGACTATACAAGCCAATACAGAACGGGAAAAACTGTCCCTGAACTGAAGGGCTTGTTGATGAACAAGGCAAAACAATTTTTGATAGAATGAAAGGATGGTAAAAATGACAGTACGCAGAGGGGAAATTTATTACATAGAAAACAACCTTGCAACAGTGACAGTGGGTTCAGAACAAAGAAGTGGCAGACCTGGAATCATTGTTTCGAATGACAAAGGCAACGAGCATTCAGAACACGTTGAAGTGGTATATTTGACAACAAAAGACAAAACACCTTTGCCCACACACGTTAAGATAATGGCTTCTGTTCCGTCTACTGCTTTATGTGAACAAGTTCACAGTGTTGACAAATCCCGAATAAAAGAACACCTTCGGGACTGCACTGAAGAAGAAATGAAGGAAATTGACAATGCTTTGCTGATTTCGCTGGGGCTGAACGTGACTGAAACGGAAAGCAAAGCCCTATCCCCGTTTAAACTCACAAGTGAACAAATGCTTGATGTGGTGAAAGTAGAAACTGAAAAAAATATATACAAAAATCTGTATGAAAGTCTGCTTGATGTTGTACTTTTTAAAAAGGTAACAGGCTGAAAGGGTGGAAAAACATGAAAGCAAAAGAATTTCTGAAACAAGTTGCAAAGTGGGACAAAATAATTGACAACAAGCTGATTGAACAAAAACAGTGGAAGGACATTGCATACAACACCACTGCTGGAAGCAAGTCAATTTTGATAAACGGGGAACAGCACAGCATGGACAGGGTGCAGTCTTCCGGGAATCAGCAGAAAATGGCTGATGCAATAATCAAGTATGTTGACATTGAAGCGGAAATCAAGCAGTGCATCAATGAACTGTATGCCGCAAAAAAAGCGGTTCTGGAAGTCATTGAACAGCTTGAAGTGCATGAATATGACCTTCTGCACAAAGTATATATTCAACATTTTCCGCTTTGGGATGCAGCTGAAGAACTCAACAAGTCATATACATGGGCGAAATCAGTTCACGGAAGGGCATTGCAGAGGGTGCAACGGATTCTTGATGAAACGGGGGGCAAGGAATGAAGGTATTATTTGAAACTTTTGAAACTATGGTGCAAATGAAAAAAATAATCCCGAAAATAATAGCAGCAAGGCTTGATATGCTCAACGAAAAAAGGCAAGCAGAAAACAGACTTGCAACCTTTTCAAGCTGGGGATTTGTCAGGGTGTTCAGCAGTGTTGCGACAGAACTTTCCGAAATTGAAGGCAATTCCTATGTGTTTTATCTTCAAGAAGCAGAAAAAATGTTGTTGAAGGGTGAAGATCCGGCTGACGTGCTTTGGCACTTTGAAAAGCGACTGACCCGAAACTGACCTTTTCTGCCCAAAATTGTCCTTTTTTTGACTTTTTTGTACCACACCTGACCTTAAAACTGTGCTATACTATATAATAGAAAAAGCATACACTGAAGCACTTGACGTTGTTGTCAGGTGCTTTTTTTGTTGTGAACAAAGGGGAAATCTGTTGACGAAAGAGGTCAGCTCATGGCGAACTATAACACTTTTGGACTGATTGACACCAAAACGAAGAAAATTCTGCTTGTCACTTCGAGTGCAAGAAAATGTAAAAAAGCATTTGTCAAAGGTCACAGAATTGAAGTGTGGTGCAAAAATGAGATTGTAAAGACTATTTACAATAAAAATATTGACGAAATAAACAGCTACATCGCAACCGAAAAACAATACATCGCAGAAAAACAACGAAAAGCAGAAAAACGAAACAAACTGCGAAAACGAAAACTTAAAAACAAAAAAGGATGTGGACTGCTTGCCCAGTAACATTGAAATATGGTGACTGCTTGGAAGTAATGAAAGAAATTCCCGACGGAAGCATTGACAGCATAATTTGTGACTTGCCTTATCAAATGACTGATTGCAGATGGGATTCAATTATTCCCTTTGATTTGTTATGGACACAATACAATAGAATTATAAAAAACAATGGGGCGATTGTTCTTTTTTCTGCCCAGCCTTTTACAACAAAGCTGATAAATAGCAATCTGAAACACTTTAAATATTGCTGGTATTGGAAGAAAAACAATAAAACAGGCTTCACATTTGCGAAACATCAGCCCATGAGATGCATTGAAGATATTTGTGTGTTTTATAAAAAACAATCTACATATAACCCACAAGGTTTGATTGAGTTAAAAGAACCAAAAACAAAAATAAAAAAATTCAACACAGATAAAGACACAGTGTACAAGGGAAAGACCTTGATGAAACCATTCAAACAAAAATTTACGAATTACCCGGTACACATTTTAGAATTTAAAAACGAAGCTGGGGGCAACCGAAATCGACTGCACCCTACGCAAAAGCCCGTTGCATTGCTTGAATATCTTGTCAAGACCTACACAAACGAAGGGGAAATTGTTCTTGATAATTGCATGGGGAGCGGTTCAACGGGTGTGGCTTGTATAAATACAAAAAGAAAATTTATTGGAATAGAAAAGGACAAAGAATATTTTGACATTGCAAAACAGCGGATTGAATCTGCTGTTTTTTCTTTGCAGTAAACGAAGGGATGTGATGAATGTGTTGACAGAGCAAAAAAAACTGTTCATAAAGGAATATTTGAAACTTCGATGCAAGAACGCAACACAGGCGGCAATCAATGCCGGGTACAGTGCAAAATCTGCTTCAGCACAGGCATCGCAGCTGCTTAAAAATTCTGAAGTTGCGGAATATCTGAAAGAGCAAAAATACGAAATGGCACAAGAGTTGCGGCAAACATTCATTTTAGATGCTTTAGAAGCAGAAAAAGCAATGTACAGAATATTGATTGACCCTGAAGCGGAAGACAAAGACATCATTGCAGTTGCAAAAGACTTTCTTGACCGGGCTGGTTTCAAGCCTTCGGACAATGTGAACATATCCGGGGAAATCAATAACCCATTTGCCGGGCTGACAACCGAAGAATTAAAGAAGCTGGTCGCTGATGAATAAAACATTGTTGAAACAGTATGCACAGATGGAGCTTGCCAGACGTGACTTCTGGCAGTATTGCAAATTCACTTCACCAGATTTCTATATGGAAAGCAGACAGTTCTTGAAGGATTTGTCAGAGCGGTTGCAGTGGTTTGTTGAAGAAGCGGCTGAACAGATAATGGTTGTAAATATGCCGCCCAGACACGGAAAGTCAAGGACAGCAACGAAGTTTGTTCAATGGCTTTTCGGCAAGTATGGGGCAAAAATTAAAGTAATGACAGGGTCATACAATGAAACACTGTCAGGGACTTTTGCAAAGCAAGTCCGTGACTGCATTGCTGAAAAGAAAACAGCCGGGGTCACTGTTTACAATGATATTTTCCCGAATACGCAAATCAAGTATGGTGAAGCAGCTGCATCAAAGTGGGCTTTGGCTGGGAGCGAACAGGCGAACTACCTTGCAACTTCCCCTTCTGGCACTGCAACGGGTTTCGGTTGTAACATAATGATTATTGATGACCTGATAAAGAATGTTGAAGAAGCCTACAATGCAAACACCCTTCAGAAGATGGTTGACTGGTTCACAAATACAATGTTGTCCAGAACTGAAAACGGCTTCAAGCTAATCATCATCATGACACGTTGGTGCAATGATGATCTTGCTGGGTATATTCTTTCAAATTATGACAATGTGGTTCACGTCAATTATAAAGCTGTTGGTGAAGATGGCAAAATGCTTTGTTCTGAAATCCTTTCAAAAAAGGACTACACTTTGAAAACAAAGAACATGAACAAGGACATTGTTGCTGCGAACTATCAGCAAGAACCCATTGACGTGAAGGGCAGATTGTACACAACAATCAAAACATACACAGACATCCCGAAAGACGAAAAAGGCAATGCACTTTTTAAGTATATATTGAACTACACTGACACAGCGGATGAAGGCAGTGACTTTTTGTGTTCAATCTGCTATGGCATTTATAACGATGAAACATATATTCTTGATGTTTACTACACAAAAGATGCCATGGAAAAGACTGAACCAACAACGGCACAAATGCTGACCCGATGCAATGTCGGGAATGCAATCATTGAATCAAACAATGGCGGTCGAGGATTCGCCCGAAATGTTGAAAGAGAGTGCCGTGCATTGGGAAACAAGCACACTAAAGTCAATTGGTTTCATCAGTCAAAAAACAAGATTGCAAGAATACTTTCAAACAGTA
>JAZOQZ010000154.1:0-14166 GCA_045656345.1 Clostridia bacterium
TTTAAGGGAAAAACAACACAATGGTCGTGCTCTGCGCACCCATTGCACTTCGTTACTCAGATTCACATATCAACATCTTCACACTTACAAACAGATTTTAGCTCATCCATATTTTCCCACACCATAACCTTTGCCTCATCATAGGAGCCGTTGTATGCAAAGGGAATGTCGGTTCCCGTGTAGGTTGCCATATCTGTATAGGCCAGCACATCATCCTGATACAATGCAATAATCACGGTTACGCCGTTCTCGATGTGTTTAGGCGTTACGGTGAAGGTTTTTCCGTCTTCGGAAACTGCGGTTTCTGTCCACATAAACAGCAGATTGTCAAGTAACGGATTGTTACTTCCTTCAACAGTCACAGATGCCCATGCAGTTTCACCGGGTTTGTAGTAAGCATATTTCAAACTCTTACAACCGATGAATGCGGCGGATGTAATTTTTGTAATGTTATCGGGAATGGTAACTTTCACCAAACCTGTATTTTTGAAAGCGTAGGAACCAATTTCGGTTATACCATCAGGCATAGAAATTTCAGACAGTGCAGTACATCCGTCAAATGTGTAGTTTGCAATTTTGGTAACGCCTGCAGGGATTTCGACGGACTGTAATGCCGTACAACCTGAAAAGGCAGACGCACCGATGGTGATTACACTATCGGGAATATCAATGCTCTTTAGTGCAATACACTTATTAAATGCACTGGACGGAATTTCTGTCAACTTGCTTGAAAGTGTAACATTCTTAAGGTTACTGCATCCGGAAAATACGGAAGAACCTATGCTTTCCACACTTTCAGGAATCACCACATTATCAATCGCACTACAACCATAAAACGCAGATGAGCCAATCTTGGTAATACCTTCAGGAATCGTAATCGAAGAAAGCAAGGTGCAACTGCCAAATAAGCTACCCGGGATTTCCGTAATATTCTGTGAAAGCGTCACGCTTTTAAGTCCTTTACAGCCATAAAACGCAGTGCTTCCGATGGTGGTCACAGAATCAGGAATCACAATTTCGGTAAAGCTTTCACAACCGTAAAATGCATTTTGTCCGATGGTTTGCATTTTTTGCGGGATGGTAACATTCTTGAGCTTTTTACAGTTCGTGAACGCAGAATCTCCAATCGAAGTAACATTTTGAGGAATTTCTATCGTTTCAAGACTATGGCAATTCTGAAAAGCCGATTTCCCAATGCTTGTTAAACTGTCCGGCAAGGACACACTTGTGAGGTTTTTGCAAGCGGCAAACATGCTTTCCGGCAAAATTGTAATCTCGGAAAGAATTGTGGCACTTTCCAGATTGGTGCAATTACCAAACGCTCCCTTCGCAATCTGGTTAACACTCGCAGGGACGGTGACACTTTTCAGATTGGTACAGCCTTCGAAAGCATTCTCTCCGATATAGGCTATTTTGTCAGGAATTGTGATGCTTGTAATGCTTGTGCAACGGGAGAAAACTGCCATCGGAAGCTGGGTCATCTGTTTGGATATTGTGATGCTTTCGGCAGACGAGCAGTTCGCAAACGCACTCGAATCAACAGATGTAACACTATCGGGAATCACAATGCTTTTTAAGCCGGAGCATCCGTTAAATGCGCTTGGCCCAATGGTTGTCAGGTTGTTTGGCAGGTTCAGCACGGACAAAGCTTTACATCCGTTAAATGCGCTTGCACCAATATTAGTTACGCTATCCGGAATCTCAACATTCTCAAGAGCTGTACAGCCGTAAAACGCATTAGTGTTAATGGAAAGAACCCCTTGGGGAATCGTTACATTTTTGAGGCTTGTGCAACTTGAAAAGAGATAATCACTGATGGTTCCCAGACTTTTTGAGATGGAAAGCTTCTGAAGATTTGTGCAAGAGCCAAACGCACTCTGACCAACACTTGTTACCGTGTCGGGAATGGTAAGCTCCGTCACCGCCTTACATCCGTAAAAAGCATAGTCGCCAATAACTGTAACATTTTCGGGAATGGAAACACTTAATAGCGCACTGCATCCGCGGAACGCATCCTTGCTGACAGTGGTCACATTTTCAGGAATCTCTGCCGTTTCTAAAGCCGAGCAACCGTAAAAGATTCCTTCCGGAATTACGGTCATAGTTGTGGGCAAGGTGGCAGTTTTCAGCTTTGTACACTGCTTAAAGGCGCTTTTGCCAAGTGATGTTACGCTGTTGGGAATGGAAATGCTCTGAAGAGCTTTGCAAGCGGAAAAGGCTTCCTCGCCGATTGTAGTTAAAGTATCAGGAAGAACCACGCCGTCTAAAACGCTACAGCTGTTAAATGCTTTTTTCCCTATGGTTAAAAGCTGATCCGAAAATTCGATTGATGCAAGAGCTGTACAGCCGGAGAAGGCTTCTTCACCAATCGCGGTCACGCTATCCGGTAATTGGACATCATCCAGTAACACGCAAGAATAAAAGGCTCTATATCCAATTTGTTCCACTCCGTAAGGTATGTTCACTTCTGTCAGCTTTTTGCAGCTGGAGAAGGTCCCGGAACCAATTTCTTTCGCATTTTCGGATAACTGAACGCTGTTTAAGTTCTGACAACCGTTAAAAACATTCGTTCCCATATTGGTTACGGTGTTTGGAATTGTTACATCCACAAAACTGTTACAGTATGAAAAAGCAGAATTACCAATAGTGGTAACGCTTGCAGGAATGCTTATATTACTAAGGCTTGTACAGTTATTGAATGTATATGCCTGAATCGTATCCATATTTGCAGAAAGCGTAATACTTTCAAGGCCCGAACATCCGTAAAATGCATAACTGCCAAGATTGGTTACGGAATCGGGAATTGTCACGGTTTCTAAAAGCTTACAGCTTTGAAAGGCGTTATTTCCGATGGATTCAACTCCGTTTCCAATCGTCAGGGATTTCAGCACTGAACATCCGTTAAATGCATAATTACCAAGCGATTCTACAGATACGGGAATCTCGATACTCTCAAGCAATTTACAATTATTGAAAGCATAATCTCCAATCGTTTCCACACCGCTTCCGATGGTTACGGTTTTTAATTTGGAGCAACCCGAAAAGGCATAGTTTCCGATGGATTCTACATTTGAGGATATATCTACACTTGTCAGGGTGGTGCAATTCTTAAATGCATCCTTATTGATGCCCACAACCGTTTTTCCATTGGCGGTGTCGGGAATCACAGCTTCAGTAATACCGCTTACATACCCTGATACGGTGCAGGTATCTGCTCCCTCTACATAGTAATACCTGATGTTATCCACAGTCATGGTTGCCGCATTGGCAGACATACTAAAGACAAGCATCATACCGATGCATATGAGCAATGATAGAAAAGTCAGTTTTTTCATTGTTGGTTCCTCCTGATTTATTTCCTTCATTATTTTTTAAATTTGTTAAAAATTTTCATCCTTGTTTTTTACAGATAATTTTATTTTATAAAATTACCATTGACGAAATTTCTTCTTTATGGTAAAATAGATGTGTATTTTTTATCATAAAATGATACACCACTCCCATTCTACACAAGCATTATATCATGAACTAATCTGAAAAAAACCACCCTTTTTATAAATTTTAGTGTGGGATTCCCTGTTTTTTATGAAAAAAGTGTGGTATTTGGTGTGGGATGAAACAAAAATCAGAAAAATTTCCCGATTGCAAGGAGAAAACACTATGCAGCTGTCAAAATCCGTTTTATCGGTTTTTTTATTGCTACCTGTCTTGCTGTTATCCGGTTGCACCCCCATCGGAGCTAAAAACGCAAGTATGACAATGATATATATGGTTACCACCATTTCAGCATTTCTATTGATGATAGGATATTGCTTTACCATCAAAAAAAAGGAGAAATGGTTTTATGTGTTATTTACCTCGGTATTGGTGGTAAATATCGGTTATTTGATGCTGTCGGTATCCAAAACATTGGATATGGCACTTTGGGCAAACCGAATTGCGTATCTGGGTTCTGTCTTCTTGCCGCTATCGATGCTGAAAACCATACAGAAAATTTCAAAACTGCACTTCCCAAAATGGATGAACGGTTTGCTCATTGGCATTTCAGCGATTGTATTTTTCATTGCAGCCAGCCCCGGATATTTGGATATTTACTATAAATCGGTCACCTTAGAAACGGTCAACGGCGTGTCTGTTCTGAATAAAGAATATGGAGATTGGCACAGTGTTTATCTGTTCTACCTGCTGGGGTATTTTGCCGTGATGATTGCAACCACCTTGCACTCAATTTTCAAAAAGAAGATTGAATCCACCTCTCACGCAATCATTATCCTGGTTGCAGTTTTCGTAAACATCCTGGTATGGCTGTTTGAACAGCTTGTAGAAATGGATTTTGAAATGTTATCTGTTTCGTATATTATCACCGAGCTTTTCTTACTGAGTGTTTATCTGATGATTCAAACCCAGGAAAAGTTAATTGCGGCACTAAAACTGCAAATCGTCCCTGCTCCCGTGTTTTCTGCCGAGGAACTAAAGAAGGATTCCCAAGAATTTATGGAGCGCTGCAACTTTATTGCAGAACAACTGCCGTCACTTACTCCTACCGAACGCTTGATTTATCATTGCTATCTGGACGGAAAATCCACAAAAGAAGTGTTAGCGGAACTTTCCATTACGGAAAACACCCTGAAATTCCACAATAAAAATCTGTACGGCAAACTTGGGGTTTCCTCACGCAAACAACTGTTGGAATATGCAAAAGCACTGCAAACGATGGGCGAACCAACGGAAGCTGAGTAACAGACAAACCAAACAAATACTTATCAGCAAAGAAGAAACTGAAATAAAAAAGGAAGAACTTTCAAATCTGAAATTTCTTCCTTTTTTTATTATATTTTCCTCACAGACACAATGCTGTACATCGGTTGTGCGTTGGTTTTTAAATCCTTACTCCATACAATGGAATGCAGAAAAATGCTTGCAGAATTTTCCAATCCAACCCAAAGCTGTATTCGGACAAGTAAGTTTCACATCACCTCAAACAAGGCGATGAGAAATGGATGTAGAATTCACAAACCGAACCCGCAGGGGTTATCCGAAGCCGTACTGCGTGTACGGCGAGTGATGAGGTTTGCGGATTATACGCCATTTATCGAGCCTACTCTACAGAGATGGTGAAACCGAACAGATATTTATCGGCATTCACACGATTTTCCGGATAGAGGGAGGAAATCCAAACCATTTCGCCACCGATGCCGGCGTGTTTTGCGTCGATGTGCAGATAGCTTTCCGGTCTACGTTTTAACAGGTGTTCGTAGCCTGCGGTTAAATAATCTTCCACGGTGTTGTGATGAATATCAAAGTGGAAAGGCAGGTCACCTTCAAAGCGTAAGGTGTGACCGTTATTATCGGAAATTTCCAGCCATTCGCAGGATTCGTGGCCACCGTTTTCCACGGGAGGATTGAAGGGGAAATGTTCTTTTTCCACTTCGCTTTCATAAACCGCTTTCACGGGAGAGAGCATTCTGTCGCAGTATGCTTCGTTTCTGCCGTATGCAAAATATTTTAAGGTTTCAAAACCTTCGGGAATTACCAATTCTTCCCCGATTCTGGGCAGGTCTCCGATGTCTTTGTCCATATCATACACCACGTCTACATGAATTTTATCTTTCAACACGGTGTAGGTCAGTTTGGAATAAATGTTGTATCCGGAAGAACCGGTGCAGCAATTTTCGCTTGTTACCACTACTCTGCCGTCGGAACCCTGATAATAGCTAACACCTAAGCAAACAGATTCGGGATTTCTCATTTCATCCCACAGCACATTTCTTCCCCAGGGCATTCCCGGACAGTTGGTGCCACAGGCAGGACGGTAATACTGTTTTTTCCACCCCTCTAAAAGATAGGTGGTGCCGTCTTTCACCATTGTTTTTATGGTGCCGTTGTCTTTTGCAAATACCACGGTAAAGCTACCGTCAGTTACGGTGATGTTGTTTCCTTCTTCTGTTACGGTATAGTTGGAAGAAACTTCAGGAACAAAGGTTCTTTCGGTTTTGCCGTGTTCTAATTCAAACTGTGCATAACCGATTTCGTAGCCTTTGTCATACGCCTTGGTTGCTTCTTTTGCATAAACGGTGAAGAGGATATGATATTTGCAGTTGGGTTTTGCTTCATAATCCACTTTGTAGGTCCAGTCGATGGTTTCACCCGGTTTTAATAAGGGTAAATCCACATTGACGGTTTTTAAGGGAGTACCGTTTTCATACACGGTGGCAACCACGTCATAATGGCTGGTATCTAACGCCATATTGGTGTTGGACACTAAGTATCTGTTTTCAAATTTGGTGATTTCACGGTGGTCATAATGGGGTTTTCTGAAGATGATGGGCATATATCCCATTTTCAGTTCGTAAGCACCCGGTTTCCAGGTGTAATCACCCAGCATTACGCCGTTATTGGTGAAGAAAGGTGCACATTCTCTTTCACGGATGGATTCGTTGAAAGCCCCTGCATAACCGTAAAATTCCACGCCGTTTTCGTCTTTGGTAGCGATGCCTTTGTCGATTAAGTCCCAGGCAAAACCACCCTGGAAACGGGGATATTTGATGACACAGTCCACAAAACGCTGCACACCGGAACCGGCGTTTAACATCTGATAGAGCATTTCGATTAAGATAATCGGTCTGTCATCATCCACATCGGAAATCATATCACGAATCATAAACTGCTGCGCATACATAAAGGGACGGGTATCGCTCATCCGTTTGCTCACATCTAAGATTTCGCCGCCTTCATACTGACAGATTCTGGTGGGGTCGTATTCTTTAATCCAGCCATACATTGCTGCGTGAGCAGGACCAACACCGCTTTCGTTCCCTAAGGACCAGCAATATACCGAAGCGTGGTTTTTATAGAAGGTGGCCATACGTGCAGCACGGTTTACAAATTCAGCCGCCCAGGCGGGATCACGGGTGAGCTGTCCATATACACCATGAGTTTCCACGTTACATTCCAGCATTACCATCAAGCCGTATTCATCACATAATTCATAAAATTCACGGCAGGAAGGATAGTGACAAGTTCTTACCGCATTGATGTTCATCCGTTTCATATTTTCCACTTCACGGATGATGATTTCGCGGCTTAAGGTACGACCTGTGTAAACGTGATGTTCGTGACGGTTCATCCCTTTTACAATCATTCTCTGACCGTTTAAATGCACCACGCCTTTGATAATTTCAACACGTTTGAAACCGATACGGTAGGATTCAATATCCAGCACATTACCGTTTTCATCTGATAAGGTGCAAATTACGGTGTAAAGCTTGGGAGTTTCGGGAGACCAGGGTTCCACTTCACCCACAGACTCTCTGATGATACAAGCATTACAGTCGGGAATGCGATCATCATGTTTGGATTCGATACCGATTTCGGGAGTTTTTTGATAAATCAGTTTGTCGCCGTCAAAAATTTCCAGGGTAACAGAGCAATTTGCAAAACCGTTCACACGGTTTAATAAAATGTTGGAGCGGATGCTGCCGATTCCTCGTTCATAATCGGTTAACACTTTCACATCCACAATTCGTTTTCTGGGTTTGGAAATTAAGTAAACGGGACGATAAATCCCTGCTAAGTACCAGTAGTCCTGGTCTTCTAAATAGGAAGAAGATGCAATCTTCATTACCTGAACAGTCAGGGTATTTTCTCCGGGTTTTACAAATTCGGTAATATCGAAGGTGGAGGGCAGTTTACTGTCTTCCGCATAGCCCACTTCTTTGTCGTTTACCCACAGAATATAAGAAGTTTCCACCCCGTCAAACTGAATGAAGGTGTCTTTTTTGCACCAGTCTTCATCCACGGTAAAGGTGGTTTCGTAAATACCGGTAGGATTTTTCTTGGGAATTTCGGGAGCGTTTACCACGGTAAATTCTCCGTCGTCGGTGGGATATACCACGCAACCTTCGGTTTCATAGTATCTCCAGGGGTAAGTAAAGTTGGTATAAACAGGTTCACCAAAACCGAAATATTCCCAGTTACCGGGAACAGCAATTTCGGCGGTAAAGTTTTTATCTAAGTGAGCACCGTATTCAGGCACTTCATCATAGTAACGGAATTTCCAGTTGCCGTTTAAGGATTTGATATTGGAGGATTTTAAAATGTCGCAGGTAAAGGCTTCTTCTTTGGTTGCATAAGCGCCCCACTGAGAATGGGGAGCTTCACGGTTTACCTGAGTAACATCCATATCTGCCCAAGGCATCTTGGTATGAACTTTGTGATACATAGCTTGTTCTCCTTTTTTGTTCTTCAAAATTTTGGTTTTTTCACGACCGCCATATCTTTACTGGCATAAGCAACCTGAAATTAGATGATTTTTTTGATTTTTACAACCGTCGCATACTTTGTAAAAAGCGGAAAAAGCGCCAATTTTATTCGGCTTTGAACATGGTGCCGATACCGTCGGTGGTAAAGATTTCAAGTAACAGACAGTGGGGAATTCTTCCGTCTAAGATATGGACAGATTTTACGCCACTGTCAATGGCATCTAAACAACCTAACACTTTGGGAATCATACCGCCGGTGATGATGCCGTCATCGATAAGTTTTAAGGTGTCTGCCTTGGTGATTTCGGAAATCACTTCAGGAGAATCCACATCCATTTTCAAACCTTCAATATCGGTCAACAAAATCAGTTTTTCTGCTTCTAAGGCACCTGCCAACACGCCTGCAGCAGTATCTGCATTGATGTTGTAGCTATGACCGTTCACATCCACGCCGATGGGTGCGATAACAGGAATATAACCATTCTCCGCTAAGTTTCTTACCAGCTTGGAGTTCACTTTCACAATGTCACCCACATAGCCGATATCCACTGCTTCTCCGTCCACGGTGGTAGTGTGTTTTTCGCAAGTGAACAGGCAGGAATCCATCCCGGAAATCCCAACAGCGTTTCCGCCGTTGACGTTTAAGAGAGAAACCACTTCCTTATTGGTTTTTCCGATTAACACCATCTGCGCTACCTGCATAGTGGTTTCATCGGTCACACGAAGACCGTTCACAAATTCCGATTTCACATCGTAAGTTTTTAATGCATTGGAAATATCGGGGCCGCCACCGTGCACCACGATGGGATGCATACCGATGTATTTTAATAAGGTGATATCTTCCATCACGGAGTTTTTTAATTCCCCGTTGATCATGGCATTTCCGCCGTATTTGATAACAACGGTTTTATCATAGAATTTCTGGATGTAAGGCATTGCTTCCACCAGAATTTTAGCTTTATGAATCAGTTTTTCCATATCCATATTGACATATCGCTCCTTATAAATAGAATGCGGGACTTGCCAGCCCTGTGGTTTCGGGAAGGTCAAACATCAGATTCATATTCTGAACTGCCTGACCTGCAGCACCTTTATTTAAGTTGTCGGTGGTGGAAATAACAACCACACGGCGCAAACGCTTATCCACGGTCAGACCAATATCGATATAATTGGACCCCGCCACGTGATTGGATTCGGGAATTTTGCCTGCATCGTAAATTCGAACGAAGGGGCATCCTTCATAGAATTTGCGATACGCATCCAGCAGCTGTTCCTCGGTGTAATCATCGGTTAGATTCATATAAATGGTAGCATAAATACCACGTTTCATGGGAACTAAGTGAGGAGTGAAGCTGATCATTACGTCCTGACCTGCCAGTTTGGAATATTCCTGCTCAATTTCGGAGGTGTGACGATGGGTCGCAATTTTATACGCTTTCATATTTTCGGTACATTCACAAAAATGATAATCCAGATGGATACCGCGTCCTGCACCACTCACGCCGGATTTTGCATCCACAATAATATTTTGGGTGGAAACAAATCCCCCTTTAATAAGAGGTGCCGCACCTAAAATAGAAGTGGTGGTGTAGCAACCGGGGTTCCCAATCAGTTTTGCTTTTTTGATTTTTTCACGGTACAGTTCACATAAACCATACACAGATTCTTTTAACAGATCAGGATTTTTGTGAGTGGTTTTATACCATTCTTCATACACTGCCACATCATCGTAACGGTAGTCACCGCTTAAGTCAATCACACGAAGACCTGCATTATATAAATTGCCGATTACCATATCGGAAGCACCGTGGGGCAACGAGGTAAACACCACATCGCATTTCTTTGCAATTTCTTCCACATTTAATTCTTCCAACACAATATCGCAAATACCTTTTAAATGAGGATAGATGGTAGAAATCTTTTCCCCCGCAGTGCTGCCGGATACCAAGGTGGTCACTTCCACTTCGGGATGATTCAGCAGTAATCTTAATAATTCAATTCCGGCATATCCTGTTACGCCTAAAATACCGGCTCTAATCATTTCATTTATTCCTCCGTTATACTATTTATTTCTTGCCTTCGCTCTTAACTGGTTATTCAGGATTCTTTTGCGGATACGAAGGCTTTCGGGAGTTACTTCCAGAAGCTCGTCGTCTGCTAAAAATTCCAGGGATGCCTCCAAACTATACACGGTAGGCGGTGTGAGCTTTAAGGCATCGTCGCTACCGGATGCACGGGTGTTGGTCAGCTGTTTTTTCTTACAAACGTTTACGTTGATATCTTCCTGCTTGGGAGTGAAACCAACCACCATACCCTCATACACCTTGGTGCCTGCACCAATAAAGAGAGTGCCACGTTCCTGCGCGTTATACAAACCGTAGGTCACGGCAGTGCCTGTTTCAAAGGCTACTAAGGAACCTGTGAAACGTTTGGTGATGTCACCTTTATGTTCCTGATACTCGTGGAAGATGGTGTTTAAAATCCCCTCGCCCTTGGTATCGGTTAAAAATTCGCTTCTGTAGCCAAATAAGCCACGGGAAGGAATGATAAATTCAATTCTCATACGGTTGCCCACAGGCGCCATATGGGTCAGTTCCGCCTTGCGAAGACCCATTTTTTCCATAACGGAACCAACACTGTCTTCAGGAACATCGATTACTAATTTTTCGGTGGGCTCGAAAATTTTGCCGTCAATTTCTTTTAAAAGCACTCTGGGAGTGGAAACGGCAAATTCAAAACCTTCACGGCGCATCGTTTCAATTAAGATGGAAAGATGCATTTCCCCTCTGCCTGATACTAAGAAGCAATCGGTGGTTTCCCCATCTCTTACACGCAGGGAAACGTCTTTTAGAAGTTCCTTCTGCAAACGGTCACGAATCTGACGAGTGGTAACAAATTTTCCCTCCTGCCCTGCAAAAGGACTGTCGTTTACCGAAAAAGTCATTTCCACAGTGGGTTCCCCGATTTTTACAAATTCCACCGGCTCCGGATTGGATACCGCAGCGATGGTTTCGCCGATGGTGATATCTTCGATACCGGAGAAATAAATAATGTCACCCACTTTGGCATCGGTAACCTGTTTTCTGTTTAAGCCGTCAAACTGATAAAGATTTACCACTTTTCCTTTTCTTGGAGCACGACGGTTATGGTAGTCACAAACCATCACTTCCTGATTCTGCTTGATCATACCACGTTCCACACGACCGATGGCAACTCTGCCCACATAGTCGTTATAGTCGATGGAAGAAACCAGCACCTGCAAATCACCGGTTTCATCTCCTTCAGGAGCGGGAATGTAACTAACGATTTTTTCAAACAGAACCGACAAGTCTTTTCCTGCCACATTGGGAGAATAGGATGCAGTGCCTGCACGTCCGGAGCAGTAAATAATGGGGCTGTCCAACTGTTCATCGTTGGCATCCAGTTCCAAAAGAAGTTCTAAAACTTCTTCGCCCACTTCGTCCAGTCTGGCATCAGGCTTGTCAATTTTATTGATGACTACGATAATTCTGTGTCCCAGTTCCAGTGCTTTCTGCAATACAAAACGGGTCTGAGGCATGGGGCCTTCTGCGGCGTCAACCAGCAGAACAACACCGTTTACCATTTTTAACACTCGTTCCACTTCCCCGGAGAAATCTGCGTGACCGGGAGTGTCGATAATATTGATTTTGGTGTCCTTATAATGTACGGCAGTATTTTTTGCCAAAATTGTGATACCGCGTTCTTTTTCCAACGCATTATTATCCATAACACGTTCTTCCACAACCTGGTTTTCACGATATACTCCACCCTGCTTTAACATCTCGTCAACCAAAGTGGTTTTCCCGTGGTCAACGTGCGCAATAATGGCGATATTTCTTAAATCTTCTCGAATCATAAGAGCACCTCATTCTAAAATTCAAACGGTCTTTTGGGTAATCAATAAAAACATTACCCCACATTAAACTTATACATATACAATTATAGCACACACTTCCCGAAATTTCCAGCATTTTTTGCAGAAAATATGTGTTTTTTTCAAACTTTTTTACCCGTTTTTACCTTTCGAAAAGATTTTTCGTAAAAATTAAATTCAAAACACTATTTTTCGTGGAAAAATTGACAAATCAGAAAAATTGGTATATACTGATTTTATATATTTTGAAAGTTAACCAAGAAAGAAGGTGCTTGGTTTTGCAAGCGTTACAACGGCTTTTTTCCACAAAATATATGGTCAAACAAAAAGACCGTGTGGGAGAAATTCCTTCTTCAAAAGAAGCATACAAAAAAACATTCCATCTTGCCTGGCCATCCATGACCGAATCGGTGCTGGTTTGCCTAACAGGTGCGGTGGATACCATGATGGTGGGAACCATCAGTCCTCAGGCAATTTCAGCAGTTGGAATTACCAATCAGCCAAAATTTATTCTTTTATCCCTCATTTTTTCCTTAAATGTGGGAATCACGGCGGTAATTGCCCGCAGAAAAGGAGAAAACAACCAGGACGGTGCCAACCGATGCATGAAGCAAGCTCTGATTGTTGCAACACTTCTTGCCGTTTTTTTATTTGTTATGGGAAATGTTATCGCAGAACCGTTGCTTCGTTTTGCAGGAGCCGGTGAAGACTATCTTGCCGATGCTGTTCTTTATTTCCGTATTATTATGGTGGGGATTTTCTTTAATTCCATCGGTCTTGCCATCAATGCGGCACAACGAGGCGTTGGTAACACCAGAATTTCTATGACCACCAATATGACGGCAAATATCGTGAATGTGATATTTAACTATTTTCTCATTAACGGTGCCTGTGGATTTCCAAAATGGGGCGTGATGGGAGCAGCTGTTGCCACATCACTGGGGAATTTTGTTGCCTTTTTAATGGCCCTTTCCTCCATATTTCCTAAAAAACGTTATTTGTCACTTTTTTCTAAAGCTAAATGGCGGTTTGACCGTCACACCATGGGTTCTGTGACCAAGGTCAGCTTAAGTGCCTGCGCGGAACAAGTTGCTATGCGAGTTGGATTTTTCGTGTATTCCATGCTGGTGGCAGGGCTTGGAACTATCCCCTTTGCAACCCATCAGGTTTGTATGAGTATTTTAAGTATTTCTTTTGGATTCGGAGATGGTCTTTCGGTTGCATCTGCTACGCTGGTTGGTCAGTCGTTAGGTGGCAAAAGGCCCGATATGGCGCGACTTTACGCCAGTGTGTGCCAACGGATTGCGCTCATTATTTCCACGATTTTATTCGTGTTATTTATCGTTTTCCGAAAAGAATGTGTGGCACTTTTTACCACCGATACCGCCATTATTGAGCAAGGTGCAATCTTAATGATTATTATCGCATTCACCACCCATGCTCAGACCTCTCAGGTGATCATCACAGGAGCGTTACGAGGCGCAGGAGATGCTATGTATGTGGCAATGACATCTTTAATCAGCATTGCCATTGTGCGACCAACGCTGACCTGGCTGTTTTGCTATCCCATAGGTCTTGGATTGATCGGTGCCTGGATTGGCGTGCTGGCAGACCAGTTTTTACGGCTTGTCATTAACTTTTTCCACTTCAGAAAAGGGCGATGGACAACCATTAAGTTATAACAAAAAGACGGTATATTCCAAAGAATATACCGTCTTTTTATTTATAATGTCAAGGGAGCAGGGGGAATTTTCGATATTCCCCCTATCCCCCTTAACAAACCCCTTACCCCTTTTACACGAGTGCTCAGTCGCCGCACGGCTGTTCTATCATACATTTTTTGAATCCATAAGAAAGTGTTCTACGCCGGGTTATACCAACCTAAGAAAACGTTATCGGAAGACGAAGCGAAATGATTCCGCCCTTATTTTCGCAATCGGACTCAGTTGCAGAAAGACGGGAGTCGGGATTGCAGAAATACCAGGCGGTGGTTTCTTTGGTTCGTTTCTT
>JAZOQZ010000155.1:0-4558 GCA_045656345.1 Clostridia bacterium
GGATTGTCACTCGAAAATCTCCCTATTTATTAAAAAAAGACGAAGCGCTGGAGCTTGTCAATTTTGATGTGGATCAGGGCGGATTAAGCGTTCGTCCCGGCACCGTCAGAAAATACGGTCCCTTTTCAGGCGAAGTTACCGCCATTCATAAGGCACTAAGCACAAAAGGACACGAAATTTTGTTTGTGCAATGCGGCACCGAACTGGGGATGGTGGTGGGGGGTGTAACCTGTAACAGTTTTTTTACCTGTGCCACTTTCAGAGTGTTACCCGTGATTGACGGGTTTGTCTATTTGGTTTCGGGAAGCACCCGTGTATTAAAGCCCATCTACCGACGTGTGGACGGAATTATCTCGGTGAAAAATCCCTGGGAAGGTTTTTTAGTGGTGGAGCGTCTTTCGGAGGATTATTCCACAGACGGCGACTTTCCTGCCGATTTATTCGGAACAAACATCTGGGATGAAACCACCAAAACGCTGTACTATGCAAAAGCACATACCAATGCCACCAAAGAAAATATCCGGGAACTTCTTATCACCGATCAATTTGTTTCTTTGGGACAAGAAGGGGATCTGGTGTATATGCTGTATCAGCTGAATGATGAGCTCAAACTGAATTTAAAAAACATTCATTGTGACAATATCGGTTTTACCTACAACAATCGTGCCACTGTGATGGATGTGTTCAAATACGGACCTGCGCTTGATGCTACGGGAAATCTGGCCTGCCACTGTCCTCACATTGTGTGGCATCCTGCATCCATGCGTTATTTTGCGGCAGGACATCCCGATTATCCCACTGCTCTTTTTATCAGTGAGCCCAATGACTGGTGCACCTACCGTGCTGAAAATATGCTGTATCCCCATCTGCATCTGGGAAAAATCACCGGACTATCCGTGGTGGAAAAATCAGTGGTGGTTTCTTATGAACACGGCTGGAGCCACTATATGGGGGCGGACCCAACAGAAGACGGGCAGTGGTCCCTTTTGAGTGTTCCTGACGGTACCCGTTACGGGCAGACTGTTTGCACCACTCCCGGAAGTGTCAGCTTTTTATCAGATAGCGGACTGGTCAGCTTTTCTGCATCTATGCTGACAGTGCAGATGCTTTATTCTCCCTCCAGTTCTTTATATAAATTTTTATCCAAAGAGAAAATTGATCTTCCCGTTCCTAAAGAAAAAGCCTTTGCTTTTTATCGAAACGGTACCTACTATCTGGTAATCGATGACACCATGTATTTATATCATTTCACGCTGGGAGCGTTTCTTTGTTACCGTGGACTTACCTGCCAATGTATCACAGAAAACTACGACGGTGAAATCCTGATGGGTGCAGGAAAATATGTGAGCGTTTTTTCAGATGGTGCAACCACCGATTATGATCCGAAAACCGATTCGGACATCCCCATTGGATATACTGTGAAAATTCCCATTCTCGGTGTGGGAGATGCCACGGAACTTGCCCGTTCGGAGGAGTTGGCAGTGGTAACAAAATCCTTGTCTTACCCTTCGGATTGTCATGTCAGACTGTCTTCGGAACGAGAAGCTAAAGAAGGCATATTATCTTACACCAATCACTTGTCTTATGGACAAACTTCCTGGCAATACCGCTACCGTGACAGTGGCTTTTCAGAAACTGTTTTTCCCTGGAAGGTGACAGGAAATCTCTTCTTCTTAGAAATTTTCGGCACCACCAACTCCAAAGAAATCGCACCACTTCAGATTTACCATATCTGCTTAAAACTAAAAAAGGAACGTGACAAATGATGATACTGATTCTGTTATGTCTGGTGATCACGGAGTTTTTAAAATACCGTGAACTGAAAAACTTAAATCTGAATTTTAGGAAACACATTTTGCCAAAAGAAAACAAAGCACCACCAAAACCCCGTGGAAGCTTTGTGGTAAAACGAATGGAAGAACGCTTAAAAGAAGCGTTATACCGTTGAATCAAAGAATCACATGTTTTGCTTTTTAATCAGTCTGAACCAAAAGCATTACACAAGAAAAAGAGGAAACTCAGAACTTCTGAGTTTCCTCTTTTTCTTTGATGGGTTCAGGATAAATTTTAAGGAAAGCAAAAAAGATTATCGCATTGGTATTCATCAAGGTTATGAAAATAAAAAAATTTAAAAAAACTATTGACAAACAAGGGCGAAAGTGATATAATTTATCCCGAATTCAAACGCTGAGAAGCGGACTAGTAAGTGAAAAACTTTCGCCTAAGAGAGATGTCGGATGGTGCGAGACATTGGGAAAGATTCGCCGAACTCACCGCGGAGCGGCTGCCGTGAACATTGCAGTAGGGGCAGACGGGCACTCCCGTAACAGAGTTAAGATGTGTTTGCATCAAAAGGGCATCCTATCGGGATGAAAAAGAGTGGTACCGCGGAAACGAAAAAGAACGTGTGCGTTTTCGTCTCTTTGAATCAACAAGGAGACGGGAGCGTTTTTTTGTTGATAAAACCCTATTTTGAATTTTATTTTGAGAGGAGTTTTCCAAAATGAGAACTGTGAGCGTTGCAGATATTACCCTGAAAAAACTGTCGGAGGACCGTGCAATTTCTTTATTGTTCCGTGAAAAATCCGCCATTGCAAACTGTGCGGATGCACTGGGTGTGAATGTTATTGAATTACCCGCGGTAAAAAATCTTCGTGAGGATACCATTATTTATAAAACCATTGCCCAGAATGTAGGCAATGCAACCCTTGCCATTCCCGTTGGCTTCAATAAAGACGATGTTGCTTCCGTTTGGGGTTGCATCAAAGACGCTAAAAATCCTCGCCTGCAGGTGGAATTGCCTGTTTCCACCCTTCAGATGGAATATACTTATCACGTAAAACAGGCTGTGATGGCAGAAAAAATTGCAGAACTGGTAAAAGAAGCAAAAACCTACTGCAACGATGTGGAATTCTCCGCGCAGGATGCCACCAGAGCGGATGCTGATTTTCTGATTGCGGCTGTGAAAGCGGCAGCAGAAAACGGAGCAACCTTAGTGACCTTATGTGACCATGCAGGGGTTTCCACTCCTGAAGAAATTGCAGCGATGGTTGCAACCGTGAAAGCAGCGGTAAATGTTCCTGTGTATGTGCAGGTATCTGATCGCATCCACATGGGTGTTGCCTGTGCATTTGCCGCAATCAAAAATGGTGTTGACGGCGTGAAATGTGCAATGGCAGGCAAAGATGCCCTCTTAATCGGTGCATTTTCTGATGCCATCAACGCTTGTGCAACTCAGGCAGATTCCAAAGTGGAATTAGATACCACTAAAATCCACGCAAGTATTGACGATATTTTAAGAACTATCAACCACGATAGCTACGAAGCTGCCGACACTATCAGCGAAAAAACCAAAATCCTTCTGGATTCCGATTCCACTATGGCACAGGTGACTCAGGCGGCTGAACTGTTGGGCTATGAACTTTCCGATTCCGATTTAGGAAATGTGTATAAAGCACTGATGCAGGTATGCGAAAAAATCGGTGCAGTCGGCTCCAAAGAATTTGAAGCTGTGATTGCAAGCTCTGCAATGCAGGCACCCTCTACCTATCATTTTGAAACCTACACCACCACAAGCTCCAATGTGGCAAGCTCTATGTCTCAGATTACCTTAAGCTGCAACGGTGAAATGATTTGCGGTGTGAGCAACGGAGACGGTCCCATTGATTCCGCATTCCGTGCCATTGAGCAATGCATCGGTCATCATTATGAATTAGACGATTTCCAGGTGCAGTCTGTTACCGAAGGAAAAGAAGCATTGGGGTCTGCCCTGGTAAGACTTCGCAACAACGGTAAACTGTATTCCGGTAACGGCACGTCCACCGACATTGTTGCCGCAAGTATCAGAGCATACATCAATGCACTGAACAAAATCGTGTTCGAGGAGGCATAATATGAAAATCGTATTTTCAACCAAGAATGTAAGTCGTGCAACCTTTTTGGACACTTGCCGTTATGCCTTTGATTACGGATTTCGTGGCTTTGAAATCTACGATGCAGTGAAAGAAAGAAGCTCCCATCACGACAGCATTTTAAGACGTGACCGTGTGGCAGATGCCAAACGAAAGTTAGTAAACCGCAATCTTGCCGTTTCTGCACTTCGTATGCCTGATGCCATTGATTCTGATGTTATCACTGCAGATGATGTTGTAAAATATGTGGATATGGCGGCAACTTCAGGTATTTCCAATGTGATTGTTTATCTGGATAACGCCCTTTCGTTTGACGTGTTGGACGAAAAACTTTCTGCGGCAGTGAAAAAAGCAGAAAAAACCGATGTGAGCATTTTGTTTGAAACCGTTGGCTATCTGGCAAACACCGAAAATGTGATTGATATCATCAACCATTTTTCCTCCGCAGCCATCGGTGCATCCTGGAATGTACGCGGCACTTATTTTGCCGCAGGAGAAACCTCTGAAACCACCATCAAAAGCTTGGGTGCATACATCAAATATGTGCGTCTGGGTGATATGAAAGACTCAAAAACCGTGTTGATTGGTGAAGGGGAACTGGATGTGGCAAAACTGATTGGTGCCCTTTCTTCCTTGAATTACGAAGG
>JAZOQZ010000156.1:0-1705 GCA_045656345.1 Clostridia bacterium
TCCTTCCAATGTGGAATATATTGTAAGTGAGATGGGCTTTGGCAAAAATGAATATATTGAAACCACTCGTCCCATCGTTGTGGTAACCGCTCCCGGTCCCGGTAGCGGAAAAATGGCCACCTGTCTTTCTCAGTTGTATCACGAAACCAAACGTGGCGTAAAAGCAGGTTATGCAAAATTTGAAACCTTCCCCGTTTGGAATCTTCCTTTAAAACATCACGTGAATCTGGCATACGAAGCTGCCACAGTAGATTTAAACGACGTCAATATGATTGACCCCTTCCACTTAGAAGCATACGGTGAAACTACCGTAAACTATAACCGTGATATTGAAGTGTTCCCCGTATTGAATGCAATGTTTGAAAAAATCTTAGGGGAAAGTCCTTATAAATCACCCACCGATATGGGCGTAAATATGGCAGGAAACTGCATCATTGATGACGATGTGGTCTGCCGTGCATCCAAGGATGAAATTATTCGCCGTTATTATCAGGTGTTAAAAGATAAAACCAACGGCAAGATAGATGATGACGTGCTTTATAAAATGCAGCTCATTATGAAGCAGGCGGAAGTGACTCCTGAGGACCGTAAGGTGGTTCAGACCGCAAAAAACAAAGCAGAAGAAACAGGTCTTCCTGCTTGTTCCATAGAGCTTCCCAACGGCAAAATTGTGAGCGGAAAAACTTCGGCATTGCTTGGAGCATCCAGTGCGGCGCTGCTCAATGCATTAAAGGCAGTCAGAGGACTTTCGGAAGAAATTCATGTGATTTCTCCCGATGTTATTGAGCCTCTTCAGGGGTTGAAAATCAAGCATTTCGGTAGTAAGAATCCCCGACTTCACACCGATGAAACCTTGATTGCACTTTCCATTTGTGCGGCTAATGATCCCATTGCAAAAGATATGTTAGACGGACTTAGCGCCTTAAAAGGTTCAGAAGCACATTCCACCGTGTTATTATCTCAGGTGGACGAGAATGTGTTTAAAAAGCTGGGCATCAATTTAACCAGCGAAGCAGTATATCATAAATAAAAAGACGAAACAATAGCTGTTTTTACACAGGGGGAATTATCATGGATTGGACACAGATTAACTGGATTTATGTAATTGCGCAGATATTCGGATTATTACAGAGCGCTTGTTGTATTATCGGGCCGTATTTTAAATACAGATGGCAGATGCTGGTAAACTCTTTGGTTTCCGTTTCTTTTCTGATTATTAATCTGATTTTATTAAGTATTGCCACTCCGGACAGTCCGGTAAACATTTCCGGTATTATTTTAAACTCTGTTGCTTTGGTTGTGCTCAGCTTTTCTCTTTGGCACGTACGCAAAGGTACTCAGGCACCCATTTTGGAAAAAGTGATTTTCTTTGTGGTTTTTCTGGCACTCGGTTGCGTAGGATTTAAAGATTTGATTGATATTTTCCCGTTGCTTGGAGCGGTGTTCTTTATGTTGGCATCTTTCCAGCACGATGAACAAAAAACCAGAGTGTTGTATCTGTTTAACACTCTTTCCTGGTTCACTTATCATTGTCTTTGCTTCAATTCTGCGGCAATCGGTCAGGCAGTGGCGTTTTCCATGTATGCAATTGCTCTTTATAAATACCGCAAAAAACCTGCTTCTTCCGATAGTGAAGTTAGTGTAGCTGTGAAACCCAAACAATAATGCTAAACACCCTTACAGTATATCTGTAAGAGTTTTTGAT
>JAZOQZ010000157.1:0-13641 GCA_045656345.1 Clostridia bacterium
AGTCTATGTATTCTTCTACCAATACCTTAGAATCAATCTGAAAGGCATTTTTCAGAGCAGGAACCAGTTCTTCTTCGGTAAACACCTTTGAACATCCTACGGAAGAGCCTGCATTGGCAGGTTTTACGAACACAGGTAAGGATATTTTTGTAAGCAAATCATCCCAATTGTCGTTTTGATTTAAATATACGGCAGGTACCACAGGTACTCCGGCTTTTTCAAACATCGTTTTGGAAACAGCTTTATCCATCGCCATAGCAGAAGACAAACAGTCAGCTCCCACACGTTTGATACCTGCTAATTGTAAAAGTGCCTGAATCATACCGTCTTCACCGTTGCTTCCATGAAGTACAGGGAAGCATACATCGATAGGAATTAATTCGTAGGTGCTTTCTTTTAATACGATAATTCCTTTTTGTTCTTTAGAAGGGGAGATGTGAGCAGGATAGCTTACATTTTTGTTCCAAGCACCTGTTTTGATTTCTTCTAAAGTGCAACTATCGTCTACCAAAAACCATTTTCCGTCTTTGGTGATACCGACCTTTGTGATTTGATATTTTGTAGAATCCAGCTCTTTTAAGATGTTGGATGCCGAAATGTTGGATACATCATGTTCCGGGGATTCACCACCGAATAAAATCAGTAATCGAAGCATTGGAATACCTCCTGGATTATTTTTTTAAGATTTCGTAGTAGAAATAGCACGGATTTACTTCTGTTACAGGTTCCAGTTTTGAACTTGTTAACATCGTATGTTTTAAAAAGACTAAAGGAATATGCGGGATATTTTCATAAAAATCATCACATAAACGCATATATTCCGGCTGTTTGACTGCCAGCTCGTCGGAAACTGCAAATTTTTTTAAATATGCACCGTAATCAATAGAAAGCGGCGTTTCAAAGATTCCGTGAAAGAATGGTTTTAGCTCCATATCGTAGCCAACGTTGGTGGTAATTAAATATAAATCGTGGGCTTTTTCATCATATCTTTGCAAAAAATCTTCTTTGGGAACGTAATTTACTTTTAAGGAAATTCCAACTTCTTTAAAATTGGCAACTAACATATCACCGATTTCAAGTTTGATAGGATCATCTGTAGAAAGCAGAGTCAGTGATAATTCTTTTCTGGCGCCGTTTTCATCAATTTCTAAAATACCATTATTGTCCAAGTCGGAAAATCCTAAAGCTGAAAGTGATAGTTTTGCGCTTTCAATATCGCGTTTGTTTTCCTTGTTTTCGTTGTATGCCCAGCTGCCCGGAGGGAGGGGGAGATAAGTGCTTTCTGCATGGGTCATAAAGATATCATCACGAATATCATCTCTGGAAACTGCCTGATACAAAGCTTTCCGGAAGGATTTATCATTCAGAAGCGGGGCGTCATAATTAAATGCAATAAACGTGTATTCATCAGATAAATAATCATATTTACTGGATTCATATTTCGTTACGGTTTTTAATCCTTCTTCATAGAAAGAAGAATAAAAGATATCCAATATACCGCTTGCAGAAAGTGAACGTGCAGTGTTTTCGTCAGGAATCAATGATACTTCGATTTCTTTAATATCAGATTGAAATTCCCGATGATAGTTTTCGTTTGGAATCAATACCAGTTGCTTGCCCTTTGTTTCAGACGATAAACGATAAGGCCCGGTTCCGTTATACTGAAAATCCGTTGTGTTGAGTAATTCTTTTTTACAAACAACTGGGAAGGTTAATTGAAGTTTCAGGTTTGGTGTTAACTCAGAAAGTTCCAGACGAACTGTGTAATTATCGACAACACCAACAGATTGGATATTTCTGACATTATGTTGATAATATCCCGGATTTTCCAATAAATACTGTATGGTGGCTCTCACGTCGTGAGCAGTCAATTCTGATCCGTCATGAAAATATACATTTGGTTTTAAGGAAATCAGCACTGTGTAGCCGCCGTTTTGCACTTCGTATCCGCACGCCAGATTTTCTACAGCTTCATATCGGGAATTGCTATGATATAATCCGTCATACATCAAAAAATACATTTGTTCGTTATATGAGGTTCTGGTTGCCAGAGGATTTTTATCCTGTGTAAAGTATGCTCCCACAGTAATTCTGGAATAATCGGTTTTTGCTTCGCCTGCTTCCGGCTGACCGGCTTGGGTTGAGTTTTCTGAATTGGAACAGCCACAGCAGGTGAGTGCCACAATTACAGAAATCAAAAAAAGACATATTATTTTTTTCATAGTGGCATTCTTACCATTCATACATTCACTTTCTTCTTAATCTTCTTTTAAACCGATAAAAGCAGCCATACGACCTGCTGCTTCACCTTCCCGACGGAAAGAATATAAACTTTCTTCACAAACTGTACAAAGAGGTGAAATGGCAATATTTTCTTCGGGAATACGATGATCGATTAATTGTTTTTTCACTGTTTCTTTTAAATCCAGATAGTATTTCTCATTTTGAATTCGACCGATGGCTGCTCCGTATAAGGAAGTCATTTCATCAAATAAATCAGAACTTACTTCAAAATGGCAGGGACCAATGGAAGGACCAATTGCACAGATTAAATCTTCCGGATTTGAATTGTGTTTTTTAATTAGCTGCTCCACAGCTTTTCCAACAATATTTTTGTGTGTGCCTTTCCAGCCGGAATGAATTGCCGCACAGATTTTTTGTTTTTTATCACCGATTAAAATCGGTACACAGTCTGCAAAAAAAATGAGAATGGCAAGATTGTTTTCTTTGGTAATCAAACCGTCTGCCTCAGGATAACGCTGTTCTCTTAAAATACCTTCTCCGCCATAGCTTTTGTCAACAGTTAATGTAATATCGCTATGTGTTTGTTTGGATTTTACTGCTTGTTCCGGAGAAAGATTGATCAGTGCCAAAACATCAGTATAGTTTTTTAAAATAGCTTCTTCACTGTCATTGCAATTGGTTCCAAAATTTAATTCTCCACTTTCTGTGCGCTCACAAAAACTGTGGCCGTGAAGTTTGGTGGTGAACATATTATAAAAACCTGCGTCCGATAATTCAGGCACAGTGTAATATTCAATATTATTTTTAATTTCTTTCACAAATTTCATAAGGTTTCATCCTTCTTTTGAAAATAAGATTGGCATGCCTGAATATCTTTTTCGATCTGCTTTTTCAGGGTGCCCATTGATGAAAATTTTTTCTCTTTTCTAATGTATTGGTGAAAATTGATTTTCATACGTTTGCCGTAAATATCTTCGGTAAAATCTAAAATGAAAGTTTCCGCAGTAGGTTGTTTTTTTGGCAGAGTAGGGGCGTAGCCGATATTGGTAACAGAATGGTAGGTGTTTCCTTCAATTTCGGTAGTTGTAATGTAAACACCAAACGGGATTGTTACACCGTTTTTAGGCATCGCAAGATTGGCAGTGGGCACTTTTAAAATACCTTGGCCAGCTGAATAACCTTTTTTTACTGTTCCCATTAAGGAAAAAGGTTGGTACATATAGCGATTTGCCAGTGAAACCTTTCCTTCGGACAACCATTTGCGGATTAATGTGGAAGAAAGGGGCAGTTGTTTCACGTTGTGCATTTTTACTGCAATTACAGAAAAACCAAATTGTTTTCCTAAGTTCGTGAGAGTATGCACATCACCGCTTTGATTAGTACCAAACCGAAAATCTTCTCCAACCACAACGTAACATGCACCAAAGCGTTCTTTTAAAAAGATTTTCGCAAATTCTTTGCAGGAAAGGTGCTTGATTTCGCCCAAAAAATCCAAACTGGAAAA
Organism: Clostridia bacterium; assembly: GCA_045656345.1. Lineage (GTDB taxonomy): Bacteria > Bacillota > Clostridia > UMGS1840 > UMGS1840 > SIG452. The sequence continues at coordinate 3,749 of JAZOQZ010000157.1, forward strand.
ATAGTTCATCCCTAAAGATGATAAGCAATCTTTCAACTGGGGTCCGCTAAAAATAGCAGGGGAACCTTTTGTATTACAGTTGAAGCTGCAAACCAAACTTTTTAAATTGTGTTTTGCGGCAACTTGTTTCGTTTTGGAAATCAGTTTCAGATGTCCCTTATGAAGTCCATCAAAATTGCCGATAGTTACCACGGTTTTTGATGTGGTTTGCTTGATTACTTTCATTGATTGGATTCTCCGTTGGAAAAAAATGTGGTTTTTAGTTTCAAAAACTCCTGTTCGAAAATTTCCATTAAGGCAAAGAAATTATCTTTTTCATCATATACACGGAAACGTTTTCCATTTTCGGTTTCGTGGGATAATCCCAAACGTTTTAAATCTACCATAATGCCATTTTTAATCAGGCGTTCAAAATGAGAACTTACGGTAAATTTGGGATAGTTTAAAAATGCTGTTTCCACAGGATGCAATAAAGGCTCGATGGAATCCATTGCTTCTAATTCATCTAAGGTGTAGCATTGAGAGGATTCAGATGAAAATTGACCGGATTTCACACGACGTAAATCTGTCATAATAGCACCGTGGTTTAGTTTCTTTCCGATATCGTCAATTAAGGAACGAATATAAGTTCCTTTGGAACATTCTACATAAAATACGATTGTGTTATCTTCAATGGAAAGAATGTCCAGTTTAAAAATGGAAATTCGAACGGATTTTCGTTCTACGGTTTCTCCTTTTCTTGCCAGTTCATACAATTTCTTACCGTCAATTTTTTTTGCAGAATACATAGGAGGAGTTTGTTCATATTCTCCGATGAAAGAGGAAAATACTCTCCGTATTTCATCTTCTGCAATCTCTTTTTTGGGAAGGGGAGTGATTTCCCCTGTGTTATCTAATGTATCAGAAACAAAGCCTAATTGCATCGTAGCGAGATAGGCTTTGTTTCCGTTTGTGATATAATCTGCAGCTTTGGTTGCATTGCCGATGCACACAACCATTAAGCCTGTTGCCATAGGGTCCAATGTTCCTGTATGTCCGACTTTTTTTGTTTTGGCAATTCGTCTGACACGGTAAATCACATCGTGTGATGTGGGACCTTTTGGTTTATCGATGAGAAGATAACCATTCATGTATTTGTTCCTTAATCTGTTCGTGGGAAAGATTTGTTTTAAATCCCGCAGCTCTCATATGTCCGCCACCGCCAAATAAACCTGCTAACATATTTGCATTATATTTGTCGTTGGTGCGAACGCTTCCTTTAATCATTCCTTTTTCCCGTTCTGTTAAAAGCACCGCACATTCCACATTGGAAATGTTTCGGAGAGCTGCCGAAAGACCTTCGGTGTCTTCCACAGTTGCTCCAAGAGCACAAAAAGTATCATAGTCAGTAAAACCAACTACTGCACCGTGTTCTTTATCGTGATACAGTGTTTCAAACAAATGTGCATACAGCTTACTGTACGTCAGGGATTTTTCCTGGAAACTGATTCTGACGATACTGTTTCTGTCAAAGGAATAGGTCAAAAGTTCTGCTGCAATTTCGTGCGTTTTTTTTGTGGTGTTTTGGAATAAAAATCCGCCGGTATCTGTTAAAATCCCGGTGTAGATTGCTGCAGCAATACGATTGTCGCAGGAAATATTCCAATCTTTCATCAAATCATACATGATTTCTGCGGTTGCTGCCGCTTCGGGATTCACGATGTTAATATCTGCATCCATCGGATTGGAAATATGATGATCGATGAAACAAAGTTTTTTTGGAACAGGATAAGAAACTCCTGTTCTGCTTCTGTCAGCACAGTCAGCTAAAATAACCAGATCGTAAATTTCATCGGTAGATTTTTTTACGGTGAAATATTCCTTTAGATGCGGAAAACGGGAAGGGCAGTCTTCTTCAATAAAGCAGTCTGCCGTTTTGTCCATTTTCTCAATCAATCCTGTTAATGCTGCAACTGAGCCCAAAGCATCTCCGTCGGGGGATGAATGGGTTAAAATTAAAATGCGGTTACTTTCCTGGATAGCAGCTTTTAATAAATCGAAATTATTCTTCATGATATTCCAGACTTTCCATCATTTTTAAAATTCTGTTACCTTCTTCTAAGGAATTATCAATTTCAAAGATGAATTCAGGGGTTACGCGCAGAGAAAGGGCAGATGCAATTTCCTTACGGATAAATCCTTTTGCACTGTTTAATCCTTTCAGCACGTCTTTTTTTGCCGATTCATCTCCAAATACACTGATATAAACTTTACAGAATTTTAAATCTTTGGTGACATTGGTTTTTAAAACGCTGACCATACCGCTGATTCTGGGGTCTTTTAACTGACGCAAAACTGCAGTCAGTTCACGTTTTACTTCTTCGTTCACACGTTGTTCTCTGTGACCAGCCATGACACACCTCCGAAATTACTGTTTAATTTCTTCCATTACGAAGCATTCGATAACATCGCCTTCTTTTAAGTCGTTGTATCTGTCAAAGCCCATACCGCATTCGTAGCCGCTGGCAACTTCTTTAGCATCGTCTTTGAAACGTTTTAAGGAATTCAAAGAGCCTTCGTAAATAACAACGCCGTCACGCACAATGCGAACTTCAGAGTTTCTTACGATTTTACCGTCTAATACATAACAGCCTGCAATGGTACCAACACCGCTAACTTTAAAGGTGTTGCGGATTTCTGCGTGACCTAAGATGTTTTCTTTAAACTTAGGTGCAAGCATACCTTTCATAGCTGCTTCCACTTCTTCGATTGCCTGGTAAATGACACGGTATAAGCGGATATCCACATCGTTGTTTTTTGCGGATTCCATAGTTTTGTTGTCAGGACGCACGTTGAAGCCGATGATTAAGGCGTTAGAAGCGGATGCTAAAAGAATGTCGGATTCGGTAACGGTACCAACACCGCCATGAATTACTTTTACACGAACTTCTTCGTTGGAGAGTTTTTCTAAAGAAGCAGTAACTGCTTCCACAGAACCCTGAACGTCTGCTTTTACAATCAGGTTCAGATCTTTGATTTCACCTTCAGCAATCTGAGAGAACAGATTATCCAAAGTGATGGTTTTTCTAGCATTGAAGATCGCTTCTTTTTCGTTGAATTTTCTGTCTTCAACCAACTGTCTTGCTTTCTTTTCATCGTTTACAACTTTGAATACGTCACCTGCAGTAGGAGCTTCGCTTAAACCAAGAATTTCAACGGGAACGGAGGGGCCTGCTACACGAATTGCTTTGCCCTGATAGTCGTTCATAGCTCTTACTTTACCAACACTGGTACCAGCAACAACAATATCTCCGGCATGCAGAGTACCGTTCTGAACCAATACAGTTGCAACAGGACCTCTGCCTTTGTCTAATTTTGCTTCGATAACAATACCGCTTGCAGCTTTATCGGGATTTGCTTTTAATTCTTTTAATTCAGCAATTAACAGCACGGTTTCCAACAGCTTGTCGATATTCATTTTTGTTTTTGCAGAAACAGGAACACAGATGGTGTCGCCGCCCCATTCTTCAGGAACAAGACCGTATTCGGTTAATTCCTGACGGATTTTATCGGGGTTTGGAGGTTCTTTATCCATTTTGTTGATAGCAACAATAACGGTTGTGCCTGCGGCTTTTGCGTGGTTGATTGCTTCGATTGTCTGAGGCATGATACCGTCGTCTGCCGCAACAACAAGAATTGCAATATCAGTTACCTGAGCACCACGGGCACGCATTGCGGTAAACGCTTCGTGACCGGGAGTGTCTAAGAAGGTTAAATCATTATCACCGATTTTCACTTTGTATGCACCGATATGCTGGGTAATACCGCCTGCTTCAGTGGCTGTAACATCGGTGTTACGGATGGTATCGAGCAGAGAAGTTTTACCGTGGTCAACGTGCCCCATAACAACCACAACGGGCGGTCTGGGTTTCAAATCTTCCGGACGGTCTTCTTCTTCGTGGAATAATTCTTCTTCTAAAGTGACAGTAACAATTTTTTCAACCTGTGCACCGAATTCTTCTGCAATCAGATAAGCAGTATCGTAGTCAATAATCTGGGAAAGGGAAGCCATCACGCCGAATCCCATCAGTTTTTTGATTACTTCTGTACCGGTTTTCTTTAAACGTTCTGCTAATTCACCAACAGAAATTTCATCAGGAATTTTTACTTTTAAGATTTCAGGCTTAATAACAACAGGCTGTTTCTTTTCCTGATTGTTTTTATTGAATTTGTTATTCTGACGGTCAAACTTCTGATTTTTACCGCCTTTTTTAATTTTCTGTTTTGATGTGCTTTCGGTAGCATAAATATCGGTACCTTGCATCATCTGTTCAATTTTAGAATCATCCAGACGGGATTCATCAATAGTGTTCTGACGGGTATCGATGTGACGAACTTTCTTTTCAATAGGTTTTTCAATCACTTCGATGATTTCCTGTTCGTTCTTCTTTTCTTCCTGAACAGTTTTTTCACTCTTCTCGGGTTTAGCTTCTGCTTTTTTCTCTACTGCATACATAGAAAAATCTTCAACCTGATGAGAAAAAATGATAGCATCCAGCACTAAATCCAATTCTTTTTCATCCAAAGAACTGCTTGCACTGTTTTTTCCTTCGATACCGAGATTTTTGATCATTTCCATGATCTGTTTATTTGGCAAATTAAATTCTTTTGCCAGTTCAGATATTTTCTTTTTCTTCAAATGAACTCACCTCTAAAATTCCTTTTTTAAAATTTTCATCGTTGACGGATAATACTCCTGTGGGTTTTGTGCCAATGGCATACCCGATTTCTTCCATAGAGCAGGGAACAGTCAACACCTTGATGTTTTTGATGGATTCCATCAAGTTTCGTTTAGATTTCTCGTTGAAATCTGATGCAAATATAATCAGTTTGCTATGTGATTTTTTGATTTCATTCCCAACAGCGGTTTGCCCATAGGTCAAAGCACCTGCACGTCTTGCCAGTCCGAAGAACCGTAATAATTTTTGTTTCATTGAGGATATTCCTCCAGCAGATTCTTTAATATATCGTAGCACTCATCAGGAACTTTGGTTTTAAAAGCCTGATTCAGCGATCTTTTTTGGATGGCTTGTTTGATGCATTCGTGGTTTTTGCACAGATATGCACCGCGTCCGTCTGCAAAATTGGTTGTATCCAATTGGTATGTTCCGTCATTCATTCTGGAAATTCGAAACATTCCTTCTTTTGGTTGAATCTTTCGGCATACGACGCATTTTCTGTGGGGAATGTATTTCATCTTAAAAACTCCTTAGATAGCTTTAATATCTACTTTATAGCCGGTTAATTTAGCAGCCAGTCTTGCATTCTGACCTTCTTTACCGATTGCTAAAGATAACTGGTCTTTTTCAACGGTTACATTGCAGATTCTTTCTTCAGAATTCACTGTGCAGCTAACGATTTCAGCAGGGGAGAGTGCTTCTTTTACGAATACTTCAGGATCTTCATCATATTTTACAATATCGATCTTTTCGCCTTTTAATTCTGCTAAAATATTTTCTACACGCATTCCTTTGGGGCCGATACAAGAACCGATACTGTCAACATTTTCGTCGTTGGAATATACTGCGATTTTAGTTCTTGCTCCCGCTTCTCTTGCAATGGATTTAATCTGCACTACGCCGTTTGCGATTTCAGGAACTTCCTGTTCAAATAAGCATCTTACCAACATAGGATGGGAACGGGAAATTACAATCTGGGGTGCTTTACCGATAATCTTTACCTGTACCACATAAATTTTGATTTTATCGCCATGTTTGTAGGATTCTCCCGGAATCTGTTCCTGAGGTGATAACACAGCTTCTGTTCTGCCAATGGAAACCATAACATTTCCTTTTTCAATTCTTTCCACAGTACCAGTTACCAAACTTCCGGTTTTTTCGGTGAATTCGGACACCATCATGCCACGTTCCACTTCTCTGATTTTCTGCACAACGATGCCCTTTGCATTTTGTGCAGCGATTCTTCCGAAGGTTTTGGGTGTAACATTGACGTTCACCTCATCTCCGATAGCAACCGCTTTGGAAATTTTCTTTGCAGCTTTGAAATCAATTTCCAATTCGGGGTTGGTTACTTCTTCCACAACAGTTTTTCTTAAGTAAACATGAGCATCACCGGTTTCACGGGATACGGTTGCGATTACTTCTGCAACAGGATTGTAATCCTTTTTGTAGGCAGTAACCAGTGCGTTTTCCATGGCTTCAATTAAAATTTCTTTTTCGATGCCTTTTTCTTTTTCCAAAAGGTCAAGAGCCAATAAAAATTCCTTGTTCATAATTTTCTTTTGTACCTCCAAATATATCAGTTGAATTTTAATACAGATTAAGATTTTGCTTTTAGCACTTCATTGATGTCAAAATATAATTTTGCGGATGCGATTTTATCTTTAGAAACGAAAACTGAGTTTCCGTTTTCCAAAAGTGTTACTTCATCAGAGCGATAAGATTCTAAAATACCTGTCAGAATTTTTTTACCGTCCATCGGCGCATAAAGTGAAACTTCGATTTGTTTTCCTATCACCTTTTCAAAATGCCAATCTTTCGTCAGTTTCCGTTCTGCTCCGGGAGAAGACACTTCCAGCTGATATGCTGTGGCAATGAGATCTTCATCGTCCAGTTTTTTAGAAATCAGGCGGGATACGGTTTCGCATTCGTCAATATTGATGCCACCGTTTTTATCCACGTAAATACGAAGGATTTGATTTTTTCCTTCTTTTTGGAATTCCGCATCGTAGAGAAAACATCCGTTTTCTTCACATAAAGGCGTTACAACCTCGATTACAGAAGTCAGAATATTTTTTGCCATAACATACTCCTTTTTATTTCTTGGATAGATAATACCTAAAAACAAAAGAGTGGGGAACCCACTCTTTTTACTACAAGTATTACGTTACTTTATGTATTATAACATTATATTATAAAAAAATCAAGTCTTTTTTTAAAAAAATATTTTTTTTCATAGGAAGAAAGATATTATAAATTTTTATAAAAATTTGCAAGAAAGGTAGACAAATGCTGAAAAAAATGTTATAATGTTTTGAAATGAAAAATATGAGGTGATAATCGTGATTACATCTTCTGAAATTACCGTACGATACCAGGAAACTGACCAAATGGGAATTGCTCATCATTCGGTCTATCCGGTGTGGTACGAAGTGGCCAGAACTGATTTTTGCAGTAAAATGGGGCTTCGATATGCACAGATGGAACAAATGGGGATTATGACCCCGATATATGAAGTGCATTCTCACTACAAGATTCCTGCCCGTTATGATGATGTATTAACGGTTCAGACAACCGTAAAACAGCTTACACCTTATCGGGTTGCGTTTCAATATCACATTTTCAAAGAGGATATTCTGATTCATTTTGGAGAAACCGTACACGTCTGGGTGGATTCTGAAACATTCAAACCTTTGAATCTGAAAAAGCATTTTCCTAATGTGTATGATTTAGTGGAAAGCACAATAGAAAAAGGAGAAGATTTATGAGGAAAATTTTAGTTATCGGCCTTGTTATGATATTATGTCTGTTAACAGGGTGTCAGGCAAAACATAATCAACAACCCATTTCAGGTTTGGTATCGATTGTGTATTATGATCAAGTAATTGTTTCAGAAGAAATTACAACCACCGGAGTTACTGCTGAAGATGCTTTGCTGGAGGTATGCCAGAAAAACAAAATTCCGTACCGTCTTAATAACCATATGTTTGACGGATTCGGTGGTTATGATTCCACCGATACTGACGGTTGGATTTTGTATGTGAATGATGAAATAGCGGACAAAGGTGCTTATGAAATGAATTTGGAGGATGGTTTTACTGTTGTGTTTTCTTATGTAAATTACAGTGAAGCATTCTTTTTGGAATAATTGCCTCACAGCATAAAAACACAGAAAGAGGTTTATAAAATGGGTTTGTTTAATTCCTATATGAAAGAAGGGAAGGGCGTTGAAAAAAGAACGATGCGCCCTGTTCGGCCTTTGTATTTTTTTGAATTGTTTTTCCGGAAGTTCGGAAAACTGGTCAAGTTGAATTTATTATATTTGATGGTTACGCTTCCGGTTTGGATTACGGTTTTGCTGTACGTGTTAAGTGATATTATGTTGACAGAACCTTCTATTATGTTTTTAGGAGAATTTGTTGCCAGCGTAGGTTTGGTATTTATGATATTTTCTCCCATAATTGGTCCTGCAACAGCAGGTGCGAGTCATTTGTTACGTTGTTTCGCTACAGAAACCCCCGTGTTCTTATGGTCAGAATTTTTTGAACACTTTAAAAAGAATTTTAAACAGGCGACTTTAATGACACTCATCCACGGCATTATTATTTTGTCACTTTCCTATACTGTTATTTATGGAAATGAAGTGCTGTTTTTCTTTGGACAATCCATTACATTGAGCGTAATGCAGCTGCCGCTTCTGATTATCAATATTCTTTTTATTTTCATCAGTTATTACGCATACACAATGATGGTGATGTTTCAACTGAAATTTTCACAAATTATTAAAAATTCATTTATTTTTGCAATGGCAAAATTGCCACTGAATATCTTGATTTTAGCATTGGTGGGTATCATTTCTTATTATTCGTTCTTCAAACCGGTTATCGGTGTTGGAATTTTGGCATTAATCACATATAGTCTGTGCGGATTCCTGGTTGTTTTTTCCGTTTATCCCACCCTTGAAAAACATATGTTGATTCCTGCTCAAAAGCTGGCTGAAACCGAAGAAAATAATGATTGATAAAGGAGAAACTAATTATGAAACAAAGAAAATTTGACGTTTACAACGGCACGGAAATTATCGCTACAGAGCTACAAAATAAAAATGGATGCTCTGCAGAAATTATTACCTTTGGCGGAATTATCCATTCCTTAAAAGTGCCGGACTCGAATGGTAAATTCCTTGATGTGATTTTAGGACATAATACCGTGGAAGAATATCGTTTGGACGGAGCAAGTCATGGTGCGTTAATTGGTCGCTACGGAAACAGAATTGGCAAGGGTAAAATCAACGTGAACGGCGTTGACTATCAGTTGGCGTTAAATGATAATGGTATTAATCACCTGCATGGTGGAAATATCGGCTATTCCAGACGTGTGTGGAATATTGATTGTGCAACCGATAACAGTGTCACATTATCTTTACTGGATGAAGACGGAACTGAAAATTATCCCGGTACTATCCGTTTAGCTGTTACTTATACATTAACTGATGATAATGCCTTAGATATTGAATATCGTGCTACTACAGATAAAGATACTTATTTTAATCCCACAAACCACGCATATTTCAATTTATCCGGATATAACGGCGGTCCTATTACTGACCATCTGATGAAAATCAATGCAGATTTTTACACTCCCACCGGAGCAGATTTGATTCCTACCGGTGAAATCCGCCCTGTAGATAATACACCGTTTGATTTCAGAACTGCCAAAACCATCGGCCAGGATGTGGAAGCTGATGATCAGGATCTGAAAAATGGTGGCGGTTACGACCATAACCTGATTCTTGGCGAACCGAAAACCTATAAAGAAAATGTTTGTGAAATTTATGATGCAAAGAGTGGCGTGGTAATGACTGTTTCCACCGATATGCCTGCAGTTCAGCTTTATATCGGTAATTTCCTTGACGGCTCCTTTAACGGAAAAGACAATCGTCCTGTGACCCGTCGTACCGGATTCTGTCTGGAAACGCAGTATTCTCCTGATACACCGAACCAACCCAATTTTCCGTCTTGCTTATTAAAAGCTAATGAAGAATTCTATTCTAAAACATCTTATTGTTTTGTTATCAAGTAAATAAAAAAAAGAGCGCTTAGCGCTCTTTTTTTTATGAAATTTTACAAAATGTTTTCAGCGTGTTTTTTATTTTGAAAATACACTTTGATATAC
>JAZOQZ010000158.1:0-4494 GCA_045656345.1 Clostridia bacterium
TAGACGAAGAAGACCTGGGTAGTTGGGATCTGTTATGGAACGAAACATACAAAGGCAAAATTCTCCAGTTCAATAATCCCCGTGATGCCTTCGGCACTGCCATTTACTGGGCAGGGGAAGACGTAAACTCCACCGATCCCCAGGTGTGGTATGACGCAGTGGAAAAACTGAAGATTCAAAAACCTCTGGTGCAAAGCTACGTGATGGACGAAATTTTCAACAAAATGAAAAACGGTTCCGCCGCTGTGGCACCCTACTATGCAGGTGACTATCTCACTATGTATGACGATAATGACAGTTTAGGATTTTACTATCCCGAAGAAGGCACCAACGTGTTTGTGGATGCAATGTGCATTCCCAACTGTGCGAAAAATCAGGAATTGGCAGAAATTTATATCAATTTTATGCTTTCCGAAGAAATTGCAATTGCCAATGCGGAATATATCGGTTATGCCTCTCCCAATATTCTGGTAAGGGAAAACGAGGACTATATTGCGGGAATGATTGAATGGAACGAAAACGCCATCGACATTCTCTATCCCACCGATGAATCCGCCGTAAAAACCGCTTACTACGAAAGCTTAGACCCCGAAACCCTGGAACTGCAGAACAGTCTTTGGGAAACCCTGAAGATTGAAAATGCCGTGGAACCCTGGATTTATGTGACCTCAGGCGGCATTGTACTGGTATTGTTGGGATATTTTATGTATAGTTATTTCCGCAAAAAATATCGGGATAACTATTAGCGGCTCGATAAATGGCGCATAATCCGTGAATTTCACCGCTCGGCGTACAATCAGTACGCCTTCGGGATTCAATTTCCGAATTCTGCATCCATTTCTCATCGCCTTACGTTGGGGCGCAATAAAATTTCTTGACATTTTTGAATAAATACGATATTCTGTTCTTAAAGACATTGTTCTTCTGTCCGGCAGAGACATCTGCCGCACTGGCAATCCTTTTGGAAAGCCAATCGGAAGAAACAATGTCTTTTTTATATTCAGTTATTCATAAAACAAAAAAGGCATAGGAAAAATCCTATGCCTTTTGCAATCTCGGTGATTTTTCAATCCTATTTATATAAAGGTCCGTAGGTTTCACAAGCTCTGTAATCCTGACCTTCTTTATCCATACCAAATGCATTCCAAGCAGCAGGACGGAAGATTTTTTTTTCGGGTACGTTATGCATACATACGGGAATTCTTAAGATGGAGCACAGAGTGATTAAGTCTGCACCGATATGACCGTAAGAAATTGCGCCGTGGTTTGCACCCCAGTTATTCATCACGTCATAAGCGGTTTTGAATGCGCCTTCACCGGTGGTTCTCGGAGCAAACCAGGTGCAGGGCCAAGTGTAGTCGGTGCGTTTCCATAATTTGTCGGAAACATCATCGGGCAGGTCGATGGTCCAGCCTTCTGCAATCTGCAGAACGGGGCCTAAGCCTTTTACCAGATTCAGACGAATCATAGTAGCGGGCATCTGCGCTTTGGTTAAGAATCTGGAGGAGAAACCGCCGCCACGGAAGTAACCTAAGTCAGCCATATTCCAGGTGGTTGCAGCCATAACTGCATCCTGATCAGCTTCGGTCATTTCATACCAGGGTTTCATCACTGCTTCGCCGTTTTCATCTTTCACTGCGCCGGAAGCATCCAGACAGCAAGCACCGGAGTTGATTAAGTGAATGAAACCGTCTGCTTCTTTGGCTTTGCCTTCGATATCATAGCCGGTTGCTTTTTTCACAGCGTCACCGCTCCAGTAGGTTCTAACGTCTGCAAACATCTGGGGACGGTTGGTTAAGAGTTTACCAAACAGCATACCGATACCGTTTAACACGTCGTTTTCAGTTGCTAAGATATAGGGTTCTCTAGCGCCGTTCCAGTCGAAAGAAGTGTTTAACATTGCTTCGGGGAAGTCACAGTTGGGATAGAAGTCGGTCCACTGTCTCTGACCCTGGAAGCCTGCTGCGATAGCGTTGTGGCCAACCATTTCTTCTTCGCAACCTTCGGGCAGGTTTTTGTTGCCGTTCATTAAGTCTTTGATGATACACATCATTTTTACCACGAAAGCAAACTGTTCTTCTTTTTCTTCTGCGGATAACTGCAGATCTTCAGGGTTTTTATCAAAGCCCATCTGGCATTTTTCTTTTGCCCAAGCCATTGCTTTCTGGTATTCTTTTTCATCATAGATGCCTTCGGTCATTCGTCTGATGATTTCTACCTCGTCAACAGATTCCACTCTCATACCCAGGTATTCTTCGATGAAATCGGTATCAATGATAGAACCTGCGATACCCATACAAATGGAACCGATCTGCAGGTAGGATTTGCCTCTCATAGTTGCTGCTGCAACAGCTGCACGGCCGAAACGTAACAGTTTTTCCTGAACGTCAGCAGGGATAGAGGTGTCGGTTGCATCCTGAACGTCGTGTCCGTAGATGCCGAATGCGGGTAAGCCTTTCTGAGCATGACCTGCTAAAACAGCTGCCAGATACACTGCACCCGGTCTTTCGGTACCGTTAAAGCCCCAAACTGCTTTGATGGTGTTTTTATCCATATCCATAGTTTCGGAACCGTAGCACCAGCAGGGAGTAACGGTTAAGGTGATATCAACACCTTCTTTTTTGAATTTGTCTGCACAAGCTGCTGCTTCTGCCACACGGCCGATGGTGGTGTCTGCAATTACAACTTTTACGGGTTCACCGTTGGAATATTTTAAGTTGTCGGTGAACAGTTTTGCAGCTGCTTTTGCCATGTTCATGGTCTGGTCTTCTAAGGATTCTCTTACCTTTAACACACCGCGTCTGCCATCAATGGTGGGACGGATGCCGATTACGGGGTAAGAACCGATTAATCTGTTTTCTGCCATAGCTTTTTCCTCCGTTTATATCATTAAAATTTTCATACAAATCAGTTTGTCCTATCATTGATATTTTATACTAAATTCGTATAAATGTCAACCAAAATCCCACTTTTTTCTCTGGGATTCTTATTCAATTTTCACTATTTTTACCAACCTTCCGCATAAATTCTATGGAAAATTTCATAAAATTTAAAAAAAAGGCAATTTTATAAACAGAAAATATTGAAATTTCAAAAAAAGCGTGATAAAATAGTAACAGTAAAAAATCTAATTTCCTAAAAGAAAAGGGGTACGAGAACCAATGAAAAAAATTTACGAAGGCAAAACCAAAGACGTGTTCAGCTTAGAAAACGGCAACGTGCTGTTAAAATTTAAAGATGATTGCACCGGAAAAGACGGTGTGTTTGACCCCGGCGAAAACTCTGTTGGCTTAACCATCGAAGGCATTGGCAGAGAAAACTTAAGAACTTCTATTTATTATTTTGATTTATTAAAAGAAGCAGGCATCAAAACCCATTATGTTAGCGCAAATGTGGAAGATGCTACCATGGAAGTGCTTCCCGGTAAAGTGTTTGGTCATGGTTTGGAAGTAATCTGCAGATTGGTTGCAACCGGTAGCTTTATCAGAAGATACGGTGAATACATCGAAGATGGCACACCTTTAGAAGGCGGCTATGTGGAATGCACTTTCAAAAATGACGAAAAAGGCGATCCGTTAGTAACCGGCGAAGGTCTGGCTGCATTAGGCGTTATGAGCCCCAAAATGTTTGAAGATATGAAAGAACAGACCTTAAAAATCACCAAAATTGTGGCAGACGATTTAAAAACCATCGGTCTGGATTTATGGGATATCAAATTTGAATTCGGTTACAACAATGACGAAGTTATTCTGATTGTCTAAATCGCATCCGGCAATATGAGAGTATATAAAGATGGCGAAATTGTTTCTCCCATTGAATTAACCAAGTTAATCTTAAACAGATAAAATATGTAGCAAAGGTTTTTTATAGTAAAGAAAGGGAAATTTATTATGAAAAAAACAATTTCAGTAATTGGAATCGTGGTAGGTTTGGTGATGTTCATTACAGGCGTTATTTCTTTGGGTATTTCCTTGAATCATGATTCGCGCCATGTAACCGCTGCAGACAGCACTTACGATATCGGTTATGCACAGTTCGGCAGTGACTACTACTCTTATTCCAACAACAATATGGCACATGCAGGAGTAGCTGCAACCCGGGCAGCAGCTAACATATACGAGCTGGCTGACCTGACAGAAGGTGCGGCAAATCTTATGAAAGTGATTGGCGGTGTTTTGCTGATGGGACTTGGATTACTCGGTTCCTGTGGCTTTGGTATTATTTTTGCAGGCTGCTTAGAAGAAGAAAAGAAGCAAACTGCACTTCTTGCCGCTGAGCAACCCGTTGAAGAAGTTGTTGTAGCAGAATAAGATCTGTAAAACCATCAAAAAAAGACGAAATTCTTTTTTAAAGAGTTTCGTCTTTTTTGTTTGATGTTGTAAATGCGTTGGATTATTTAGATTATATTGTAGGGGACGATGCCAGCATCGTTCTGTGTTTGGTTACTGTTTTTGTAGGTATAACACCGCAAATATTACTAAGAAAATTCCAAAA
>JAZOQZ010000159.1:0-6608 GCA_045656345.1 Clostridia bacterium
ATCCCGTTGCTCATAAGAAACACCGTAACTGCCCGTTCCGTTCAGATAGTCGGAAGTATTTAATGCAATAACACGAACTTTTTTATCCGCAAAATCTGTGTATCCGTAAGAGCGTTTTTTATTCAGGCCTGTTTGTTCAAAATTGTTAAACTGACCGATAGCCGTCCATTGCCTTGTATGGTCGTTGGTTTGATCATGATTGCCAATTAAAAGCATACTGCTGTTATGATAATCGGAAGCTTTCTTGAATGCATCGGTAGTGTAGGCACTGCCTGCATAGGAATCATAAGTATCAAGATTATTTTTCCAGGTGGTATCCCCTAAATGCACAATGAAATCACAGCCAATTTCGGTACCCACAGAATTCAATGCATATATCCCGTGGTGAAGACTGTCTTTCAATAGTTTCTCCTCGGGAATGTTGATACCCACATGACTATCAGTCATCACGCCGAAGGTTAAAAATTCGTGATCTCCCTTTTCATCATACAACTGAAATATATTTGCAATTACACGATCCGATTCTTCGTTATAATACTCCGGCACTTCCTGAAATTCCGGCCATTCGTTAGTACCGCCCGGAGTTACTAAAATGGGTTTTAATTCGTTGTTTTTATCAAAAAACAAAACCTTGGTTTTAAACATTTTTGCATCAACTTCGGAAAAGTCAACAAATAACGAAACACGATGCTCAGAAGAGGAATCAAACGGCTTATCGAAAGAAACAGGCTCATATTCCACATTTAATAGTTTATTCGTTCCGAATTCGTAAACAGCTTTATAAGCATCCAGTTCATACGAATCCAAAGATCCTTTTACTCCCTTAAAAATCAGATTGATTTTCATTTCATTGTTTTTCAGGGATTCTACATAATCAATCTGATAAGTAATGGAAGCAGAATTAGATGTCGCAAAAGCACTAAAGCTTCCAAACATCAATAATCCATATAATATCATAAGCAATAACGAAAGTAGTTTTTTAATCATACAAATTAGAATTCCTTTCAATAATTATTGTTTTTTCCCAATTTTCACCTTATTTCCATGCTCGTCCATAATGTAGGTCTGGTCTAAGGTTTTCTGCAAATTCCCGCGGAATGCTGCGATATATTCGTCACGAAGTTTTTTCTGTTCGATTTTTTCTTCTTCGGTTAAACCAACTTCACGGGATTTTTTTGCAAGTTCATTAATTCTTTTGATATTCATACTAAAAAAATTACTCCTCTCCGATATAAGTAAAACGCTTTACTTCCCTGCCCTCATGGATAACAGTTTCATTCCACATTGATAAGGGGCGTACCCAAATGCCAAATTCACCGTAGAGAGCATGGTACACGACCATTTCCTCTAAGGTTTCGCTATGTTTCGCAATATAAAGCGCTTCATATTCATTTCCTTTAAAATGTCTGTATTTTCCAAGTTTCATTTTAATACCCCAATGATTCTTTCACTAAAACAATTTCGTATTTGGCACCGCTTGGTTTTGTCCAGAAAACAGAAAGAGCTCTGCAAATTCGTTCAGGACTATTGCAATTATAGCATTTATCTGCATTTTTAGCACAAGGTGTGTTACGGTTTAACCGTTTTGCATTTATAGGTGCTGCAATATTTCTTGCACGGAATAACGCTGCTTCAAAATCAGGAGCAACCTTATTGGAACCAATAACAAAATACACTTTATCCGGTCCATAGGTCGTTGCAGCCAAACGATTTCCTGTTCCGTCAATATTAATGATATCTCCCTGCTCGGAAATTGCGTTTGCTGAACTGATATAGATTTCTGCCCGACTTGCCATGGTTCTTGTTTCCATAACCGTCAGATTTTCCGGTTTTTTATCGTGACAATATACGGTGTTGTGGGTAGATAACACTTCTAATAATTCCATTTCACGAAGTGTCACAGAACCGCCGAATCCAATGGTTTTTCCGTCAATTTTAGAATTCAAATATTCAGTGGCATCTTCTTTGGTATCAAATACAGAAACCTGATACCCTTTTTCTTCTAAATTATTTTTTAATTTTGTAAAATCATATGACATAATACATTCCCTCATAATTAGCTAAACACATTTTTTGTTAAATAACAAGCATATTCATAATCTTTTTTATGAACACAAATTTTATATTCTGGTTGTGAAGAACCATATAATCCCAAAATAGGATTTATGCTGTAATAGACCTTGTTTGCTGCGTGAATATCTCTTATTTTCGATTGAATCGTTGAATCATAAGTAATTATCAACTGTTTTCTGTTAAATATTGTTATCATGAAGTTTTTCCTTTCGTCACTTTCGACAAAGTTCGTGTCAAGTCGGAGAAAAAACTAAACTCTTGTATTTTCAAGATTTTTATAAATCAGAAACTTTGAATACAAAAACTCCAAAACAAAATTGGAAATCATGGTAACTGCAAGAACGATATATTCGTTGATGCCGGAGGATTCAGCCAAGTGGCCAAGCCAGGTGGAAAGCGGTGTGAATACTAGATAAAATGCAAAAAGCTTTGCCATAGCGATGGGGATATTGGCATTGGATTTGAATGTGTATTTTCTGTTAAAAGTGAAATTCCAGATAATCGATAATATCAGTGCTATCAGATATGATGGCCAGTAAATCAGATGAAATGCTTCCAAAAGTATGGTGAAAGCCACTACCTGAATAATTCCTGCCGATATGGAAAAAAGAGTAAATTTTACCATTTGAAACAGTTGTTCTTTTTTCATTGTACTTCCCTTTCTGATAATTTTAATTGATACAAATCATTAATTGTATTATACAATATTAGTGTGAAAAAAGCAAGGTTTTCCAATAAACAAATATCATAAAAGAATCAATTGTTGTGCACAATAAAAAGAAAAAGGAATTTTAAAAATGGGAAAAAAGAACAAACAAAAAGCATCTTTTGATTTCGATTTGATGGATGCATCCTCTTCTACCGAATGTACGGGAATTTCCCCAAGACCGCCTTTAAATGACAGCGAATACGAATCATATCAGGAGGTATTCAATTTTGGACCTCCGAAAGTGAGAAATAAAAAAGATAAAAAGTAAAAAAGTGCAACCATCAGGTTGCACTTTTTTATAGAAAAAAAGAAAAATTAATAAATTTTAGAACCGTCTTTAATTTCTTCAAAGGGTTTTAATAATTGCAGAATATCTCCGTCTTCTGCACAGAGAATCATACCTTCAGATAAGATTCCTTTTAATTTTACGGGTTTTAAGTTGTAAACCATCACAACCTGTTTACCGATTAAATCTTCAGGTTTGTAGTGCTTTTTGATACCGGAAACCACAGTTCTTATCTGAGAACCAACTTTTAATTTGAAAAGAAGAAGTTTATCAGATTTTTTCACTTCTTCACATTCCAGTACGGTTGCGATTCTTAAATCCAATTTTGTGAAATCATCAAATTCAATTTCTGGAGCCATCGGAATGGTATCGTCAGGGATATTTGCTGCAATTTCATCTTCGATTTCTTTTAATTTCTTTTCTTCATCGATTCTCATAAAGATGGGAGTGGGATTTTCTAAAGTGATTTCAGAAATGGTTTTTCCAAATTCCACGGATTCATCTGTGCAAGCAATCTGACGCTGAATTTCTTTTGCGGTATCGGGCATAAAGGGAGTTAAAATTACCGAGATAATACGGATGCTTTCCAGCAGGTTATACAGTACGGTTTTTAAACGTTCTTTGCCTTCATCATCTTTTGCCAATACCCAGGGAGTGGTTTCATCAATATATTTATTACATCTGCGGATGAGTTCAAAAATAGCATCCAAAGCGTCTGCGGTTTTATATTCATCCATTTTTTTGCGGTACGCGGTGATGGTGTTCTCAATGCAGGATTTTAAGTCTTTATCCAGTTCGGTTTCTTCGCCGGGAGTGGGTATAGCACCAAAATATTTGTTTACCATCGCAATACTGCGGTTTACTAAATTTCCTAACGTATTCGCTAAGTCGGAATTGAATTTCGTGATAATATTTTCATAAGTAATGGTACCGTCATTTCCGTAAGGCATTTCAGATAACAGATAATATCTCATGCCATCTACGGTGAAATGACGAACCAAATCGTCTGCATACATTACGTTGCCTTTGGATTTTGACATCTTGTCATTACCGGATAACAACCAGGGATGACCGAAAATCTGTTTCGGTAACGGCTGACCTAATGCCATTAACATAATAGGCCAGTAAATTGTATGGAAACGAAGGATATCTTTACCGATCACATGAACATCGCAAGGCCAGTATTTTTTGTATAAGGTGTCATCTTCCTGACCGTAACCCATTGCGGTGATATAGTTAGTTAACGCATCTATCCACACATAGATTACGTGATTAGGATCAAACTCAACGGGAATACCCCATTTGAAAGATGTTCTGGACACACACAAATCCTGCAGACCGGGTTTTAAGAAATTGTTCACCATTTCTTTTTTACGGGATTCAGGCTGAATAAAATCAGGGTGGGTTTCAATATATTCCATCAATTTATCCTGATATTTAGACATTTTGAAGAAATATGCTTCTTCTTTGGTGGGTTTTACTTCCCTGCCGCAATCGGGACATTTGCCATCTACCAGCTGACTTTCTGTGAAGAAAGATTCGCAAGGTACGCAGTATAAACCTTCATATTCTCCTTTGTAAATATCGCCCTGGTCATACAACTGTTTGAAAATTTTCTGCACGGTTTTTTCGTGGAAATCATCGGTAGTACGAATGAATTTATTATAGCTTGCATTCATTAAATTCCAGATTTCTTTGATTTCACCTGCCACATTATCCACATATTCTTTCGGAGTGATACCTGCATCTTTGGCACAGTCTTCGATTTTCTGACCATGTTCGTCAGTACCTGTCAAAAAGAATACATCATAGCCCATCTGACGTTTATAACGTGCAATAGCATCAGTTAAAACGATTTCATAAGTATTGCCGATGTGAGGCTTTCTGGATGTATATGCAATGGCTGTTGTTACATAAAATTTTTCTTTGTTCTGATTCATTTTTTTCTCCTCTTTCTATTGAGATATCTTTGTACCATTGATAAAAACAGCTTCTGCTTTTGCCATTAAATCTAGTGGAAATTTATCAAACACCACAATATCGGCATCTTTGCCAACTTTCAAAGAACCGATTTTTCCTTCTAATCCTAAAGCTTTTGCAGGATTTATGGTGAGTGCTTTTAGTGCATCCTCTTCACTCATCCCATGTTTGACAGCCAACGCAGCACACAACGGTAAATAATTAATAGGGATTACAGGATGATCTGTAATGATTGAAACCAAAGTCCCCTGCTCTGCCAAAATATGATAAGTATCAAAGGTCATATTGCGAAGCTCTGGTTTGGAGCGATCTGATAAAGTGGGACCAAGCTGACAAGATATATCTTTTAATTTTTCTTTAATCAAATGACCTTCAGTTGCGTGTTCAACGGTCATTTTAAGACCAAATTCATTAGCAATGCGAAGTGCGGTTGCAATATCGTCTGCCCGATGAGCGTGTGCTTTTACCGGTAATTCTCCTGATAATACGGGGAGTAAACTTTCCAGTTTTGCATCGTAATCAGGCTTATCGTAATCATCAGGATTTTCGTTTGCTAATTTGATGTTCTCGGCATATTCCTGTGCTTTTTTTAAGGTTTCGCGAATCAATGCCGCAGTTGCCATACGGGTAATTGGTTGCTGGTTTTTCCCGTGATATACTGTTTTGGGATTTTCTCCGAAGGAAAATTTCATTGCAATCGGAGCTTTTACAATCATATCGTCGATAACAGTTCCGTGGGTTTTCAATGCACAGAACTGTCCGCTGATAGGATTAGCGCTACCGGGCCCACTGGCCACGGTTGTAATACCCGCAAGCTTTGCTTCTGTGAAATAACGGTCGTTGGGATTGATTGCATCGATTGCTCTAAGATGCGGAGTAATCGGGTCTGATTCTTCGTTGCCGTCATCTCCTTCAAAGCCCATAGAATCTTCAAACATTCCAAGGTGGGTATGAGCATCAATCAGTCCCGGGAATACATAACACCCTTCTGCATCATATACTTCTTCGCAGGATGCTTTGTAATCGTTCATAGAACCGATTTCTGATATGGTATTTTGGAACCGGATAAAACCGTTTTCAATCGGTGTGTCTGATTCCATTGTATAAATTTTTGCATTGATGATAATCATAAATTCGCCTTTCTTCGGATGGCAGAGATTACTTCAGCACCGTCTGCACAAGCAGTAACAATCTGACGGAGCTCCTTTCTTCTGACATCACCGATAGCATACACATTTTCAATATTGGTCATCAAATTTTTGTCGGTAATAATTTCATTTGTGTCACTCTTTAAAATGCCTTCCGGTAAAAATTCTACATTCGGTTGATAGCCGATTGCAATAAATGCGCCATCAGTAGGCAACGAAAGTGTTTCTTCTGTTTTTATATTTTTCAGCCGGATTTCAGAAAGCTTTTCTTCCCCGATAAACTTTACGGGCACATATTCTGTATATACTTGAATTTTTTCATTTGCCTTTATTTTTTCCACGGTGGAAGCATCTCCACGAAATTCATTTCTTCTGTGCACTAAATTGACCTGTTCACAGAAATTAGCAAGAT
>JAZOQZ010000160.1:0-39422 GCA_045656345.1 Clostridia bacterium
CATGGGAAGCAGAGCAGGCAAAGAGAAAGGCCGAAGCAGAAGCAAAGGAAACCAAGCCTTCAGAACCAATCAAAGAAGCACCCAAGACCATTTGTGAAGAGCCAAAGAAAACGTGGCTTGGCTTTAAAGCTCTTCTTTCCATTGAGGATGCAAAGGCGTTAAAAAGCTTCTTTGAAGATAGAAAAATTGAATTTCAGGCTATATAAAATTTTTACATAAAAGGAGAAAAAGAAAATGGCAGTATCGAATTCACTTACAAAAAAGGAAAACAACACAAGACTTGGTTTGACCGCTTATTTGACAAATGATGCAGTCAAAGACCAAATAAACAAGGTTGTGGGGGGCAAGGATGGACAAAGATTCATTTCATCCATCATTTCTGCAACACAGATAAATCCCACCCTTCAGCAATGCACAAATCAATCAATTGTTTCGGCGGCTTTGCTTGGTGAAGCTCTTAAACTTTCACCTTCACCCCAGCTTGGTCACTTTTACATGGTTCCGTTTGATGTCAAAACCAATCAGACTGACCCCAACACGGGCAAACCCATCTATGTGAAGCAGGCACAATTTCAGCTTGGATATAAAGGTTATATTCAGCTTGCCATTCGTTCAGGACAATATAAAAAGCTCAACGTTATGGCCATTAAGGAAGGTGAGCTTGAATATTTTGACCCCCTTGATGAAGAAATCAAAATCAATCTGATGATTGAAAAGTGGGATGAAAGAGAAGCTTTGCCCACTATTGGATATTATGCTTTCTTTGAACTTTCAAATGGCTTTAGAAAAGCAATTTATTGGTCAAAGACACAGATGGAATCCCATGCTTTGAAATATTCCCCCGGCTACAAGAAGGACAAAGAAAAGGGATGGAATTACACGTTTTGGTCTAAAGACTTTGATGGCATGGCCTATAAAACACTTCTTCGTCAGCTCATTTCAAAATGGGGCATTATGAGCATTGAAATGCAGAATGCTTTTGAAGGTGACATGGCTGTCATCAATGATGATGGTTCAAAGAACTATGTTGAAACCGAAGACAACATCATTGATGTTGAAGTAACCGAAATTCCCAATGAACCCGAAAATGAAACAAATGATGCACAGGCTGCATTGTTTGGAAATTAAAGAGAGGGGAAAATTACCATGTTTATTTCAAAGAAAAGATTTCAGGAAGAAATCGCAAAGGCACAGGAGCAGACCGAGCGCAAGATATTTGAGCAACAGAGAATTTGCCAAATGGAAGAAAGCATGCGTTGTTCCATTGAAGAAGTGCGCCGTGATACATACAAGATGAACGAAATGCTTGAATCAAGAATTTCCCGCCTTGAAATATTGCTTGATAAATTTAACCAGAAAGGGGGCAAAAAATAATGACACCATCTGTTCTTATTACACTAATCATTTGCACCACTATATTTGCAATTTTTTTGGTTGGCAAATATGGAAAAGGGGGCAGAAAATAATGGCATCATTCAACAAAGTCATCCTTATAGGCAACATGACCGCAGACCCGGAATTAAAAACCACGGCAAGTGGAATTTCCGTGTGTTCCTTCTCAATAGCAATCAATAGAAGATTTGCCAACGAAGGTCAACAAAACGTTGACTTCATCAACATTGTTGCATGGAGAAACACGGCAGAATTCGTTTCTAAATACTTCAAAAAGGGCAAACCCATCCTTGTGTGTGGGCAGCTTCAAACAAGAACATGGAATGATAACGAAGGAAACAAGCGCTATGCAACGGAAGTGGTTGCGGATGAAGTTTCTTTCGTTGGAAACAATGAAAGCCCCACAGAGCCAAAAAATGAGCCTGCAAGCAATGCTTCTTACACCCCCACGGGCTACACATCAAACAACAATGCACAATTTGAGGAATTACCTTCTGATGATGAAGGTCTTCCATTCTGAAGGGGGCATTGATTATGGCTGTAAATAGCAAACAAAAAGGTGCAAGATTTGAAAGATTGCTTGCTTCAAAGTTTCGTGAATATGGATATGACGATGCAAGGCGCACTGCTCAATATTGTGGCAACACCGGGGATGCATCTGATGTTGTTGGGCTTCCGGGCTTACATATTGAAGCAAAGCACCAAGAAACAATGCGCCTTTATGAATGGATGGCGCAAGCCAAAAGGGATGCAAAAGCGGGGGGCGAAAATCGCCTTCCCGCAGTATTCCACAAGAAAAACAACGCACCCATCCTTGTGACAATGGAACTTGATGATTTCATGAATCTATATAGGGAATGGGAAGCTGGACATGCTTTGAAAGAAAGGGAAAACCAAAATGAAAATAATGCTTGATAAAGGGGCATATATGCCCGTTAGAGGTCACCGAGATGATGCGGGCCTTGATTTACGAACACCTATTGCTTTTGAGGTAAAGCCCGGAGATTCCAAAAAGATAGACACCGGGGTTCATGTAGAAATCAATCCGGGGCTTGTTGGAATGTTGAAAAGCAAAAGTGGCTTAAACGTGAAGCATGGCATCACAAGTGAAGGTGTGATTGATGCAGGCTACACGGGAAGCATCGTTGCCAAGCTATACAACCACGGAAAGGAAACGGTGTTCTTTGATAAGGGTGACAAAATCACACAATTGGTGATTTTGCCCGTATATATTCCACATGAATTGGTTGTTGTCAACGAATTTGACAAAACTGAACGTGGCAATGGTGGCTTCGGTAGCACGGGAAAATAAATTCCAAAAATAAAATAAAGGAGATTTAAAATTATGCTATCACAAACAAGTGCAGTTTTGGCACACCTTAAAGATAAAGGAACAATCACACAAGCTGAAGCATGGGATTTGTTCAGAGCAAGCAGACTTTCAGCAATTATCTTCAATTTGAAGGCAAATCATCATATTGAAACAATCATGGTTCAGAGTGACAAAGAAAATAAATATGGGCGCAAACCAAGATATGCTATCTATTTTTATGGGGGAGTAAAAAACAATGAATGCAAAAGTTGAATTAGACAAGCGCAATGAACTTGATAGAAAATATGACACCATGTGGAACAAGCTTTGCCGTGATGCAAGCTTGAATCCAAAGCAAAAATTTATAGTGTCCAAATATATCCGTGACCTTCTTGGAACAAGAATGAACGAAGTGCAGGCTGCAACCGAAATGGCATACATGCTTGCCATGATTGAAACAATGAGCTTCGGAACAAGGAAAGGTTCAACACGTCTTCTTAAAGTGCAAGACAGAGCAAGGGAACACATCAATGAAACCTATGGTTCAAAAAGCTTTGATGCAAATGGCATTTATGGCTATGACGGTTGTGGCTATGAAAGACTTGTCAACCGCCTTGAAAGCAAGGGGATTGAATATGAAGGAAGGGTGCTTGAATAAAATGGCTGAATCTAATCCTTGCATCCATTGTGTTCCACCTAAAAGAACACCCACATGCCATTCAACATGCCCTGAATATGCAGAATTTTTAGTTGACATGGAGAAGAAAAAGCAAGAAAGAAAAGCAGAGCAAATAACAAGAAACTACATGGCCGATAGAAGCCGATGTGTGCGGAAATGGCCACGATAGAAAGGATGTGTGTTCAAAATGGCTGAAGTCCAATGGATTAAGATTTACACCAATATGTTTGATATAAGCCGAAAAATCAAATCAATTGAGCAAATGCCCCAAGGTGACACAATCCTTATTGTTTGGTTCAAACTTCTTATGCTTGCAGGGAAAGTCAATGACGGGGGGGCTATCTATGTCACGCCTTCTATTCCTTTTGATTTAGACGGGCTTTCATACGAATTGAGAAGACCACCAGAGCTTGTGGAAAAGGCACTTTCAATCTTTGAGGATTTTGACATGATTGAACGTGATAATGGCTTTATATACATATCTTCATGGGAAGAATATCAAAACATTGAGGGCATGGAAAAGATAAGGGAACAAAACAGACTTGCACAACAAAGGTCAAGAGCCAGAAGAAAGCAACTTCAAAACAAAAACAACAATAACAATGATGTGTCAAGTGACATGTCATGTGACAGTCATGTGACAGTCATGCAAAGTCACGGTGTAGATAAAGAAGAAGAAAAAGATATTAAGAATAAGATAATAGAAAAAGAAAATAAAGAAAAAGAGATTCGCCACAAATATGGCGAATACTCAAATGTCCTTCTTTCTGATTCTGATTATGAAAAATTAAAATCCGAATTTCCTTCTGATTATACCACAAGGATTGAAAATCTGTCTTCTTACATAGCAAGCACCGGGAAATCTTATAAAAACCATCTTGCAACAATAAGAAATTGGGCAAAGAAAGATGCTTCTTCACCCAATAAGCCCACAAAATCAAGGTATGGTGATTTTGATGCCGAAGAAGCTTTTCAAAAGGCCCTTAAAAGAAGCTATGGCCCGGAAATGCATATAAGCGAAAATACCAAAACGGCTGCAAATGACCCTTATGTTCGTGAACGTATGGAAGCACTAAAAGAAAAAATAGGTCAAGGGGGGTAGGGATTTATGAGAAATAGAAAAATAGACTATGAAACTATTGTGTGTAGGCAATGCAATGTTTGTGGAAAGAAATTCATCCCTGCCCCACAACATGTTTATAGGGATAGACGTGTTAATCATCCAATGGTGTGTTCTTGGTCTTGTGTTTGCGAATCAGAGCGCTTGAAGATGGCGGGAATAAAAATACAATCCAAGAAAGGGGAACGTTCTTCATGAACGCAAAAGAATTTTTATTGCAAATAAAAAAGCTTGATAAGCTCATAGAAAACAAGTTGGTGGAGATTCAACAATGGAAAGACATAGCATGCAGTGCGACTTCCAATATGACCGGGGAAAAGGTTGAATCTTCACACAACCCCCGAAAAACCGAAGATGCCATCTGCAAATATCTCGATTTGGAAGCTGAAGCACAAAAGGACTTTGATAGATTCATCAAGGCCAAGAATGATGTCATTTCCGTCATCGAGCAGCTTAATGCCACTGAATATGATTTTCTTCATAAGGTTTATGTTCAAGACTACACACTTCAAGATGTGGCCATTAAATATGACATGTCATATAGCTGGGCCACTACCACACATGGCATTGCTTTGAAGCATGTCCAAATGATTTTGAATAAGAGAGAGGAAACAAAAAATGAAAGATAGGTTGATAGAGATTGTAAAGTCAAGCCTTATGAAACACATAGACAAATCTTGCAAACTTGCGGAGAACATCACAGATGACCTTCTTTCCGAGGGGGTCATTGTACCGCCTTGTAAGGTGGGGGATACGGTGTATGCCATTACTGAAAAGCACCCCTGTTATGCTTGCAGAACTGTTTCGGACTATTGCCAAAGAGATTGCCATTATTTTGGCAACAAAACAGAATTAGTTGTCAAAGAAGGTCTTGTTGAAGCGGTGTTGTTTTTCTCTAACAGTAATGAAATGAGAATAGCCATTCCAACAACGAAACATTTAATGCGACATTATATAACTAAAAGGTTTTCTGATTATGGCAAAACCGTATTTCGCACCCGTGAGGAAGCTGAAAAGGCGCTTGAAGGGGGTGCGAAGGGATGAATGCTATAAGATGCCCGATTAAAGAACTTTGCTTCGATTACAACCTTTTCGGTAGTTGCAACGATTGTAAAATCAACAAAGAAATAAACAAGTGTCACAAGCAGATTAAACGCCTTAAAAAGCAAAACGAAACCTTGACCATTCAAAGAAATGCTTGGGCTTTGGCTGCCGAAAGAGTTGCGGAAGATAGAAAATGGATTTCCGTCAATGATAGGCTGCCGGACATTGACGAATTGTGTTTGTTAAGTATGGAAAATAGAATAACAAAATACAGATGGGTTGTAATTGGATATTATCATACAAATTATGATGAGTATGTCACCCATTGGATGCCCCTGCCTGAGCCGCCAAAGGAAAGTGAGGGCGAAAAATGAAGTTTATTGACGATTATCAAGTGCCTTATGATGCGGAACACCTGCGACCAATAATCCCGCCAGACGAGCAGATAGAGAAGGCAATAACAGCATTAAAAGAAATGTCAAAAAGAATTGTCGAAGCACTCAATCCAACTATAACAAAACTGATTGATGCATTTACATCTATTTTTAATGAAATGCACGAAGCATTAAAATCATATCCAAACAAAAGAATTGTCTATCTTGCTACACACGGAAAAGAGCGAGTGAGAAAAAAGAACATTAAACGAATCATGAAATGGTTAGAGAGGACGAATAATGGGCGCAGTGAGAAAATGCTATAACGCAGCTTGCGAGAACAATTATATGGGTGGATATTGCGAGTGTAGCGAGATAACTATTGACGAAAATGGTTGTTGCACATCTTGTTTACTTATAAGCAATAATGAGGAAAGCGAGGACACGGAATGAAAAAGCTATTGAAACGTCAATTTGAACTATGGGTGAAAATGTGGTGGCTAAAAACTATCGACAAAGAAATTAAAAAAAGAAGAAAATATTTCTTCAAGTACAAAAGGCAAGAATATGTTGTTAACAAGTTAGTTGAGGAATACAACAATTTGTATGCTGATTCAAAATTAAAAAGCGAGGACACGGAATGAGCAGATATATTGACTTGGAAGAACTTGAAAGACGGATAAAAGAGAATGTCCCGACATCTGGCGATGGCAATACACCTTACGAAGTAGATTTGCTTGATTGGTGTAAAGACGAGTGCATAAGGCAAGGATATGCAATGCCCACCGCCGACGTGGTTGAGGTTGTCCGTTGCCGAGATTGTAAATTCGCAACAGAGTATTGCCACGGTGATTTTGAATGCCGATGCCCTCATACACCATGGGCGAGTGACGAATATGCTATACCTTGCAAATCAGACGATTATTGCAGTTACGGAGAAAGGAGAGAGGAATGCAAACCAAAGAAGTAAACTCAAAGAAATTTGATGCGATTATGGCTAAAAATATTCGCTTAAAAGCCTGCCCAAAATGTTTGGTATATGCAGGAGATATAAAAATCCCTATGGGTGTGTTTGGCTACTCTAAACGTGCTTATATTGAATGTTGCCATTGTGGATATAAAACCAAGCCGAGAAGCACAGCAACACAGATTTATGATGCCGAAGAAAAGCGATATGGTGCTCCAACAATAGAAAAATCCTTAATGGGTGCAATATACAGAGCTATTGAAGATTGGAACGAAAGGAGCGAAAATGGAACATAACGAATTGAAGCCTTTTGTAGAGGACGAAATTTATCCCTTGACTATAGTGGCAGACAGATACAGTGGTACATATTCGGGTGGGAAATATCTTGCATTCAACCTTGACTTTGACGAAATACCTCAAGAAGCTTTGGGTGACGATGTAACCACTATGGAATTTTGGGATTATTATTCAACAGATTACATAGTTGGAAAAGGTCGCACAGTAAGCGAAGCGTTATCGGACTTGTATATAAAACTAAAGAACGGGAGAGCAGAAAATGGAACTTAACAGAGAACAGATTATAAAGGCTATTGAGTATTGCTTTAGTGATAAACCTTGTAACAAATGCGAATGGCACGAAAAAGGAAACGGTTGCCTTGGCAAACTCGAACAATCTGCTATCTCACTTATCAAGGAACTCACAGAGGAGAATGAAGCAATTTCCGAGCGTTACGCAATACAGGTTGTCACGGCAATTAAACTTGATAAACAGGTGCAAAGGCTCACCGAGGAGAATGAGAGGTTGAGAGCCGAGAACGAAAAGTATGAAGAAGAACATAAACAATCGTTTTTCAAGTGGAAAAAGCTTGCAGATGAAACGGCTGACCATTATGAAAACCTTTATCAAGATGCGAAGAAAGCACTTGTAGCCGACACCGTGCGGAAGATGCATTCAATGTTGTGCGAAGGTCGAGTATCAAACGACACCGTTGTAATAGTTGCAAACCAAGTAGCAAAAGAGATGTTGGAGGTGGATTGATATGACTTTGGACAAAGCAATGGAAATCAAAAACCTTCTGAATGATAGAGATTGCCTAATTTCTCAATTAAGAAACCTTGCAGGGTGTGAGAGTATTACAGGACACATAAACGATAACGTGAACGGGCTTGGATTTAGATGGGAAAAAGATAGCTTACAAGTTAAATGGTTGCTAAAAGGACTTAAAGAAGAAATAAGACGTGTTGAGGAAGCCATTTCAAGAATTCAAATAAAAGAAAGTGAAAGTGAGGGTGACGGAATGAAATGATAATACTTTGACTTATTTGTATATGTTTTGACTTTTTTGTATAACAAATGACTAAATTCAGTTGTTATAATTATAATGTCAAGAAATATCTAAACCACCAAAGCATATTGCTTGGTGGTTTTTTCATGCTTAAATAACGAAAGGGGTGTTGCATGATGGCAACAAAGATGACTGCAAAACAAATGCGCTTTTGTGACGAATATCTTATTGACTTGAATGCAACACAAGCTGCTATTCGGGCCGGGTATTCTGAAAAGAATGCAAGAAATATTGCAAGTGAGAACTTGGCAAAACCCAACATAAAGGAATACATTGAAGCCCGCATGGCCGAAAAGGAATCTTCCCTTATAGCAAGCCAAGATGAAGTGCTTAAATATCTGACTTCCGTTTTGCGAGGGGAAACACAATCAGAAGTGGTTGTTGTTGAAAGCATTGGTGATTTTATGAGTGAAGCCCGCACCATGAAGAAAGCCCCGGATGAAAAAGAGCGCCTAAAGGCTGCAGAATTGCTTGGAAAGCGCTATGGGCTTTATAAAGACAAGGTTGATTTTGAAGGTGCAATCCCGGTTGTGATTTCGGGGGCTGATAAGCTTGAAGATTGATAAGCCCGTCATAAACATAAGCCTTCCCAAGATGGTCGGAAAAGGCTATGGCACATTTTGGCGGTTCAAGGGTAGATATAGAGCCGTTAAGGGTTCAAGACGTTCAAAGAAGTCAAAAACAATGGCTTTGTGGACTATCACAAATATCATGGAATACCCTGAATCCAACATGCTTGTTGTTCGTAAGGTTTTCCGAACATTGAAGGATTCATGCTTCACGGAACTAAAATGGGCCATTAAGCGCCTAAAGGTTGAAGCATGGTGGGATATAAAAGAAAGCCCATTGGAAATGACCTATAAGCCCACGGGGCAAAAGATATATTTCCGTGGTTTAGATGACCCACTCAAAATCACATCAATTGCCGTTGAAGTCGGTGCATTGTGTTGGATGTGGATTGAAGAAGCCTATGAAATCACAAGTGAAGCTGATTTTGACACACTTGCAGAATCAATGCTTGGTGATTTGCCCGAAGGCCTATTCAAACAAATCACATTGACCTTCAACCCATGGAATGAAAAAACATGGATAAAGAAGAGATTCTTTGACATTAAGGGTGATGAAAACATCCTTGCAATAACAACCAACTACATGTGCAATGAATGGCTTTCCCTGGAAGACATAAAAGTCTTTGAGGAAATGAAAGTCAGAAATCCAAGGCGTTATGCGGTTGCGGGCCTTGGTCAATGGGGCATTGTGGATGGCCTTGTCTATGAGAATTGGCGGGAAGAAGCCTTTGACCATACAGACGAAGAGTGGCAAAAGAAAAACCCCAATTTGGATTCTTCCTTTGGCCTTGACTTTGGTTATACAAATGACCCTTCCACCCTTTTTTGTGGGCTTCTTGATAAGAAAAACAAGCGCCTATGGGTGTTTGATGAAATGTATAAAAAGGGCCTTTCCAATAAACGTATTTCCGAAGAGGTTCAAGGCATGGGATATGGCAAGGAAAGAATCACGGCAGATTCAGCAGAACCCAAATCAATTGATGAGCTTAAAAGCCTTGGATTGCGAATCAAGGGGGCAATGAAGGGCAAGGATAGCATTCAAAATGGCATTCAGTGGATTCAAGACCTTGAAATCATTGTGCATCCACGTTGTGTGAACTTTATCACCGAAATAAGCAACTACACATGGGCCACAGACAAGTTTGGAAACAGGCTGAATGTTCCCATTGATGATTTCAACCATTTGATGGATGCCATGCGATATGGCCTTGAACAACATATCACGGGCAACAAGTGGCTTATATAAGCTAATAGCATACATTCTTTTCGGGTAGAAAGAATGTGTGTGTCGGGCATCTATGCACAGAGCCTGCACACCCCGCTTTTTTTGTGAGATTTTTTGGGGCGGGAATTGTGTTGGGTGTTCTCCTTTACCCGGTGGCGGTTAGTAGTGACAAGACCGTCCAAAAAGGCACTGGCATTGATGCTTTTTAATTAAATACAATACAATCAATAAACAATGGCCCTTGGACAATTCCGGGGCTTTTTACATAGTTAAAGAGAACCACAGAAAGGAATGGTGAACATGAAGTGCATAATATTGTGAAGAAAGAATTGACAGTCACCGACATCAAGCGAATTATAGATGATGACTATGGGTCAGAAAGAAAAATCAAGGCAAGGGAAGGCCAAAGATACTATGAAGCAGAGCATGACATATTAAATTGCCGCCTTTTCTATTACAATGCTGATGGAAAGCTTGTTGAAGACCATACAAGAGCTAATATAAAGATTAGCCATCCATTCTTCACAGAGCTTGCAGACCAGCTTGCACCATTCATTCTTTCGTTTGATGATAACCCAATCCAAGCTAAAGAAAAGGCAGAGGGGCTGCAAGATTATCTTGACGAATACTTTGATGATGAATTTTGGTCAGAAATTGCCGATTTAATCACGGGCGCTTATGTCAAGGGTTGGGATTATATCTATGTAACCAAGAACACAGACAACCGCCTGACATTCCAATATGCTGATTCTCTTGGCATTGCAGAGGTAAGAGCCAAGGACACGGATGCCAATTGTGAGTGCATCATATATTGGTATGTTGACAGAATCGAGAAGGGCCGAAAGGAAATCAAGCGCATTCAGGTGTGGGATAAAGACAAGACCACATACTATGTGCAAGAAGGTGATGGGGCTATCATCAAGGATAAAGATGCCCCCGCCAATCCCCGGCCGCACGTTGTCTTCACAGACCAAAAAACAAATAAAAAGATGGGATATGGCCTTGGTTATATTCCCTTTTTCCGTTTGGATAACTGCAAGAAGAGATATAGCGGCCTAAAGCCCATCAAGCGCATTATAGATGACTATGACCTTCATGCATGTTCTTTGTCCAACAATCTAAAGGATTTTGACACACCACTTCATGTTGTCACGGGATTCCAAGGCAACAATCTTGATGAATTGCAGACCAATTTGAAGACAAAGAAGGTCATTGGCGTTGATGAAGGTGGCGGTGTAGAGGTTAGAACCGTTGACATTCCCTATGAAGCAAGAAAAACCAAGATGGATATAGACGAGAAAAATATATATCGTTTTGGAATGGGCTTCAACTCTTCACAAGTCGGTGATGGCAACGTCACCAACGTTGTAATTCGTTCAAGATACACATTGCTTGAACTAAAGTCAGAGAAGCTTGAAAGGCGTTTGAGAAAGCTCTTGAAGGCCATCATCAAAATTGTTCTTGCAGAGATAAACCAAGAGAATGAAACGGATTTCACCCTTTCCGACATAATGCCCATCAAATTCCCGCATGGCATCATGACCAATGAAACGGAAAACATTGCAAATGAGAAGGTGAA
This sequence comes from Clostridia bacterium, assembly GCA_045656345.1. Classification (GTDB taxonomy): domain Bacteria; phylum Bacillota; class Clostridia; order UMGS1840; family UMGS1840; genus SIG452. The sequence goes on from JAZOQZ010000160.1 coordinate 11,608, forward strand.
GGCCGAAACAGAACAAATCAAGGTCAATACAATCCTTAATATTGCAGCCAATGTGGGTGATGAACAGACCCTTCGTGCGCTTTGTGATGTTATGGATTGGGATTTCGATGAATTGCAAAGACAAGTTGAAAAAATGAAGGCTGAAGGCTTACCGGGCGCACAAACCACCTTGGATGGCATTGTTCCCCAAGAGCCTGAAGAGCCAATTGAAGAACCAATCGAAGAAGAGCCGGAAGAATAAAGGGGTGATTCCCTATGAATAAAAGGCAAAAGTTGGTGCAGCAAGCCTTTCTTGATAATGAAGAAGAGGTTTTGAAGCGCCTTGAAAAGATTTATGGCGAATCCCTTTCGGACATTGAGAAGAAGGCCAAAAAGCTGCAAGACGATATTGAAGAGCTTGACAAGCTTGCAAAGCTTTCAATCAGTGATGAAGAAAGGGAAGTGTTGTTGTCAAGGAAACGGGCCAAGGTATATCAAAAGAAATACCAAGAAGCCCTAAAAAAGCAAGTGTCCGAAATCCTTGACAAGATGCACACCGAGGAATTCAAGACGGTTTCTGAATATCTTGATAAGTGCTATGAAGAAGGCTTTGTTGGCACTTTATATGATTTGCAGGGCCAAGGATTGCCCCTTGCATTCCCAATTGACCAAGAAGCAATGGTCAGGGCGGTGCAGCTTGATTCAAAGCTAAGTAAGGGGCTTTATTCTCGTTTGGGTGAGGATGTTTCAAGGTTGAAAAGGTTGGTTGCTTCTGATATATCAAGGGGCATTTCAACGGGCATGACCTTCAAGCAGATTGCGGGCCAATTAAAAGCCAAGACCAATATAGGATATAATAATGCGGTGAGAATCGCACGAACCGAAGGGCATAGGCTTCAATGCCAAGCAGGCATGGATGCTTGCTATAAGGCAAAGGAAATGGGCGCAGACGTTGTGAAGCAATGGGATTCAACCCTTGATGCAAGAACCCGTGAAAGTCATGTGGCTGTTGATGGTCAAATAAGGGAAATTGACAAGCCTTTTTCCAATGGTCTTATGTTCCCCGGTGACCCTTCTGGTGGTGCTGCCGAGGTTGTTAATTGCCGTTGTGCATTGCTTCAAAGGTCAAGAAAAGCGCTTGATGAACCTTTCACAAAAATGAACAATATCACCAAGCAACTTGAAACCTTTGAAAGCCAAGAAGAATATGACGAATTTAAGAAGGCATTCTTTTCAAAAGAAAACAAGCAATACATGGGATATGTAGGGCAGATGCAAGACAAGTATGGCACAAAGGACTTTGCCAAAGTGCTTGATAAAATGTCGGACAAGGAATACAACCATTATTCAAAGCTGCTTGACAATAACCCCATTTATAGAAAGAAAAGAACGGATGAAGGAATATTCACCACACTTAATGCGACAAAGATTGATTCTGTGCGCCCCAAATCAATAGTGGGTGAAATGAACAAATCCAAAACAGGAAAAGAACTTCTTGAATATCTTGAAAAAGAAAATGTTCCTGTTCGGTTGTACTATGGAGCAGAACATCCCAAAGGTGTCAGTGGTCAATATGACCCATTTGATGATGAAATATTGGTCTTTTGTGATGTCACCAAAACAACAAAGGAAACGGCGCTTGCAGTAATTCATGAAGCAACACACAGAAAATTGGGTGCTAAGGGCAATTTTGCCGAAGAAGTGGAATGCTACAAGGCTGAAGTTTTACATCAAAAAGGGCACTTGACAAATTCTGACATTCATGATATAATTAAATACGTGAAAGAAAATTATCCTTATTTAAGGTGACAATCATGAAAACAAATACATCAATCAGAATTGAAAAAATGCGAAATGGCGAAAAAATAAAATGTCCTAAATGTGATAAAGGTTTTATTTCAGCTATTGGTGACCCCAAGACCACCAATGTTTTTAGGTGTGATGCTTGTCAAACAGGCATGACATTGACTATCCCATATATTAAAACACATAAATAAAAAGCACTTTGCTTCAATGGCAGGGTGCTTTTTTCATGCAAATTTTAAAGGGCTGACCGAAAATCAGTCCTTTTTCTATGCCAAATATATAGAAAGGTAAAAAACATGACAACAATAAAAGCAAGAGCGCAAGACCAAGTGCTTTCCGCAACACTTCTTCCTAAATTGGCATGCAACAACCGAAAATCAGTCAGATTGCATGTTGATTTTGATTCGGCATGGGATGGATATGCCAAAAGCGCTTTGTTTAATACTTCAAATGACTCAACGGTTTATGCTGAAGTGCTTGATTCAAAAGGTGAATGCATTCTTCCGCATGAAGTGCTTGCGGATGCAGGCTTTTTGTTTATAAGCATACAGGGCATAAATTCAAACACAAGCCAATTGAAGTCAACAACCTATATTCAATATAGAGTATTGCCCGGAACACCGTCCTTGGTGGTTTCTGCCCCTTCTCCAAGTGTATATGAGCAGCTTGCTTCAAGGAATGCCGCACTGGCGGACGAAATATCAACGGAACGTGCAAGAATAAACAACCTTGCCAAGCTTCCAAATGGAAGCACCACCGGGGATGCGGAACTTGCTGACATTCGTGTGGGTGCGGATGGAAAGACATATTCAAGTGCGGGTGAAGCGGTAAGGAAACAATATGATGCTATTTTCCATTATCCGTTCATAGTGCTGCATGGTTCTTCTTTGGTGAATTTTGACACAGTAAATAAAACGGTCAATGTTCCCACATTTCGTGCAATCGGAAAGAAAGGCTTTTTGGATATTGAGAACACAACATTGAATTTTGCAACTAACAATGGAATCAATGTTGTATATTTTAAAGCTGGCGCATTGGGCATTTGTATTACAAGCGAAATAAAAACCGACATGCAACCCATATTTTCATTTAATTCAGTTTCAATAGGTGTTTTCGTTGGCTGCACATTGCCTGTCGCAAATTATTCGGTAGATGGCAAAACATTTTATGATTATAAAGAAGGCGTTTCAAGGCGTTTTTATGCTAACGGTTTCTTGTCAATAAATAAAACCCCTGTTGCATTTGATACCGTAAACAAGACCGTCACAATTTATAAAGATTTTCGCCTTCAAGGTCGAAATCAATATCCAATCAATTCTTATGATGATATTACGCTATCTTGGGATATGACAGGAAGCGCAACAAATTATGTCTATTTAAGGAATGGAACAGATTTGGTGTGTAGCTCAATAGCCCCAACAGCTAACGATGTATATATCTTTGCATTTTTTAAGGGAAAATCCTACTTGGAAAATCGTAGTGGTTGCACCTTGGCTTCCAATCTATACACTGTGGATGGGCATGCTTTTGTTGAGGAAAAAACAATTGTCTTTGATGCTAACAGCAATGAATCAATCACAATAACAGAAAACACAAAGATTTACGGGAATGGGCGCGAATTGAATCTTGGCACTGTTTTGACAGGAACAAGGGTGAATAACATTGTCACCGTGGATTACACCCCAGAAGAAGGCACACATTTTTATAAAACATTTGTGGAGCGCACAGAAGGCTTAATTGTTGAATCAAATCGTTCTTATTACAACGTGACAATTTGGGCTTTCAATGGCAATAAGTATGAAGCGGTCAGATTAACACCTTTCTTGACATTAGATGAAGTCATGGCAAATGATAATAGTTTCACTTATGTTGGTGGTGTTATCACAATCAATTCTGCAAATTACACAGATTTTGTTTTGGCAAGTGAAACACAGTATGGCATTGCCGTGCTTGAAAATGTAAATGTAGAAATTCATGACTTAAAAATCTTGTTTGCCCGTGGTGATTGTATTGATGTAAATGCTGGGCATGTTCGTTTACACAATTGCGAATTCGGATATTCAACCACGGCAAATGGGCTTTCGGTGCAGAAGGCAGATTGCGATTCTTACGGTTGCAAAGCATATTACAACCGAAACGATGGCTTTAATTATCACAATGGCGGACATTCAACGGTAATTGAATGCGAGGGTTTCAACAACTTTGATGATGGCATCTCACATCATGAAAATTGCACCTTTGAAATCAATGGTGGCATGTGGTGCAACAACGGAAAAGCAGGCATTGCCAGCCCAACTTATGGGGCAAAAGGGCGCATTTCCAATGCATTTTGCCAAAGCAATCATTATGGCATTTATGCCGATGCAGAGGACATGGAAAGTGAACCTATATTTATAAATGGTGTTGTTGTCAAAGATAACACGGCAGGCATACACAGCAACAATTATAATCTAAATGTATATAATTCAACAATAACGGGAAACGGCAAAGAGCATGTTGTAAATGGTTCTGGTGTTGTTAATGTTACATAAGGGAAGGGGAACACATGAAACACATACACAGTGTATATGATACGGATTCGCATTTTTCGATTAGCCCAATAACAAGGGCCATCAAGAACGAATCTTCAAAGAAAACAACGGTCATGCAATATGACCACAATTCCGAGCGTTTCACCTTTGAAATGCCCCGTGAAATTGAGGGCCATGACATGACACTTTGCAACAAGGTTGAATTGCATTATATCAACATAGCATCCGACCAAAGCGAGCAGTCAAAAGGTGTTTATGCGATTGACGATTTGCAGACAAGCCCGGAAGATGAAAGTGTTGTGATTTGTTCATGGCTTATATCAAAGAAAGCAACGAAGTATGCCGGAACATTGAGCTTCAGGCTTCGTTTTGCCTGCATAGATGAAAATGCAAAAGTCACCTATGCTTGGCACACGGAAATCTTCAAGAGTATTTCTGTTTCTAACGGAATTGATAATGCCGAAACTGTTCACGAAGAATATTCTGATATTCTTGAAGCGTGGAAAACCGAGATTCTTGAAGAACTCACAGACGAGATAAACGAAGACTTGTCAACCAAACAAGACAAACTTCCCGAAAACATCGGTAGCAGCTCACACAGAATGTGGGTTGCAACACCACAAAAGGTATTCTTTGAAAAAGACGGAATAAGTTATGCCGGATTTGAGATTAACCAAACTAAATATGATGAGCTTATAGCAGATGAGGATACCAAGGATTCCGTTGTGGATTACAATGGTAAATATTATTTTATCAAACCTCAGTATCTAAAGAGATTAAACACTCTTAACGGAAATCAAGGCGTTATCACATTTAGCAACTATAAGCAAAAAGCAAAAGAATTAGGCAAAACGGAAGAATGGGCGTTGGGGCAAGTAGTATCGCACGGTGAGCCTCACGATATGAGCATTGCTGTTCGCTTGTCCAGTGGTCAATTAGTTGCAGAGTCGGGAACACAGCCCTATGTTGTGGTTAACAACAAACAACTTAACGAAAGACTTGAAGCTGAAGCTGAGAAAGTGTCAAAAGAGTTTAATAGAGTATCAGAGGAAATGTCTGATATGTTGTCAAAGCTATGGAATTGTAAAAAAACCAATAATTTGATAGCTGACAAGGGCAGATGGTACACGATTGCCGAAAGCCATTATAGACATTATCCCGAAAGTTTCTTGAGAATTTTAGTATCGTCTACGCCTAATCAACACGTAACTCAAATTGTGTGCAATGTTTCGGCACTTGAATATAATGCGGATTCAAGCTCGATAGGTATTATTACCTTGGATAATCGACACCGTGGAAATGCAATTACGAAGATGCGTATTGTAGCTAATACTTACGGTGTTGATAATGCCCATGGCGAAGAAGAGGGTGCGTTGCCTTTAGAATTACAAATATACGTTCCTCCTCTTACTCACGATGGCGAGGCTCTTCCTTTTTACATATCTGTTGAGGATATGGGCAAGGGTAGTTTGTATTCGTGGGATGTTGTAGAGCCTAAAGTGAGTGACGAACTAATAGCAACACGGCAAGTTGCGTGCTTGATAGACGATGTGAGTGAAGCTCCCATCTTGGGTAGAAACGTAGCCACAATTCCGTATGTTGATGCGGAGATTGAAGCAATAAAAGCAATGATAAAAGAGCCTCAGACAGAATACAAGTGGGTTGAGCTGATGGGCATTTTAAATGAGTTAGATGAAGTTTCTCTTGCTTTAGTAACTAAAAATGCTACTAAATATAAAGCCGTAGGTTATCTATACGATATTGAAAGACAAGAAATAAGCGATTCGGTATTCACATTTGGTGATTGGGATTTTATTCAATTTACTTTAGAAATAGAACTCGACAATATAGGTGGAGTAAATGGCAATGTTACAAACATCTCAATAGATGGTTTCCCGGAAGGATTTACATTGAATAATGTATCAGCTACGAGAGCTAATGTTTATTCACTTATTTATTATGATGAATACTTTGATTATGAAGAAACTAATGAAGTTAACGAATATGATGTTGGCGTTGCTTTTGAATTTACGATTGATTTTACTGATGCAGATGGTAACGAGCATAGTGAAACGCATTCAACACTTCTTCGAATGCACTATGGTATTCATTCCGCTGACGGTTGTCTTATGTCTATCAAAGCCTATATTCCTAAAAACTCAGAAACAGAGCAGTTTTTCACCGAAACAGCTTCAACTTACGATATGAGAACACAGTCTATTGATAGACGGCTTGCGGCTCTTATTGAAGAAGCAAGAGCGAGAAGAAAAAATAATTCAACAGAAGCAACTTAATTAAATAATAACGCACATCTTTCGGGGTGTGCGTTTTTATATGCCCTAAACCGCCGGGGCGCTTAAACAAAGGTGGTAACAACAAAATTTGTCCTAAGCATGACATTTAAAAGGCTGTCGGCAGTGGTGACACCACATATAAAAACAAGGCCGAGGGGGAATTTATATGGAATTTCTGAAAGAATTATTCGGGGGAAAGCCTTTGACCTTTGATGAATTGGTTCAGGCTATCAATGCCCACAATGGAAACGAAGCCAACAAGGACAAGCAAATTAAGCTTGCAAACCTTGCCTTGGGTGAGTATGTCGGAAAAGGAAAGTATGATGCCGACCTTGAAAAGGTCAACAACCTTTTGACCACCAAGCAGGGTGAACTTGATGCCGCCAATATCCTTATTGGTGATTTGCGAAAAGGCACAAAAGGCAATGAAGAGCTTCAGGGGAAAATCACAAATTATGAATCTGTGGTTGTTCCAGAGCTTCAGAAGCAGCTTGCCGAAACAAAAGCAAATAGTGCTTTGAAAGTTGCACTTCTTTCCGCAAAGGCACTTGACATTGATTATTTGACATACAAGGTCAAAGAAAAAATGAAAGCAGAGGGCAAGACCCTTGAACTTGACGAAAACGAAAACATTAAAGGCTGGGATGACCTTCTTTCCGGGCTGAAAACACAATGCCCAAAGCAGTTTGAATCAGCTTCCGGCGGTGGAATTGACCCCAATCCACTTCCCGATGGTGACCCCGGCAACGTAGAACCGCAGACACTTGCGGATGCAATTCGTATGGATTACGAAAACAAATAAAAATTTATTAAAAGAAAGGTTGAATAATTATGCCTATCACTTTAAACGAAATGAGAGTCGGAATGACCGACAAAATCGCACAGAAGGTTGTTGACACCTTCATTCGCAAATCCGAGATTCTTGAACTTCTTCCCTTTGACAACTGTGTTGCGCCCAATGGCGGTGGAAGCACCCTTCTTTACGGCTACACCCAGAAGAAACTTCCTTCCACTACCGCATTCCGTGCAATCAATTCCGAGTATGCTGCAAATCAGGCAAAAGTTGAAAAGAAGACCGTTGAACTTAAGGTCTTTGGCGGTGCTTTTGAGATTGACCGTGTTATCAAGCAGGCAGAAGGCATGTTCAACAACATGGCATTCCAGCTTGAAGAGAAAATCGCATCTGCCGTTGGCACTTTCCACAATGCAATGATTAACGGTGATGCTTCCGTTGATGCAAATGCATTTGATGGCCTTGACAAATTCCTTGTTGGTCAGTCCACCGAATATGGCACAGATGCAGTCCTTGACCTTTCCACTATGGCAAAGCTCAAAGAGAATGCTGACATATTCTATGAAGCTCTTCTGAAGCTTATCAATGACACTGGCGCACAGGCTATCATGGTCAATGGTTCTATGAAGACCAAAATTCAGACCGTTGCCCGTGTTCTTGGCTACAAGACCGAGAGTGAAGAAGCATTTGGCAGAACCATCACCACCATTGACAAGGTAAGAATCATTGACCTTGGCAACGTTGTAACCCCTTCGGGCGAGGGTGATGAAGCTGTTGCAGTTGAAACCCCCATCATTGGCACGAAGGCAAGAGAGGTTGGCGGAGCTTCCAACACTGGCCTTACCGACATTTATGCCGTTAAGTTTGGTGTTGAAGATGGCTTCCATGGTGTAACCCTTACGGGTTCAAATGCAATTTCCCACTACCTTCCCGATTTCAAACAGCCCGGTGCAGTTAAGAAGGGTGAAGTTGAAATGGTTGCTTGTGTAGCTCTTAAAAATGTTAAGGCTGCAGGCGTTCTTCGTAACGTTAAAATTCTTTAATTCTGAAAGGATGAAATGAATATGGCAAAGACAAAAACTAATGCCGGAAAGGTTTACATCGTTGAAACCCCCGTTAAGGGCTTTTGCGGTGTAGGTGCGGCGGGTGTTCAGTTTGCTTATGGCAAGGCTGAAGTCCGTGAAGGTTGGGTTGCTAACTGGTTCAAGGAGCATGGCTACAAGGTAACAGAAAAGCCCGCAGAGGTTGCGGAAACACCCAAGGAAGACTAAACAAAGGCGGTGACCCCTGATGATTATATCTATTGAACAGGCGAAGGCCTTGATTGATTTGGCTGAATGGAAAGATGAAAAGATTGAAATGAAGCTGAAGGCGGTTGAACAGACCATCAGGGCATACACCAACAATAATTTTCAGGTGCGCGGATATAGGGTTCAGGCATCAATCACAGATGGTGTCTTGGTGTCTGAAACACCTATTCCTTTTTCCATCGGTGACACCATACAAATCAGTGAATCACGTTTTAATTGTGGTTTATATACGATTTTGGCAACAGAAGACAAAGCTTTCACGGTTAGTGAGGAATTAAAAGACGAAGATGCCGTTCTTGTGACCAAAGTTGTATATCCCGCAGATGTGATTGATTGTTGCGTGAATCTTCTTGAATGGTCAAAGAATTATGGTGGTAAGGTTGGAATCAAATCCGAAACCCTATCCCGGCATTCCGTGACCTATGAAGATAGTGCAACATTGTTCATGGGATTCCCCATTGGCATCTTGAATGGTTTGAAGCTATACAAGAAAGCGAGGTTTTAATCCATGGCAAGAATAGGTGGCAACATTGATGGAATCATCCAAACCAACACCACTGAAATGAACGAAATTGGCGAAGCAGCAAAGATATGGACGAAAGCTTTCACTTTGCATGGTTGGTTGGGCTTGCAATCTGGTGATAGCAAATATGACAAATTCAATGCAAAAATCGAGGAATCCACACATGTTTTTCTTTGTGACTATGATGCAAGGGCCTATGCTCTTGCAAGTCAAGACACAAGAATGATAATCAAGGGCTTCGTGTATGATGTTCTTCTGATTGACAATCCTGATGAAATGAATGAGCAACTTGAAATCTACCTTCGTAAAGTAGGTGCATGGGATGGCCAAAGTTGAATTTGAGGATAACACCATCAAACTTCAAGCTGTTGTGGGTGAAAGAATCACTATTGCGCTTGAAGAAGCGGCGGGTGAACTTGAATCACAAGTCAAACGTAACACAAGGGTTGACACCGGGCAAACCAAGAACAGTTGGCAACATCATGTGAGAGGTTCAATGACGGACGGACAACATGTTGCCACTGTTGGTTCACCTTTAGAAAATGCCATTTGGGAAGAATTCGGCACTGGTGAATTTGCTTTGAATGGTGACGGTCGCAAGGGTGGTTGGAGCTATAAGGATGAAAAAGGTGTTTGGCATCATACAATGGGTAAAAAGCCAAGCAGGGCGCTTCATAATGCCGTGACCGCCAAGAAAACAAAGATAATTAAAATCATTTCCGATTCTCTAAAGGATTTGTGATGGTATGGAAAAGCTGAAATTTATAAAAGAGCAGATGGCAAAAATCGGCATTCCCTATAACTTTGGGGAATGGTCATCTGACGTTAAATATCCCTTTTATGTTGGGGAAGTAACCGAAGAACCAATTACAACAGAAGATGGGCTTGAAGAATCCACGTTTATTGTGACTGGATTTCACCGGGGTGAGCGCATTGACCTTGAAAAAGACAAGCAGAAAATCAAGAAGCATTTTGACCCCATTTGTGGATTGGTGGGAGAAACAGAAAATGGCGCAATCATAGTGTATTACGAGGGCGCTTTTTATATTCCATCAGGTGAAGCAAGTCTTCTAAAAATACAAATCAATTTAAAAATCAAAGAATGGAAAGGGGCTTAAACTATGGAAATAGGAAAGCACGGAATAACAACCACCACACCCGAAGATATTCTCTTTGGTGCGGGTACTTACCACAAGAATTTCACGTGGAACAGTGAAGCACAGAAATGGGAAGGTGATTGTGTTGGCGCAACTTCGGGTGGTGGTAAACTTTCACTACAGGGCGAGTATGTCAACATTGAACTTGATGGCGCACATGTACTTGTTAAGGGCCTTACGATAAAACAGGGCGGTGCAGCATCCATGGAAATTAACATGGCAGAATTGTCAGGTGATAATCTCAAAATGCTCACCAACTTCAAGAAGGCTGAAACAAGTGATGTTGCAGGCTATGACCTTTATATTGATAAAGCAGACCTTGAAGAAGGTGACTATGTTGAGAACTTTGCCTTTGTTGGTAAAACCGCAAAAGGCAAGAAAATCATCGTTATATTTGAACATGCGCTTTGCACAGAGGCATTTGAGCTTGAAGGCAAGAACAAGGAAAATGCGGTGCTGAAAGCAAAGCTTAATGCCTATGCGGAAAACGGCGGTGACCTTGACACACTTCCCGTCAAGATTTACTATCCTTCCGCAACCTAATTAACAACACATATAGAAAAGGAGTTTATTGAACAATGACTGAAACAATTGAAAAGATAAATGAAATCGAAGAAACCACGGAAATCAAGGCAGAAAAGCCCTATGAATTCAGAAGGCTTTGTGCTGAAGACATCTTCCCGATGTTTACCATCATAAAGAAAATCGGCATCAAGGAATTCAAGTCGATTATGGGCGAAGGTGACGATTTGAAAAAATTGATTTCACTTTCATTCAAAAAGAATGCCGAGAATGCCGAGAATGCCGAGAATGCCAACGATGCCATCATTGAATCCGGCCTTTCCGTTGCAATGGATGTTGTTGACATTGTATTTGGCAACCTTCCGAAATGTGAAAATGAGATTTTCGCATTCCTTGCACAAACTTCCAATCTTAAAGAAAAAGAAATCAGAAAGCTTGATTTTGCAACATTCTTTATGATGATTGTTGATTTCGTTAAGAAAGAGGAATTCAAGGATTTTTTCAAGGCTGTTTCAAAATTGTTCTAATAAATGACTTTCATTTTATGGATTGGCTATTCAAAAGATATGCCAATCCATTTCCTTTTATAAATGGAATGATTTTAACCGGGCGCTTTGCTGATTTCGTTGATGAATTCGTCCAAATTGTGAGGGATGAAAGAGAAGAGCAAACAAGCTGGGAATTCTACCTTCACAAAGTCATGGAAGGTTCTTTTGTGGAATTCCGTGAAGGCATGAAAAACGAAAAATCACACAAAGAAATGTCCGAAAAAGCAATTGAAACAGCCATAAATGATTCCATGAATATCTTAAACAACTTCAACCCGGAAAGGGGTGAGGAAAATAGACCAATTTAAAATTAAAGCAACCGTTGAGGTTGACACAAAAGAAGCAAGTGAAAACCTTGATGAGTTAAGTGACAAGGCACAAGGCACAAGTGGCAAGTTGGGCAACCTTGGTAACGAGGGTGAAAAAAGCAGTGGCAAGCTTGGCAAATTCTTTTCATCATTTGGTAAGGGTGCGGCCACGGTCGCAAAGTGGACTGCCGCCGGAATCGGTGCGGCTTCCACCGCAATTGCCGGGGTAACCGTCAAAGCATTAAGTGCTGCAGGCGAGCTTGAACAAAACATGGGTGGTTCTGAAGCGGTGTTTGGAGAATTTGCAGACAAGATTCAAGCAAAAGCAAAAGAAGCCTTTTCCAATATGGGCTTATCCACTTCGGACTACCTTGCAACCGCAAACAAAATGGGTTCGTTGTTTCAAGGTGCAGGATTTGAAACCGAAAAAGCAATGACAATGTCGCAAGATGCCATGCAACGTGCGGCCGATGTTGCTTCAATCATGGGTATTGACACCGCTTCAGCTATGGAAGCAATTGCGGGTGCGGCCAAGGGTAACTTCACAATGATGGACAACCTTGGTGTCGCAATGAACGATACCACCCTTCAAGCCTATGCACTTGAAAAGGGCATTAAGAAATCCACAACCGAGATGACCAACCAAGAAAAGATTGGCTTGGCCATGGAAATGTTCATGGAAAAGACCGCCTATGCGGCCGGAAACTATGCAAAGGAAAATGAAACCCTTGCTGGTTCTCTTGGCACGGCAAAAGCGGCCTTTTCAAATTTCTTGTCGGGTGCGGGTTCTGTTGATGATGTTGTTTCGTCATTCTCCAATTTGGCAGAGGTAGTTGTCAAGAACATTGACGAAATGTTCCCAAAATTGATGACGGGATTCACACAGATTGTTGAAAAGATTGTTCCCTTGATTCCACCTTTGCTTCAGAAGGTTTTGCCCGGAATCATAGCGGGTGCAACAGGCTTAATCAATGGGCTTGTGGCCGCATTGCCTGCCATTCTTGATGCACTAATGGGGGCATTGCCTGCCTTGATTCAAGGCATTCAAACCATTATCAATGCATTGATTGGGGCATTGCCACAAATCATGCAATCCTTGGTGGGGGCATTGCCCACACTGATTCCAATGCTTGTTGATGCACTTGTGTCCATAATTGTGACACTTTGCACAAACTTTGCACAGATAATTCAGCCACTTATTGATGCGTTGCCTGACATCATTATCGGTATTGTTGAAGCGTTGATGAACAACCTACCAGTTTTGATTGAGGGGCTGATTTCGTTGGTGATAGGCATCGTGGCGGCTATACCTCAAATTATACAAGCGTTAATCATTGCGCTTCCCGATGTTGTTGCGGCAATCATTGAAGGACTGATAAATTGCTTGCCACAACTTATCACCGGGTTAACGCAACTTGCAATTTCACTTGCTGTTGCGCTCCCACAGATATTGGTATCGTTGATGGAAGCGATTCCGGCCATCTTCCTTGGAATTTTGAAAGCAATCGTTGGTGTATTTTTGAATTTACCCGCATTGTTAGGAAAAATATTTGAGGGCGCAATGGATTCGGCGGTACATGCGTGGTCAACCATAAAACAAGCGTTTACTGATAAGCTGAACGCCATTAAAGCCGTATTCGGTAATATCGGTGGATGGTTCAAGGAAAAATTCAACAGTGCAAAAAACAACGTTGTTAATGCTTGGGCTGGCGTCAAAGCGAAATTTACGAGCATCAAAAATGGAATAGTCAACGCCTTTTCCAACATAAAGGAAAAGTTGTCTGCACCGTTTACAAAGGCCCGTGACACAATCAAGGGCATTGCGGATAAAATCAAGGGCTTCTTCAAGGGTGAAATCAGCATGCCAAAAATCAAAATGCCGCACTTTTCAATCAAGCCTTCGGGATGGAAAATTGGTGACTTGCTAAAAGGTTCAATTCCGAAGTTAGGCATTGATTGGTATGCAAAAGCCATGAACAATCCCATGCTTATGACGAAGCCCACAATCTTTGGCTACAATGCCGAAACAGGCAATTGGCAAGGTGGCGGTGAAGCAGGCAGTGAAATGGTCGGTGGAACAAACACCATCATGGGCATGATTTCAAATGCCGTGGCTTCACAAAATAACGTTATTGTTGTTTACCTTCAACGTCTTATCGAGATTCTTGCAACGTATTTTCCGCAGATTCTTGAAGCTGCAGGGCATGACATTGTTGCGAATGATGGCACGATTTTGGCACATTATTTGCCCCAAATTGATGAAGGTTTAGGCAAAATCAAAACAAGAAAGGACAAGGGAAGATAAATGATAGAAACTGGTGTATTATTCGATGACATTCATTCTTTTCGTGACTTGAACCTTGTCCTTGCCCCTTTTGTTTTGCCCCCGGCAAAGCCTAAAACAAATTATATTGATGTTCCGGGCAGGGATGGTTCTATTGATGCAACCGAAGCAACGGGTGAAGTCAAATACAATGACCGTGAATTTTCCTTCACTTTTACTGTGTTTCCAACAGATGAATTGACTTTTGAGGAAAGACAGACCGTTGTTTCAAATGCCTTGAATGGCAAACGTTGCAAAATAACTATTGAAAAAGACCCGGACTATTATCTTGAAGGCCGATGCACTGTGAATGAGCATTTTGCAAACAAAAGGCTTCGTCAAATCGTTGTAAGTGTCCGCGTTGCACCATACAAATTAAAGCACCAAGAAACTGTTGAAACCTTTGATTTGGTAAAGAGTGAGAAAAGAACAATCACTTTGACAAACGGAAAAAAGCGGGTTGTTCCTTTAATTCGTGTGAGTAAAGGCCATGTTTATGTCAGCTTTGATGGATATAGAAAATTATTTACAAACAGCTCCAAGCAATATAAAGATTTGAATATTCGTCTTAAAGAAGGCACAAACACTTTGACATTAGAAGCCATGTCATTAGGAGATGCAACAGTGGAATTCACTTATCAGGAAGGGGATTTGTAAATGTACACAATGACATGTGACGGACATCCCCTTCTTGATGTCCAAGATGATGCTTATATTATAGGCAGTCCGAGAGTTAAAAACGAAGTCAACACGGTAGGTGAAGGTTCATTCAAGATTTATTTCAATCACCCAAACATTGACAAGCTCAAACCGCTTCTTTCGGTGTTTGAAGTAAAGGATGAATTTGGTGTCATTTTCCGTGGTCGAATGACCGAGGACACCAAAGACTTTGACAATTGCAAAGACGTTGACCTTGAAGGGGCAATGTCATATTTCAATGATTCTGTGGTGCGCCCTTATGTGTTCCCGGATGATTTTTTGGATGATGCGGAATATAAAGCGGCGGCAGCAGAAACGGCAGAGCAAGCGGCCCTTGATGGTGGTGTGGTTCGATTCCTCTTGAAGTGGTATATAGACCGCCACAATGAGCAAGTTGAACCATTCCAACAATTCAAGCTTGGCAATGTCACGGTTTACGATAAAAACAACTATATTGAAAGGGCTACTTCGGACTATACAAGCACTTGGAAAGAGGTTTCAGGCAAGCTTTTCAATTCTTCCCTTGGTGGTTTTATTTGCATTCGCTATGAAGCAGATGGCAATTATATTGACTATCTTAGGGAATTCACGGAAGTAAATGAGCAGGGCATCACCTATGGTGAAAACATGCTTGATATTTCCCAAAACACCAATGCAAACGAAACATATTCAGCTATCATTCCATTAGGAAAAGAAGCTGAATCCACTGAATCAAGTGGGGAAGTGCATGAGGGCTTATATGTTGACATCGTTGACAGCTCAACAGTTAAAAGGAAGCTAACAATAGAAAGTCTTCCCGATGGCAATATAACAAGTGATATTGTCAAAAAGGGTGATGCACTTTATTCTAAGGCTGCAGTTTCAAAATATGGTTGGCGGTGTGCGCCAATAGATGAAACAACATGGGATGACGTTGAAGAACCTGAAAATCTTCAATCAAAGGGCGTTGAATTTTTGGAAGGAGATTCCACGAATATTCCGAACACAATCAAGGTCACGGCGGTTGATTTGAATTGTACGGATTCGCAAATAAGGTCTTTCCGCATTTACAAAAAGATTCCTGTTTACACCCTACCACATGCCGTGAATGACAATTTTGATTTAACTGCTCTTGATGTTGATTTGCTTAACCCACAAAACACAAAAATCACGGTTGGCAAAACCGTGATGACTATCACAAAGCATCAAGCCAAGCAAGAAAGTAGCATTGAGAGTGTCAAATCAGCCTTGAATTCGTATGCCCCCAATACACAAGTTGCAGAGGGATTCAAAAAGACAGAAAAGCTTGTTGAGGAAACGGAAACTTCTATCAAAAATGGCTTTGCCAGCATCTATGCGACAAAAGAAGAGCTTGCAGAAACCGCCGCAAGCCTTGAAATCACTGATGAACACATTGAAGCAGTGGTTTCGGGCAAATATGCAACGTTTGATGAGCTTGGAAATTATGCCACAACCGAAGAGGTTGAAAGCAAGATTTCCGTTGCCTTGGATGGTATTGATTTGTCGGTCTATGCAAAGACATCTGACCTTGAAGGACTTGTCACAACCGAAGAGGTTGAAAGCAAGATTTCCGTTGCCTTGGATGGCATTGATTTGTCCACATACAAGGCTTTCACAGACCTTGAAGGAAATGTCCAAAGCGCCGAAGCAAGATTGAATCTTGCTGTATTCACGGATGAGGAAGGCAACCTTCAATCATCTATTCACATTGGGGCGAATCTTTTAACCATTGAAACCGACAATTTCACCCTTGATATTGATGGCAATGTAAGTCTGACAGGCGACATCATGGCAAAGTCTTTGACAATATTAGAAGGCGCAACAATAACGGGTGATATTACCGCATCGGGCCTTGAAGTCAATTATGAAAATAGATATTCCGGGGATGTACATCATTCATTCACTGCCATGGGAGGATTTAAAAGCACTTGGAAAAGTAGTTTTGACTACAATCAGGGAGATTTGACAGGCGGTTATTTTACAACAAAGTGCAAGCCATCATCGACAGGCAGTGTCACGGCAGAAGGTAAAATTTGCACATCTGGCACACAATTTGTGGTGCAAGTCAAAGAAGGAACGGGTTATTTGCAGGGAACGTGGGAATCTTCTTCATCTATAAGCACAAATTCAGACCAAACGTTAAAGCATGACATTGAAGCCTTGGATGATAAATATTCAAGGCTATTTGATTGTTTGCAAGCTGTCCGTTACAAATACAATGATGGCACATCTGACCGATTCCACACAGGATTTATTGCACAATCTGTTGAACAAGCCATTGAACAAGCTGGTTTGTCTTCCCAAGATTTTGCGGCTTTCGTAAGGGCCGGGGATAAATGTTCACTTCGCTATGAAGAATTTATTGCTTTGTGCGTTGACCAAATCCAAAAACTTAAAGAAAGAATAACAGAACTTGAAGAAAGGAACATATCAGCATGAATAAACCGCTTGTGATTCAAATAAATGAAACAAAGAAGAATATCACGGAAAGTGTGCAATCTGCAATTCATGATGGAATTCCATGTTTCCTTTTAGAACCCATAATTGCAGAGCTTCACCGAAAAGTGAGTGAAGCAGCCCAAATGGAATATGCGAGGGCGCAAAAGCAAGTTGCAGAAGAGGAAGCCAAGAAACAAGCTGAACAAGAAAAGAAAGGGGCTGACCCCGAATGAAAGGATTGACCACCGATGGATTTACCACACGAAGAACGCCTGACCAAAGTTGAGGACAGGGCAAAATCAAATACACATCGGATTGGGAAGTTAGAGGAAAGGCAAGACAACCTTGAAGAGCTTATAGGCACAGTAAAGGTTCTTGCAACCCGTCAAGAGGTTGTTGAATCCGATGTCAAAGAAATTAAAAACGAAGTCAAAGAGATAAACGCAAAGCCGGGCAAGCGGTGGGAAAGCCTTGTTGAAAAGGCTGTCTTGACCCTTGTGGCTGGCCTTATCGGTTTTCTTTTGGCTCAAATAGGACTATAAGAAAGGATGAAAGCATTATGAAAATCAATTGGAAAGTACGAATCAAGAACAAAAACTTTTGGCTTACGGTCATTCCGGCCATTCTTCTGCTTGTTCAAGTAGTGTTGGCGGTGTTTGGTGTCACAATAGACATCGGTGACATCGGCAACAAGCTGATTGCGGTGGTCAATGCAGCCTTTGGAGTGCTTGCAATTCTGGGCATTGTCACTGACCCGACAACCAAGGGTGTTTCCGATAGTGAACAGGCTTTGACATACGAGAAGCCCAAAGAATAATGCAAAAATTATAGTTTAATAGGAAGGCAGTCATCAAAAAGGTGACTGCCTTTTTTCTTTTTACAAACAACTTTGGAAAGGACAGATGCAAAATGACAATCAAGGCATATTCATTGGCGAAGGACGGAAACAAAAAGCTTTCAACGAATTTCAAGGTGCGTGAATTTGCATGCACTGACGGAAGTGACCCAATTTTCATTGATTCCAATTTGGTGAACGTTCTTCAAAAGATTCGCACCCATTTTGGCCAATCGGTGACTATCACATCAGCTTATCGAACACCGGGAAGAAACAAGGCCGTGGGCGGTGAAACATATTCCCAACACCTTTATGGCAAAGCGGCAGACATCAAGGTCAAAGGGGCAAGCCCAAAGACCGTTGCAGCCTATGTGGAAAAGATTATGCCTAAAAGTGGGGGCATTGGAATCTATAACACATTCACACACGTTGATGTCCGAAGCACAAAATCAAGATGGAAAGGGTGAAAGAGCTTTCATGGCTTGCCTTGTGGGCGAGTTTAAGCCCCTTTAAGCGCAAAAAGATTTTAGGGGTATTCGGTAGGGTAAAAAATAAAGCCCCACACAAGCAAAATTTGGGGCATAAAAAAGGGCGGTTCAAATGACCGCCCATCTTTTATTTTATGATGTTTTCCTTCTTCAACTTATATTCCATAAGATGCAAGAGGTATTCGGGGCATTTTCTTGCCCCACCTTCCCATGATTCAACGGCACGTTTGGACATCCCGAAGTATTCGGAAAAATCCTTTTGTGTCATCCCCGATTGTTGGCGTAGCTCTTTGAAGGTCATTTTGTTTCACCACCTTCCATAATGGAAAATTCCTTCATATCCTCTTTGAATGCTTCTTCGCACATTTCATTACAATCTGAAAGAATTTCCATTGTTGAATATATTTCTTCCTTGATTGTTCCACATTCCTCTTCATCAATTAAGCCTTCATCAAGCAAAAAATTGAGTTGGTCAACAAGAACCTTTAGTTTTTCATAGTTTGTCATTTTCTTGTTCTCCTCAAAAATCAATAATTGCCTTTTGGATTTTTAGAAGCCTATAATCTGACCATTTATCACGGTTGGTCTTTATAAATTCAACCGCATTTTCTTCGGTGTCAAAATGAAGCTCCGAAATAAAGCAATCATCAGCCCACCATTGAACATTGTAATAATAAACTTCATAATCAAGCATTTTTTCTTTTTCCTTTCTTACTCTTCGTCCTTGAATGATTCATAAAGCCACTCATCATAGAGGTCAAAGGCTTCAAGTTTGTCTTCATCTGAAGGTTCTGCCGATGCCAAGATGTTCATAACGTTGTCACGAACATTGGGGAAGGTGGTCAAATCATACTTTTTGCAAAGTGCTTCAATCTTAATTTCTATTTCTTTCATTTTCTTTTTCCTTTCTTATTTCAAAATCATAAATGCAATTGCTATTACAAAGCCAAATAAACCGATGAATTTTAATATTTCCCAAGATAAAACAAATATTTCCTTTTTCACTTGACAATCTCCTTGTGTTATGTTATAATGTATAAAAATCCTTTTTTAGGAAGAGAGCCGAAGCCCTCCCCCTTTTATGTAAGGAGTTTGATTAAGATTAGCACCCAACCCACAAGGGAAATAATCTCAATCATAAGCTTATTGAGTTGTTGCACCAACTTAATAAGCTTTTTTATTACCTTGTCCAATGGAATCACCCCCTTTCTGTATATATTATACCACACATTGTGTGGTTTGTCAATAGGTTTTTGGAATTTTTTTGAATTTTTTTGTAAAAAAAGCACCACCGAAAATGAATCCGATGGTGCTTCCTTTAATCAATCCACAAATGTTTTTCTTAATACATCCCAAATGCCGAAATATTCCCCATTTACTGTAACCACGATTCGCAAGGGGTCAATGGGTGGGCGAAGGGTGATTTCTCCCTTAACACCCAAAATTTCAAGTGCTTTGATGATTTCTTCATTGATTGAGTTTTTCATAGTGTGTTTCCTTTCTTACATTAAACAATTTACTTGACCCATAGTTGACTGATAGTTGATTTGCTATTGACATATTTTTCAATTTATGTTACAATTTGATGTTGAACTATTGTGTTTTGATTTCATCAAGCAAATGTTCAATGGTTGTTGCTTTCATAAGGAAGGCAAAAGCCTGTGCAGCATCCTTTCCTTTTGCTTGGTCGTGCATTTCATAAGCTTCGGCAAGCTCCATTTCAAGATATGCAATAATCTCTTCTGCTGTTTTCATATATTATCATCCTTTATATTTATTATTGTACTAACTACCCATTGCCAAATGGACAAGGTGAGTTAGCACCATAACCAAGGTTAAAAAAAATTAACCTTGGTTATTTCTTTTTTGTCGGTAGTCCAATTGATTTCAATAGACCGAAGGAAAGAGCGCCAAAAAGCCCTTTTGTGTTCATCGTCAAGGTTGTTATAAATGCCTTTCCAACCTTCTTGAAGAATGGCATCAATCTTGGAGAAGTCTTTGACAATAACTTCACCTTGTTCCGCTTCAGCTTCTTCAAGCATTTCCATCAAAGCTGCATAGTCCTTTTCATATTGTTCAACTTTTCTGATTTTGCCCGTTTGCCAAGAATAATTCAGACGGTCAATTTGTGCATGTAAATCATCAATATTGTGCTTTGGCATCTTAACACTTTTATTGTCCGTTATGCCTTCCACGGCACGAATTTTGGCTTCTGCAAGGTATTTTTCAATGTTGGCAAGCATCATTTTTTCAAGTGTACTTTCACCGACAACTTTGTTAAAATCACATCTTGCATTTATTTTGTTGTTTTGGCAACGGTATTTTTTATATTGATACTTTTTGCCACTTTGATTTTTGCAATGATGCATGCCGCCTGACATCTTATTCCCACATGATGGGCAAATTATCAGACCACTAAAAAGATAACTTCTATCATTTGTATTGTCTTTGACGTTTCTTTTCAGTATGCTTTGCAGTTTCAAGAATCTTTCTTTAGTCATATATGCTTCACAATAATTTGGGTTGCCCCGGTATTCCCCACACAACATGGTATTTGAAAGCAATCTATATAATGAATTATATGGCATGCTCACATTGTGCTTTGCATGAAGATATACTAAAGCCTTTCTCATGCTTTGATGCGTAAAAAGGTAGTCAATTAAATCTTCAAGTATTTCCTCATAATCGGGATGCTTGATGATTTTTTTTCTGCCCGTTTCCTTGTTGGTTTCAATCATGAAGCCAAAAGGCATGCTCCCGGATAGCGGTTGCCCGGTTGACACCTTATATTCATTTACAATGTCAATCCTTTCGCCCGTTTGGTCAGCTTCCATTTCCGCAATGGTGAGCTTCATATTGACAAGCATTCTTCCATTGGCCGTTGTCAAATCATATTGTTCTTCGGTGGTTGACCAAATAACAGGGCTGATTCTCTTCATGCATTCATGGTATTCCGCAACAGACCTAAAGAATCTATCAAGCTTGATGAAGATTATTCTATCAAATTTGCCTTTTTCGGCATCTTGAATCATCCTTTGCAATTCCGGGCGGTTTCTTATGAGCTTACGGCCGGACACACCTTCATCCATGTACCATTCAACAATCTTCATGTGGTTCTTTTTTGCATATTCAGTCAGCTTCATTTTTTGGGCATCCAATGATAGACCATGCAACTTTTGTTCTTGTGATGATACACGAACATAGGCAGCAACCCTTTCAATTTTCATAGTCACGGGATTTTGCATATATTGGCCCGTGACTTTTTCAATTTCCTCTTCTTTTTCTTTTCTCCCCATTCGGTTCACTTCCTTTTTTGTTTTTCTTGGTGCTACTTACACTTTTGGGCATCACCACCTTTAAGCATATTTATAGGGCATTAAACCGCTATATCTTTTTTTGTCTTGGCATTGTTTATTTTTCTTTCCTGTTTTGCCACAGTTTTCTTGGCTTCTGTTGCTGATTCGCTATCTGTAATTTCACGTTTGAATACTTCAGTGCTAATGATAGTGCGAATTTCATCATTTGTGACTTTCAAATCAGGGTACAATTTGCGGATGCATTTTTTTATATTATCGATACCCATATCAGACAACATGATTTGCCCGATAATAAAGCGGTTAAATATTTGCTTTTGCGCCCTTAAATCGTCCAATGTTGCTTTGCTATTTTTTGCAAAGGCTTCAATGCAAAGATAATAAAGGGGTTCAATGTCACTGTCTTTTTTTGCACTTAATTCACAGACGTTAAATTCATATACAAGCTCTTGTTCAATGGATTTGCCAAATGTCATGTGATAAACTTGCCAAACCATACCATTTGTGAGGACAACCCAATTGATGCCGGAATTAGCAGCATAATTTGTTGCTTGTCTAATATAGTCCTCTTTTAATTCAAGTGCAACGGCTTTGCATTCAATTAAAAATGGCACTTTATCACCAAGCTTGACAGCAATATCACAATATGTCTTTTTGATAGCAAATTCGGATGTGATATTTTCATATTTGTCATAACCGAAAATTTCGCATAACATATCAGTGATGATTGTCACGGTGTCGCTCTCGTTCACATCGGCGGCTTGCGCTTTCCGCAAAATAGGCTGAAACTTTTTCAATCCTTTGGTTATTCTTTCTTTAATTTTTGCATTTAAGGTTATCATAAATCCTCTCCTTATTAAAATATTTTTTGTAAATTGATTGAAACATCAATCACTTGATTAAAACTAATTATAGCGCTTGTATAAATCTATGATTTCTTCTTTAAGTTTTATCAATTCTTCTTTGTGATTTAGTTGCATTTTTATCTTTTCAAGCTCGGTTGCAAGAGCAAGATTTGTTGTTTTTAGGGTTTCATTTTCGGCTAATATCCTAATACGTTCAGCTTCCGTTTCTTCGCTTTTAGATTTTAATTCCAAAAAGGCCTTAAATTCTGCGGTCAAGGTGGAGTCCATAAACAATTCATGTGGAGCTAATCCCACTGTTGCACCCAAATCCATAACGGTGCTAATGCCGGGGTCTGCTGTTTTGCCCGATAATACTCGGCTAATAGTTTCTTCGGGGATGTGTAAGGTTGAACGTTCTGACATCGATTTTGCCGAAATGCCAAGTCTTTTCTTTTCTTCGTTTATTCTTTCACGAAACATATTGTTTCTCCTTGACGATGTTTTTGCATTTTCAATTGATTTGTTTGTATCTATGGTTGATATTTTTGTGTATTGAAATTGCATAGATGAATGTTTAGGATGATAAAAATGTCATCCTGTTTTGACAAATTTGAGTATTGAATTTTGACTTTTGCGGTTGTATAATTTATCCAGAATTGTTGAACGGCTTATCACCGCACAATTCGGCAAATTTTTCACATTTTCTTTGATATAAATCTCATTGGAAATATTTTTAACTGGTATTTCTCAAATCCAAGATTGTATAATGTTTTCAGAAGATTGATACAAACACATGTTCCACTTCGTATTTTTGAAAGGACGAATCCCCCTATGAAAAAAGAGTACATTGCCGAAATTAACAACCTTCTTCCCAATGCAGATGTTGAATTGCTTGACTTTATCTATCAACTCTTGCAAAAGAGTGTTGAAAAGTCATTCACTCCTTTGGAAATGAATCCACAAACTGCTTGACAATAGCAAGCTGCTCCGGGGTCAAATGGTTCAGCCCCTCAATTACAGAGAGAAAATTATTGTCAGTCCTCATTCTTACAACGACATCTGTCAAGGTGTCGTTTTTCTTTTGGATTTTTTTATGTCCTTCGTCAAAAATCAATTCAAAAGGTGGAATTTCAAGCACATCGGATATTTTTTTCAAGGTGCTGCGCTTAATATTTACAACTCTTCCACTTTCATATTTAGCAATAGCGGATTTTTGCACACCAAGAATTTCACCAAGCTCTTCTTGTGTCATTCCCTTTGCTTGCCTTGCGGTTTTGATTTTTAACCCTATATCCACAATTTTTTCTTCCTTTCATATTATATGATGTCTAAATTATACACCATTGTGTCTTAAAAATCAAGATTTTTTGAAGAATTTTCAAAAAAGTTATTGACAGACAAAAATTATTTTGATATAATGAAAGTGTCTTAAAAAGACACATTTTGAAAAAGGGGGTTAGCAAATGAACAAAGAGCTTTTAAGAAGTGTAATGGTTCTAAATGGCGAAACAAACCGTGACCTTGCGGAAGTGCTTGGAATATCCAAACAAAGTGTTTCTAATAAAATCAATGAAAACAAGTCGGAATTCAAGCAAGGTGAAATTGCTATTATTCGTCAACACTACAACCTAACTGAAGAGCAAGTTGTCAATATTTTTTTTGCATAAAAGTGTCTAAAAAAGACACAAGCAAGAAAATGAAAGTACGGCATGACAAACCTTGTTAACGGAATGTTTACATTTTTAAAAAAGGAATGATGTGATGAAAGAACCCAAAGGAACAGACCTTCTTGCAACTCTAATAAACCTATTAGCAGACCAAGAGGGGGTCAAAATCAAATATGAATTAGAAGGAGAGGAAAAATGCTCAATCACTACAAATTAAGATTCACGGAAGATAGGGAAACCTTCAAAACAATGGTTGTTCCCGCAAACAACCTTACTGATGCATACATAGCAATTCAAACCCATTTTCCCAATGCGGAAATCACTGAAGCAAACGAGATTGAAAGCTGGGCAAAGGTCATAGCCAAGCACATGATTGA
Source organism: Clostridia bacterium (assembly GCA_045656345.1). GTDB lineage: Bacteria > Bacillota > Clostridia > UMGS1840 > UMGS1840 > SIG452. The sequence continues at coordinate 36,366 of JAZOQZ010000160.1, forward strand.
CCATTCAACGGTTTCAGAATTTTGCGACTTTGTATCAAACCTTGATGCAGACAAGGCCGAAGAGCTTATCAATGCAATATGGGATGAATGGCATTCAAAGCCTTCAAAGGCGGTGTGAATATGTATAACCATATTCCAGACTATAACGAATTACATGACCGCTATGAAGCAGAGCAACAAAGACAGTTGGACAAGCTTCCCAAATGCAGTTGTTGTGGTGAACCAATTCAAGATGATTTTTGCTTTGAAATCAATGATGAATTGATTTGTGAAAATTGCTTGAATACATATCACCGAAAATCAACTGATGACTACATAGAATAAAGGAAGGAAAAAAGAATGGAAACATTAAGCATCTTTGATTTTATGCCTGAAGAGGAAGCAGCCAAATATAAGCCCATGAAATCAACTGATTGGAAGTGGTCAATGGCTGATGACTACCCCAAAGAGAAAAATGGCTTGAAAGTCTTTTCATGCTTTGCATGTGGCGGTGGTTCAACAATGGGCTACAAATTAGCAGGGTGTGAAGTCCTTGGTTGTGTAGAAATTGACCCACGAATGAATGAAGTTTACAAAAAGAATCACAACCCCAAATTCAACTTTCTTATGGATATAAGAGATTTCAATAATATTCCCAATGAGGAATTGCCCCCGGAATTGTTTGACCTTGACATCCTTGATGGAAGCCCACCTTGCACCACGTTTTCAATGGCGGGTGACCGTGAAGATTCATGGGGCAAGAAAAAGAAATTCAGAGAAGGACAAGCAGAACAAACCCTTGATGATTTATCTTTCATCTTCAATGGCACGGTGGGAAAGTTAAGACCCAAAGTTGTCATAATGGAAAACGTTGAGGGCCTTATCAAAGGTGAAGCATGGGCATATGTTCAAAAGATATACAAGCAATTGATTGATTTGGGCTACAAAGTGAAGCATTGGTTGCTCAAAGGTGAACACATGGGAATCCCACAAGCAAGACATAGGGTGTTTTTTGTGGCCACAAGAAATGACATTGCCAATGACATTGACCTTGAATTTTTGGACATGTCTTTCAATTATGAACCTATATTGTTCAAGGAAGCAAAAGAAGGCATTGGAGAGCCTGCAGCTTGCTATGAATTGCTTTGTAAAGCCAAGCCCGGTGACAAATGCCTTGCCGATATTCTCATAAGAGAAGAAGGACGAAATTCACGATTTAATGAAATGATTGTTTGGGATGACACCATTTGCCCCACGGTTCACACTCATGGCTTCTATCGTGGTGATGACAAGACAAAATTCACCGATGAAGACTATCGGAATTGTGGCACATTCCCACAAGATTATGACTGGAATGGTCAGAAGCCTTCTTACATAGTTGGAATGAGTGTTCCACCCATCATGATGAAACGCGTGGTCACAAGGCTTATTGAAAAGGGTGTCTTTGATTACAAATTGAAGGGGGAACAATCAAATGTCAAGGGTGGTCATTAAATTCAAAGATGGTTCACACATCAATTTGCCTGCTGATTGTATAGACATTCGTGATGGATGGGTTATGGCATGGAAGGGTGAATCACTTGTGGTCATAACCGTGGCCGAAGGTGTTGAAACGTGCTATTTGAGCGAAAAGAAAGAAGGTTGATGCCATGTCGGTGAAAATGCACACATTTCCCACAAGGGAAGCATGGCTTGAAGCCCGCAAAAACTACATAGGTGGGTCAGATGCTTCGGCGGTGGTAGGAATGAACCCATACAAATCAAACGTTGATTTGTGGCTTGAAAAAACGGGCCAAGTGATACCCGAAGACATTTCCCACAAGCCTTATGTGCAATATGGTCATGATGCGGAATATCACCTTCGGGAATTGTTTCGGCTTGATTTCCCTGAATACCAAGTTTTCTATGAAGAAGACAACATGTTCACGAATGAAAAATACCCATGGGGGCATTTTTCGGCAGATGGTTGGCTGCAAGATGCCAATGGAAGAAAAGGCATCCTTGAAATTAAGACCACTGAAATTTTGCAATCGATGCAAAAAGAGAAGTGGAATCACAAGATTCCCGACAATTACTATATTCAAATTTTGCATGGGTTTTTGATTATGGAAGCTGAATTTGCAATCTTGAAAGCCCAATTGAAAACCGTGTTTGATGGTGTTCCTTACCTTCAAACAAGACACTATTTTATTGAGCGCCAAGAGGTTGAAGAAGACATCAAATTTTTGGAATCTTCTGAAAGAAGGTTTTGGCATGATGTTCAAAAGAAAATCCGCCCGGCGCTTATATTACCCGAATTCTAAAAAACAAATATAGGAGAAGAAAAAATGGAATTAAGAATTGAACCTTATTCAAAGCCCGAACAAATCATCTTCAACTATGAAGAATTGAAGGTGATGTTGCTTGAAAAAGCAGAACACTATGCATCTATTGTGTATAACGAAGACCAAATCAAGGATGCAAAGGCCGACCGGGCAAACCTTAATAGGCTTAAAAAAGCCCTTAATGATGAAAGATTGCGCCGTGAAAAAGAATACATGGAATCCTTCAACGTATTCAAGGCCCAAATCAATGAAATCATTGGCATCATTGACAAGCCTGCATCCATCATAGATGGGCAAGTTAAGGCTTTTGAGGAAAGGCAGAAGGAAGAGAAGCTTGAAGAAATCAAGGCTTATTGGGAAAGCAAGGAAGCCCCAAATGAAATCAAGTTTGATTTGCTCTTTGACGAAAAATGGCTGAATGCATCGGTGAAGATGCCCACCATTAAGAAGACCATTGATGAAAGGCTTGCAAAGATTGATAGTGACCTTTCTGTGATTGAGGATTTGCCCTATTTTGGCTTTGAAGCAAAGGAAGCATATTATTCCCACCTTGACCTTGGAAGAGCCATAGGAGAAGCCCACAGGCTTCAGGCACAAGCAGAAAAGAAGGCTGCATGGGAAGCAGAGCAGGCAAAGAGAAAGGCCGAAGCAGAAGCAAAGGAAACCAAGCCTTCAGAACCAATCAAAGAAGCACCCAAGACCATTTGTGAAGAGCCAAAGAAAACGTGGCTTGGCTTTAAAGCTCTTCTTTCCA
>JAZOQZ010000161.1:0-3873 GCA_045656345.1 Clostridia bacterium
CCGGGACGGCCTTCGCCCCAGGGAGAAGTCCAGGAGGGTTCTCCTTCTTTTTTCGCTTTCCAGATTGCAAAATCCATAGGATCTTTTTTATCTTCGTTTACGTTGATTCTGGCACCTGCTTCTAAGTCTTCCAAAGGCTGATGAGACAGTTTACCATAATCTTTGAATTTTTTGGTTTCAAAATAAACATCGCCATTTGCTTCATAAGCATAGCCTTTTTCAATTAAGGTTTCGCACATTTTGATAATCTGCGGAATAACATCGGTTGCTCTGGGATGAACGTCCGCTTCTTTTACACCAAGGCCCTTAGCATCGGTGTAGTATTCTTTGATAAAACGGTCTGCCAGTTCTCTTACGGTGATGCCTTCTTCGTTGGCACGTTTTATCATTTTATCGTCGATATCGGTAAAGTTCTGAACAAATTTAACGTCGTAGCCACGGTATTCAAAATATCTTCTCAAAGTGTCAAAAATGATAAAGGGACGTGCATTTCCCAAATGGAAATAATTATACACAGTGGGTCCGCAAGCATAAATTTTCACTTTGTTTTCTTCTAAAGGTTTGAATTCCTCTTTTTGCATGGTTAATGTATTAAAAATTTTCATAGATTATTCTCCTTGCTCTGTATTAAACTCCGCTTCCAGCTTTTTGTTATCCGCTTCCAGCTTTTCAATGCGGGCAAGCATTCTGCAAAGTTCCTGAGATAACGGGTCGGGAATATGAGTCTGGTCTGTTTGCCAATCCGCGCCGGAAACTTTCACGTTGTTGCGGATAACCACTCGTGCGGGAACTCCCACACAAGTGCTGTTTTCTGGCACTTCACGAAGCACCACAGCATTTGCCGCAATCTTGGAATTATCTCCCACGGTAAACGGACCAAGCACTTTGGCACCGCTACCAATCATTACATTTTTCCCGATAGTGGGGTGACGTTTCCCGGTGTCTTTCCCGGTACCGCCCAGGGTAACATTCTGATAAATGGTGCATCCGTCACCCACCTCTGCTGTTTCGCCGATAACAACGCCCATACCGTGGTCAATCATCACTCCGTGACCAATTTTAGCACCGGGGTGAATTTCAATCCCGGTAAAAAATCTTACCGTCTGGGAAATCCATCGTGCCAAAAAGAACATTCTCCATTTGTACAAACGATGTGCCGCCCGATGCCAGAAAAGAGCATGAATTCCGGGAGACAGCAAAAATACTTCTAATTTATTTTTTGCGGCAGGGTCTTTTTCCATCACCGCATTGATATCTTCACGAAGGCGTTTAAACACGTATCTTTTCTCCTTCTCACAATTTATGGGAAGTCCACCTGCTTTGGTAATTTCAAAACGATTCTTAACGTCTACATGCCATAACAATCCAAAACAACCCTATTTTGTTTATTGTATATGAAAATGCAAAAAATGTCAATGTTTTTCTCGAGTTTTCCTATAATTGACTCACATAACGATGCTCGGAAAACATACGGTTTACAGAATCGGAAATCCGCTTGTTTTGGGGCAGCAGAAAATCAGGGTCATTCTCCAATAAAAATTCTGCCGCTTTTTTTGCAACTCGAACAGTTTCCATCGTATAAGTCAGGCGACTTAACACCGTAGATGGGAGTCCATGCTGCCGGGTGCCAAAAAATTCTCCGGGACCCCGGTTTTTTAGATCAAATTCGCTGATGGCAAAACCGTCGGTGGTTTTTTCCATAATTTCCAACCGCTTTCTTGCTTTTTCGTCGGAAAGACTCAAAAAACAGTAGGATTGCTTATCGCTGCGCCCTACCCGTCCCCGAAGCTGGTGAAGACTTGCAAGGCCGAAGCGTTCCGCATTTTCAATCACCATCACAGTGGCATTGGGCACGTTGACACCCACTTCCACCACTGTGGTGGAAACCAACACGTGAAGCTCTCCTCGTAAAAAGGCGTTCATCACGGCATCTTTTTCCTCTGCCTTCATTCTGCCGTGTAACAATCCTATCCGATAATCTTTTAAGTAGGTTGTCTGAAGTTCTTTCTGCAAACGGATGGCATCCTCTAATTCTAAACTTTCGCTTTCTTCAATCAGAGGACAAACCACAAATGCCTGATTGCCTTTTTCCAGTTCTTTCACAACAAACTGATACACTTTGTTCCGCTGTTTTTCTCCTGCAATCCTCGTCTTCACGGGAGTTCTGCCCAAAGGTAATTCATCAATAACGGAAACATCCAAATCTCCGTAAATAATCAGTGCCAGCGTTCTGGGGATAGGAGTTGCAGTCATAACCAGGCAGTGAGGATTTTCTCCCTTTTCAGTCAGCACAGACCGTGCTTTTACGCCGAAACGGTGTTGTTCATCAGTGATTACCAACCCCAATTTATGAAACTGCACTCTGTCATATAACAACGCATGTGTGCCAATCACAAGAGAAACCTCCCCTGCGGCAAGGCCTGCAATCACAGCGTCTTTTTCTTTTTTCTTCATAGATGCGACCAGGAGGTTTACAGAGAATCCGAATTCTTCCAAATACGGTTTCAACCCTTCATAATGCTGGCGGGCAAGAATTTCGGTGGGAGCCATTAAAACTGCCTGATAACCGCTCTGGGCACAAATGAGCATCGACATAGCGGCAACCATTGTTTTTCCGCTACCAACATCCCCTTGAACCAATCGATTCATCTGATACCCTGCTTTAAAATCGGCACAGATTTCTCTGGTGACCCGCTTTTGAGCATTGGTTAAAGGAAACGGCAACTTTTCGGCAAATTCTTCTGCAATTTTATAGTTCGTCAATTTGGGACCAAGTGCTTTTTTCTGCCGCAATTTAATTTTACCCAGCCCCAACATCAAATAAAACAGTTCCTCAAAGGCGAGCCGTTTTTTTGCCGCCATCAGTTCCTCTTCCCCTTTTGGAAAATGGATGTTTTCCAAAGCATACAAAAGCTCGCAAAGATGATATTCCTTACGAATTTCCATGGGAAGAGTTTCTAAAAGATGTTCTTTTGCAAGTTTTAAGCATTCATACACAATTTTCTGGATAACACCTTGGGTAAGCCCCTTGGTGAGAGGATATCTGGGAATATAATTCTCCGAAAAATTTCCTGCAGGAGTTTCTTTTTGCACAGCAGGGTTCGTCATTTCCACAAAACCGATTCTTCTGCTCACTTTTCCCGATAAGGTAACACTCTTGCCGATACTCAGTTGATTGACCAAGTATTTCTGATTGAAAAAAGTGACTTTAAGTTCTCCTGTATCATCCTCACACAGAAGAGAAATCAGTGTCAGATTCTGACGGATGCGTCGGGTAGAAATATCTAAAATCCGCACGGTTACGGTGGCAAGTTCTTCTTCTCTGAGCTCGCGTACCGTTTTCATATTCATACGGTTTTCATAGTTTTTCGGGAAATAATAGAGTAAATCGGCAACCGAAAAAATGCCAAGCTTTTGAAAATACACAAGCCTGGCATCGGAAACTCCTGATATGTTAGAAATAGGGAGAGAAAACAGGTTCATATTGTCCTCTTATAAAAAATTTCTAAACTTCAAAGTTTTCGGTTTATTTTGATATGATTCTGCTTATTCCAAAGAAATGAAATAGTAATAAACGGGCTGATCACCACGATAGAAAGCAAAGTCAACATCCTTATATTTTTTAGTTAAGGTTTTTTCCAACGCTTCCATATCTTCGCCGGTGACGTCGGCACCTGCATACACAGTGACCATAGAAACTGTGTCATCACATAATTTTTCAATCACGGAAGCACACACCTTATTGGGGTCTTTTCCTTTGGTTAAAATGGAACTTCCGCTTAATGCCATAATTTCGCCTTCTTTGATTTCGATATCATCAAACACGGAATCTCTTACAGCATAGGTAATCTGTGCAGATTTTAAGGAGGCAAT